>JBBRLA010000209.1:0-12377 GCA_038231615.1 Polyangia bacterium | reverse complement strand
TCAAGCGGCTCCTTTCCTGACTCCCGGTTTCTGGAGGGGGCGCTTGGGTCAGCGGATCTTTTTGGGCGGGAACCAGATCCAGCCATCCTCGGTGAAGACGGGGTCTTTGGGCATGTCCCAGCCATCTCGGGCCCAGAGAAAGGCGGTGTAGGCGCAGAGCAGGGCGTCGAGCTGGTGATCGTTCTGGAGGACAAACTCCTGCCACTGCCCGGGGCCGAAGCTGAGGCCGGGGAGGCCGCGGAGGATCTGCTCACGCACGGGGGTGGCGTGGCCGGAACGCTTGTAGTGTCGGGCAATCTGGGAGCGGACTAGTTGGAGGGGTTCTTTCTTGCCGCGGTTCTCGAAGGTGCCACGGTTCTGGAAGGTGCCACTGCCCTCGGGGCTTTCGGGGCCGGTGGGGTTTTCGGGGCCGGAGGTGCGTTTTTGCCCGGCGGGCTGCAGGGTCAGCACCACGGCGACCCTGCCGGATGCGCCATTTGTCACCTGGCCCCCGTTCCTGGTATCGTTTCTATAGAGCTGAAGGGGTCGGCCGTTGCCGTCCTTGTAGGTGACGCCGATGGATCGCAGGGCGCCGGGTTCCGGGGATCTTGGGGCGGGTAGGGCGGCGGCTTCGGGGGCGTCGGGGAAGAGCTGGGCCAGGGTGGCCTTGGGGTAAACCTCTAGGAGGTCGCGGTTCAGGGTGAAGTGTTCTGCCAGGGCCCGGCGCAGGTAGGCGGCGCGGGCGGTCAGCGGGCCCATGCCCTGCCCCAGGGTCTCCCGCGGGAGGATGCCGAAGTCCTCGTGGAGGACGACCTCGGTGGCGCGCTGGGTGTAGGGGGTGTAACGCGGCTTCTGGCCCGCCATTCCGGCTGTCCCGGTCATCCTGGCCATCTGCGAAAGCCGGGCGTGGCGTTCCCGCAGCCAGCGCACGGCGGGGACGTCGCAGCGCTCGGTGGTGGGGCAGGTGGGGAGGGTGCAGCGGGTGCAGGCGGTCAGAGTCAGGGGGGCGTCGATGGCGATGACGGCCTCGCCCGCGTGGCGCAGGAGGTAGGCGATCAGGCGATCATCGTACCAGGGTTTGTCGTCGCCAAAGTCATCGACGACGACCCCCTGATCCGACAGGCGCAACCGGGCCACCGCGGTGGTTTTTCCCTTGCCACCGCCCAGATCCACTCCGATGAAGGTGCGGAACGCGCGCTGCATCTAGCTGCTCACGATGACGCGGCGCCGCCCCAGCGTCAAGGGTCGTGCTACGATATCAACATGCGGAGACTAACCCTATTGTCATCATCCACCGCGGCGCTTCGCGCTTCGCGATCATCATCCACCGCGGCGCTTCGCGCTTCGCGATCATCGTCATTCGTGCACGGCCTGCGGGCCCTGGCCTTTTCAGGCGGCCTCTCTGTCTGCCTTTCGGGCTGCGGCCTGATCGACGCGAACATCCTGGACGTGCCGGTCCATCTGCAAACGCAGACCTATGCTCACGATTTTGGCACGACCATGGGGACCGTGCCGAGCATCCCCTGTTCGGCGCAACTGGCCACCTGCCAGGCGATCGACAACCAGATCAAGGACGCGCAGGTGACCGGGGTATGCGACGGTTCGGTGTGTTATGCGCAGGCCAACCTGACGCTGACTTATACAGTGAACTTGGCGTCGGACCCGGCGTTCCAGAGCAGCGTGAACCAGAAGCTGATCCAGGGGGTGCGGACGATCGACCTGGCCTACGGGATGCCGAAGAACACGCTGACCTTCGACATCCCCGAGATGGAGGTCTACGTGGGTCCGCAGAACGCGCAGTCCAGGACCGACCCGGGGGTCTTGCAGATCGGCACGATCGGGCCGATCAAGCGGGGGACGCCCTTCGCGGACGGCAGCCAGCACCTGGTGGTGGCCGACCCCTCGGCGGCGCGGACGCAGCTCGTGGCCGATGTGATGAACCCGAAGGTGCCCTTCGTGTTCCTGCTGGCGACCAGCACAAGCAACCCGCCCAAGGTGAAGGCCGGCGATCCGGTCCCGGCGGGGGCGCTGCAACTGGACATCTCCCCGACGATCACGGTGGGTATCCCAAGATAGAGCCGGGCGGCCGGGGCCCGCGGAGGAGGTCACCGGAAGGTCCGGAGACTGACCCTTTTCGGGCCGCAACCCCGCGGATGGCGCGAGGTTCGGCGGCTGCGCGGCAGTCGGGGACTGCCAGAATCGGGTCCTGCTTTCGGAAGTCGACTTCCAGGAATTCATCGCCGTATCCAGTCATGGAGTGCCGGGAACAGGGCCTGCCACGACGTGGTGTCCCGATCGATGGCGACGGCCCGCAGGTGCTCGGACATCTCCACCTCGCCCAGCTCGGCGAAGCCCCACGCACAGAGCGGCAGCAGCATCCCGCTGAACATCGTCGCCAGCGACGCATGCGCGCGGCGCCACATTTCTTCCTCGGGGACGCGCAGGCGCCCCTCGCCGAATTGCACGATCAGGTCGGCGGTAAGGTGCCGGAGGCGCAGGAAGTCGCCCCGTGGCTCCCGCCACCCTTCGAAGCGAGACCGCGCCTCGGCGAGGCGCCCAAGGTTCACCAGCGTCAGCACCTCGGCGGACGTCAGTATCGCCCGCTCGATGAGATTGAAGTTGACCGGCCACTGCTCCTGAAGCGCGCGGGCGTGGTGCAACTCCTCGTACGCGTCGGCGAAATCACCGGAGCGCATGCGCAGAAGGGCGATGCAGTGGTGGACAATGGCTCGTTCGAGGGGCCGGGACCCGCGGCTCGAAAGGATGCGTCGGCAGAACGCCTCGGCATCGTCCGAGGCACCGCGGCGGTACAGGTCCATGAAGCGGCCACGAATGGCCCGGGTCTGGAGCCGGCGCCAGATGGACAGGGCCGAAAACGCCGTTCCCCCGAGGCCGCCGAGCACCGCACCGGCGCCGCCGAGCGTCGCGCCGATCCCGGCGCCGAAGGCCATCGCGCACAGGCCGGAGATCTCCCACATGGCGTAGTGCACGCCCATGAGTAGGTAGGCACGCCTCATGCTGATGGCCCCGCCGCTGCCGTCGAGGGCGAAGATGCCCACCCCGCTCTGCTCCAGCAGGCTTGGGGGACGGGGGCGCATGGTCAGAAGCGCCAGGGCCCGGTCCTTTCGAGTCGGCTCAGCCAAGGGACTTCGTGGTAACGCAGATACCATTTGCCGCTCAATCCGTCGTGGAAGGAGTAGCCGGCGGGTGGTCCCACTTCTCCCGGTCCCAGCCGGCCACCTGGCCCAGAATCGGCCACTTGTGCTCGATTGCGGCTCTGGCGCCAACGCTGGACGAATGGCGCCAGCGCCCTCTCTTATAGGATCTTTTCTTTTTCTTTACTCGCTCAGCGAGGCGCTACCTCGATGGGGACCGGGGTTTCTTCCCCTGGCCCTGGCCCTGGCCCGGTTTCTTCCCTGGGCCGGAGGGTTTTCCCTCCCCGCCAGAAGAGGCGGCGGTTTCTTTCGCAACCGCAGCGGCGTTAACGCGTTCCTTCAACTCTTTGCCCACCTTGAAGAACGGAAGCCGCTTGGGGTTCACCTCGACCGGATCACCGGTCCGTGGGTTGCGTCCCTCATAGGCCTTGTACTTCCGTATCTCGAAGCTCCCAAACCCGCGAATCTCAATACGCTGGCCGCTCTTGAGACTCTCTTCCATCGAGTCGAAGATACAATTGATGATTTGCTCAGCCTTCCCTTTTGGAAGCTGAAGCTGCGCGGCCACTATCTCGATCAGATCGGATTTGGTCATACTACGTGCCTCCCGCGGGGCGTGGGGCATTGAGGCGAAGTCGCTCCTCAGAGACTTCATACTACGCCATTTTCAAGCATGGGATCAACAGCTTTCCTGCATCGCGACGAAGATAGCCGCTCGCTATGACACCCGGATTCTCCGCGCTAAAGCGCCGGGCACGAATCACCGAGTGAACTTGTCATGCTCTCCAAATACCTCGCGCAGGGCGTCGGCGATCTCTCCGACGGTCGCGCGCGCTTTCACGGCGTGCAGAATCTGCGCCACGAGATTGTTTTCTGCCGCGGCAGGCCGTCGCGCCGAGTCGCTGAGTCCCCGCAACGCCTCGTGCGCCGCCTGGGAGTCTCGCGCCGCGCGGAACGCTCGCACCCGCTGGATCTGGATGGTTTCCATGGAAACCGGCGTCATTGTCGTTTTTTTGAGGGCGTCGGGTTTATCGGATGGCTTGGCCGCCGGCCTTGGCTGATCGGGGACCTTGAACTCGTTCACCCCGACGACGATACGGTCCTGAGTCTGGCTTTCCAGTGCTTGTTGATACTGGTAGGCGCGGCGTTCGATCTCCTGCTGGGGATACTGCTGCTCGATGGCCGCCACCATGCCGCCGCGATCGTCGATCCGCTGGAAATAATCCCGGGCGCCGGCCTCGATTTGATCGGTGAGTGCCTCGACAGCATAGCTGCCGCAGAGGGCATCGACGATCTCGGCCACCCCGGACTCGTGGGCCAGGACCTGCTGGGTGCGCAGGGCCAGCAGGGCGGACTGCTCGGTGGGCAGGGCCAGCGCCTCGTCGTAGGCGTTGGTGTGCAGGGACTGGCAGCCCCCCAGCACCGCCGCCAGCGCCTGCACGGTGGTGCGCACCACGTTGACCAGCGGCTGCTGTGCGGTCAGCGTCGAGCCGGCGGTCTGGGCGTGGAAGCGGAGCATCAGGCTCTTCGGGTCTTTCGCCGAAAAACGCTCCTGCATGATCGACGCCCACAGCCGCCGCGCCGCGCGGAACTTGGCCACCTCTTCCAGGAGGTTGTTGTGGGCGTTGAAGAAGAACGAAAGCCGCGGCGCGAACTCGTCCACGGCAAGCCCCTGCGAAAGGGCCGCCTCGACGTAGGCGATGCCATCGGCAAGGGTGAAGGCGACCTCCTGCACAGCGTCGCTGCCGGCCTCGCGGATGTGGTAGCCGCTGATGGAGATGGTGTTCCATCTGGGCACCTCGGCCTGGCAGAAGGCAAAGATGTCGGTGCACAGGCGCATCGAGGGTCGCGGCGGGTAGATATAGGTGCCGCGGGCGATGTACTCCTTCAAAATGTCGTTCTGGATGGTGCCGCCGAGCGCCGATCGGGGGATGCCGCGGCTGTCGGCCACGGCGATATACAGGGAGAGCAGCGTCGCCGCGGTGGCGTTGATGGTCATCGAGGTGGTGACCTTGTGAAGAGGCAGCCCGTCGAGCAGGACTTCCATGTCGTCGAGGGAGGCGATGGATACGCCGACCCGGCCGACCTCGCCGCGGGAATATTCGTGGTCGGGGTCGCGCCCCATCTGCGTCGGCAGGTCGAAGGCCACCGAGAGGCCGGTCTGGCCCCGGTCCAGCAGGTAGCGGTAGCGGCGGTTGGATTCCTGTGCGCTGCCGAAGCCGGCGTACTGCCGCATGGTCCACAACCTGCCGCGGTACATGCTGGGCTGGACGCCTCGGGTGAAGGGTGCCTCGCCGGGCAGGCCGATGCGGTCCAGGTGGCGGCGTTCTGCCGCGCCAGAGCTGGCCTCGGAGGCGGCCCCGGAATCTGGCAGCTCGGCGAGCTGGGTGTCGGGGGCGGAGAGCGGGGTGTACAGGTCGGGAAGCTCGATGTCGGCGGTGGTGACGTAGCGGTCCCGTCGGGGCGGGGCCTTCTTTTCCTGCGTGGCGAGCCTCTGCTGGTACAGACGCAGGCGCTCACGGAGGCCCTTCTGCTGCTGGTTCTGCTCCGACATGGCGCCTTAAGGTACCGCCCTCACGGCATCAGAGCAACCGGGAACGCGTAGGACCGGGTGGAAAATTCCTGCAAATTCTCGCGCGGTTGGAGGTCATTTGGGGTTTCGGGTGCCATTTCGGGGCTGGTTTGGCGCAGCGGGTGAAGCGGGACGCCGCGACGGGTGTGTGCATGACTTGTCCTGTGGGCGGTCATCCCGTACAACTTCTTTCCATCATGTGTCCTGACGAAATTTCCCATCGGCTCCCGAGTCGTCTTCTGCTGGCGAACCTGCCCACCAAGGTCGTGCGCCCGCCGCGGCTGCTCTCGGCGCTGCTGCCGTTGTCTGGGTCGGGACAGGCGCCGCCGGAGCTGTGGGTGAAGCGCGACGACCTGACCGGGGCGGAGCTGTCGGGGAACAAGGTGCGCAAACTGGAGTTCCTGCTGGCCCAGGCGCGGCGAGAAGGCGCGGACACGGTGATCACCTGCGGCGGGGCGCAGTCGAACCACTGTCGGGCCACGGCGCTGGCGGCGGCGCAGATCGGCCTTTCCAGCGTGCTCTTTTTGCGGACGGCGGACCCGGCGAGGCCGCCGGCAGCGGATGGGAACATGTTGCTCGATCGTCTCTGCGGTGCACAGCTTCGTTTCATCACGCCGACGCAGTACCAGCGGCGAACGGAGCTGATGTCAGCGATGGTGGAGGAGCTGGCCAAGGCGGGCCGGCGGGGCTATGTCATCCCGGAGGGGGGATCGAATGCCCTGGGCTGCTTCGGCTACGTGGCGGCGGTGGCGGAACTTTTGGCACAGATGCCGGAGGGGCCGCTGACGATCGTCCATGCCGCCGGATCGGGGGGCACGGGGGCCGGGCTGCTGCTGGGGGTGCACCTTCTGGGGCTGCCCTGGCGGGTGGTGGGGGTGAATGTCTGCGATGACCGGGCGTATTTTGTGAACCTCATGGCTGGCATCCTGGAAGAGGCGGCACGACGCCACGGCATCGTCGAGGCGGGGCGGCTTTTGGCGCGGCGGGAGGACTTCGAGATGCTGGACGGGTACGTGGGGCGGGGCTATGCCCTGTCGCGGCCGGCGGAGCTTTTGTTGATCGGCGACGTGTGCCGGGCCTCGGGGCTAGTGCTGGACCCGGTGTATACGGGGAAGGCGATGTTCGGGATGGTTGATCGGCTGCGGGAGGATCTTTGGGCGCTGGGGAAGCGGATCGTCTTTTTGCACACCGGGGGGATGTTCGGGCTCTTTGATGGATCGAAGGCGGCGGAGCTGTCATCGGTGCTGGAGCGTGAGCCGGGGCATGAGAAGGGGTCGGGAACCTAGCGTATGGCGAAGGCGAAGACGCAGTTTGTGTGCGGGTCCTGCGGGGCGTCGCATCCCAAGTGGATGGGGAAGTGCGGCGAGTGCGGCACGTGGAATACCCTTCTGGAGCAGGCAGTGCTGCCGCCCCGGGGGCCCTACTCGGTGAGCGCGGGGGTGCGGTCGCCGACGGTGCCGATCCCGGGCCCGCCACGAATGGCTGGGTTGGCGGGGGCGCCGGGGTCGGGATCGGCCAAGATGCCGTGGGCGCCGGGGGCTGCCGATGCGCCTTTATCGCCGGGGGCTGCCGATGCGCCTTTATCGCCGGGGGCTGCCGATGCGCCTTTGTCGCAGGGGACGTTTGGGGCGGCGGGCGCCAGTGCCCCGGCGGGCCGGCGGCGGTTGGCCTCGGTCCATGTGCCCGAGGTGGCGCTGCGCTCCCAGCCGATCATCAGCGTGGACACCCGGGCGGACGCGCAGGCGGAGCGGCTGCGATCGGGGCTGCCTGGGGTGGATCGGGTGCTGGGCGGGGGCCTGGTGCCGGGGTCCCTGGTGCTTCTGGGCGGGGACCCGGGGATCGGCAAGTCGACCTTGCTTTTGCAGATGATGCAGGGGTTTTCGCGACAGGAGGGCAAGGACGCGCAGGTCCTTTATGTGAGCGGCGAGGAGTCGATGGCGCAGTCGGCGCTGCGGGCGCGGCGGCTGGAGATCACCCGTCCCGGGGTGCGCATTCTGTCGGAAAACCGCCTGGAGGCAATCCTCGATGAGGCCGGGCGACTCTCGCCGCGGGTGCTGGCGATCGACTCGATCCAGACGGTGCTGGTAGATGGGGTGGTGGGGGTGCCGGGGAGCGTGTCTCAAGTGCGCGAGGCGGCGGCGCGGATGATGCCCTTCGCCAAGGAGCGGGACATTGCCACGATCCTGATCGGCCACGTCACCAAGGAGGGGTCGCTGGCGGGGCCCAAGACGCTGGAGCACCTGGTGGACGCGGTGATCCTTTTCGAAGGGGAGCGGGGCCATCCCTACCGCATTCTGCGGTCGAGCAAGAACCGCTTCGGCGCCACCAGCGAGATCGGCGTGTTCGAGATGCGCGGCGAGGGGCTCTTCGAGGTCAACGACCCGTCGGCGCTCTTCCTGTCGGAGCGGCCCCTGGGGGTGCCCGGGTCGGCGGTGACCGCGGCGATGGAGGGTTCGCTGCCGCTGCTTTTGGAAGTGCAGGCGCTGGTGGCCCATGCGATCGGGGTGCCGCGGCGGACGGCGATCGGGGTGGACCCGTATCGGCTGGCGATGCTTTTGGCGGTGATCGAGCGCCGGGTCGGGATGGATGTGCTGGGGCAGGACGTGTTCGTCAACGTGGCCGGCGGCATCCGCCTGGAGGAGACGGCAGCGGACTTGGCGGTGGCGGTGGCGGTGGCCTCGAGCATCGCCGGGCGGGAGGTGGACGGGTCGGCGGTGTGTTTTGGCGAGGTGGGGCTTTCGGGGGAGATCCGGGCGGTGCCCCAGGCGGAGGTGCGGATCAAGGAGGCGGGGAAGCTGGGCTTCCGACGCTGCGTGCTGCCGGAGGCGAGCGCTAAGCAGGTGCGGAAGCTTTTGCCAGGGTCGCTGGGTTCGATAGAGCTGGTCGGGGTGCGGGATCTGTCGTCGGCGATCGACGCGCTGCTGCTGGAGCGGGGGGCGCGGTCGCCGGCCGGCCCGGGGTCCAGATGATGAGCCCGCGGGTCTCGGCGCTTTTGCGCGGCATGCGGGTGGGCGTGGGCGTGGCGTTGCTCACGGGGCTGCTTCTGGGGGCGCTGGATGGCGGGTGGGCGCTGTGTCGGGCCACCGGCAACTTCGAGGCCCCGGCGGAGGCGGCGTGGTTCGGGCTGCTGGTGGCAAGCGCGGCGCTGGTGCCGGCGGTGGTGCTGGGGATGATCGAGGGGGCGGCGGGGGTGATGCTGGGGGTGCTCTCTCGGGCGCTGGCCGATTCCAGCTCGCCGACGCGCACCGCCCCGTGGTTCGGCCGGCTGGGGGCGTTTCTGGCGACGCCGGCGGTGGTCTATGTGTGCGCGCAGATCTTTCGCGGGCCGCGGGCGCAGCAGATTCCCGGGCATGACCTGATCGCGCTGGTCCTGGGGGTTTTGAGCCTCTTTTTGTTGAGCCTGGGGATCGTGCGGGTGCTGCGGCTTCTGGCCTGGGTGGACGATGGCGGCCCGCGGCGGCCGCGGCGGGCGGCGGGGATGGGCCTCCTGTTCTGGGGGCTGGCGATCGGGCTCTTCGTGGCGGACCAGCGGGTGCTGCCGCGGCTTTATGAGTGGTTCCACCTGAGCCTTTTCGTGCTGGTGGGGGTGAGCGCGCAGCTCGGGACCCTGTTCCTGTGTCTGAGCAGGAACTGGCTGCGGCGGCGCTGGCTGAACGACGAATTCTTGATGCTGTCGGTGACGCTGGCGCTGGTCATCGTCGGGGGTCTTTTGCTTTCGCGGCTGACCCGGGCGCTGACCTTCCGCGGGCTGGCACTGGAGCATTCGTCGCTGGCCTCGCGGGTGCTGCGGCTGCATGCGCTGGCGATGCCCGAGCGGGACGGTCTTTCGGGGACGGCGGTGGCGGGCGCGGCAGGTTCGGGTGGGGAGTCCGCGGCGCAGGGGGTGGCGATGCCGGAGCGGGCACAGCGGCTGCCGGAAAGCGACGTCTTTCTGATCACGGTGGACGCCCTGCGCTACGATCGCCTGCGGCCGGCGACAATGCCGGTGGCATCGGCGCTGGCGGCCGGCGGGGTGCGGTTCGAGCGGGCGTATACGCAGGTGCCACATACCTCGTTCGCGGTGGCGACGCTTTTGACCGGCAAGCCGGTGTATGCGCTTTTGACGATGGGGCAGGACGCCGCCGACCACGAGACGCTGCCGATGATCCTGCGCCGGGCGCGGTTCAAGACAGCGGCGTTCTTTCCACCATCGGTGTTCTTCATCGAGCATGAGCGCCTGAAGCGATTGGAGGAGTCGGCATACGGTTTCGAGTACGTCAAGTACGAGTATCTTTCGGGACCGGGGCGGACGGATCAGGTGGTGTACTTCCTTTCGACGGAGCGTCCGGAGCGGACCTTTGTCTGGGTGCATTATCTGGAGCCCCACGAGCCCTATGATGTCCACCCCGGCGGGCCGGGGCCGCGGGCGACAGATCGGGAGCGCTACGACGGGGAGGTGCGCTTCGTGGACCAGGAGATCGGGCGGTTGCTCGGGTACCTGCGAGTACACCGGCCGCGGGCGCTGGTAATCCTGGCTGCGGACCACGGGGAGGAGTTTGGCGAGCACGGGGGGCGCTATCACGGCACCACGCTCTACGAGGAGCAGGTGCATGTGCCGCTCTTCCTGGCGGATCTTGCGCAGCCGTCGCGTCTTTCGCCGCGGCAGGTGGCCGAGCCGGTGGGGCTGATCGACGTGGCGCCGACAATCCTGGGGCTTTTGGACATCGCGCCCTCGGCGCGGATGCGCGGGCGGGACCTTTTGCCGTACCTGCCCGAGGGGGCGCGGCCGCCGCCGGGGCCGATCTTCGGGGAGATCGGGCGGAAGATCATGGTGGTGATGGGCAGCGACAAGCTGATCTGCGATCGGAGCACAGATACCTGCGCGCTTTATGATCTGTCGCGGGACCCGGAGGAGCGGAAGAACCGCATCGAGGCGGAGCCTGAGCGGGCGCGGGCGCTGCGAGAGCAACTCTCGCGGTATCTGCTGGAGGCCAGCCAGTTCGAGCAAGGGCCGGGCGGGCCCATTGGCGATGGCGAGGGCCCGCAGCAGGTGCTGCTGCGGGGGCGGGCGGGCGATCGGGACGCGGCGCCGGGGCTGGCGCGGCTGGTGGTGGCGATGGACCTGCCGCTTCTGGTGCGGCGGGAGGCGATGGCGCTTCTGGCGGAACTGTGCGTGGAGGCGCGGGCGCTGGGGGCGCCTGCTGGAGGGGGCGCGCCCGTGCCCGTTGAAGATGGCGGGGGGGCGTGCGGCGGGGTCGAGGCACGGGCGGCGCTGGCCGCAGGCATGGCGGCGGGCTCGGGGGACACGGAGATGCGGCGCTGGGCGATGGTGGTACGGCTTTCGCAGGGAGACGCGGCGGTGTTGCCGGAGGTGGGTTCGGTGATCCGGGACGAGGCGGCGGAGGGCAAGCTGCGGATGTTCGGGGCGCTGGCGCTGCTGCCTCATGTCGGTGCTGCTGGCGGGGAGGTGGTGCCGTTGCTGCTGGTGGCGCTGCCGGTGGGCATGGTGCTGGATGATCCAGATCGGGTGAGGCCGCTCATCCTGGGGCTGGGGGGCAGTCGCGACCCGCGGGCGCTGGAGCCGTTGCTTCAGCAACTGGACAATGTCCGCAGCAGGGTGGACGTGGTGGTGGCGCTGGGGCTTCTGGGGCAGGGGAGGGCGGTGCTGAAGCTCTCGGAGATGCTGCTCGGGGACCCGTATGTGCCGGTGCGGGCGGCGGCGGCCACGGCGCTGGGCAAGCTGGGCGGCAAGGAGGCGGCGGCGGCCCTGTCCCGGGCGCGGCGGACCGAGCGGGAGGCGCTGGTGCTGGCCGCCGTGGGACAGGCGCTGGGCTGGGCCCATGCGCGGCCCTGAACCGGTGTGGGGCGCGGTTCCCTGCGATCGGGGTCAAGCGGCGAGTAGCTGCTTGGTTCTGGCTTCCCATTGGCCGTTGAACAGGTCGGCGCGGAGCAACGCCATGTGGCCCGCACCCTCCTGTGACCAGCGCATGCCCTGGAGCTTGAGCCGCGTGCCGGTGACGTGGTAGTTGGCGCTCTCCACGGCGCCGCTGCTGATGCGGAGGCCACGGGCTCGGTAGGCGGGATAGTCCATGCAATCCAGATTGTTGGTCAGGTAGGTGCCCAGTTGCTCGACGAGCTTGCGCGTCTGGGCTCCTGAGGGGCGCAGGAAGCGGAGCGATTGGATGACCTTGTTGGCCTCGGCTTGCTCGACCCGCGCCGCTTCCTCTTGGTCCTGGGCCGCGACCTGTTCCGCTCGGCGCTCGACCATGCCCTCCACGGCCTTGATGCTGACCTGGATGCCGCACAGCTTGGAGACCAGCCCGGTGGCCGTGCCGAAGGGCAACGTGGTGGCCATCATCGTGCACACCTCCTCCAGTCGGGGGGTGAAATCTCCGTCGGGCAGCCCCAGCGCCTGCTGTGCAGGGGCGCGTCCCTTTCCCCATCCCTTGCAGTAGCTGTATCGGCGCTTGAGCACAAGCGGGCCGACCATGCCGTCCCAGTTTCGACCCCGGCGTCCCTGGGACTCCGTTGGCCCGTTGCACTCTTGGCACGGGTGTGCTTCTGGAGTCGAGCCTCCGACGGGAGCACCTCAAAGGCTTATGTCGAAATCAACGCCAGCTGAATGTGTCCCGTCGAGGGGCCGTCGAGAGAGTAGTACTGGCTACTGATGACGTTGCCGGGTGATCCCCTGG
>JBBRLA010000208.1:0-12385 GCA_038231615.1 Polyangia bacterium | reverse complement strand
CAGGCCCGGACGGACGATCCTGACGACCCAGGGCGTGCTCTTCATGATCCCGGTCCTTCCATCCAGCATAGAGGATAGGAAGCGTAGGACAAACGACGCCGGTTTTGAAGGGTTTTGAAGGCCCGCAAGGAAAACAACAAAATGCGGCTCGCCAGCGACTGATCGGGCACACCGGTCCCGAAGGGTTCGCCTCGTGCGCGTGCGCCTCTCTTCAATTGTTTCACTATCATAAATATGTTTGTCACAAATGTTGTACTTACCGGTCTACCTCAATAGGTGCGGAAGAAAGTCGCACAATAGTAACCAACAAACTAGCTAGGAGGAACTCATGTCTCGGATGTTCTTATGTCTCTATCCGTTCTCTACCAAGACGCTCAAGCCCCTGCTGGCCGGATTCGCAGTCACCCTGAGTCTTGCGGGGCCGAGCTTCGCAGACGAGCCCATCTTGCAGATGAACGACGCCACCAAGCCGATCCTGACTGCGACGCAGCCAGCCAGCAAGCCAACCCTACCGACTCCCGCGGTAGCGCCGCCGATCACTCCGGCGCCGCTGCCGGCCACCCTTGCGCCGCCGTCGGCCCCTCCGGCGCTGCCGCCGGTCACTCCGGCGCTACCGCCCGCCACCCCGGCGTCGCCGCCCGCCACCCCGGCGTCGCCGCCCGCCACCCCGGCGTCGCCGCCCGCCACCCCGGCGTCGCCGCCCGCCACCCCGGCGCTGCTGCCGCCGGTCACCCCGGTGCTGCCGCCAGCCACCCCTGCTGTGGCGCCGTCGCCGCCCGTCACCAGCACATGCGGAGGCCCGGCCTGCCCTGTGCCTTCGATCATCTCCCCCGTGGCGGCTCCGGTCAGCCCCCCCACTCCGGCCGCTGGAGTCCAGGCACCGGTGGCAGCGCCTCGCCCTGCAGGGGATTCCGTCCCCGCCAGCAAGGAGCCTGACCCCAAGGAAGAGGAGCAGAAGATCTATGTCATCGTTGCCGGGCGGCCTGATCAGCTCCAGTCGGCCATGGCGTCCGCGCTGAAGGAAATGGAGGCTGCCAGCTCCCAAGGCGGAAAGACAAAGAAGGTCCCGCACTCCTCCATGAAGGCGATGGACGTGACCCCGCTCAAGAACTGACCTCTCTCGTCTGCATTCCCCTCAGAAAAAACAATCGATACGGAGATTGAAATGGACCAGATCAGCCTCCAGCAACCACCCTTGCGCCGTCTCAAAACATTCGTGAAGCTGGCTGCCCTGCTGCTCTGCGCCCTGGCCATCGCCATGGGCGTGGGACACGAAAGATTCCAGCTACATTCCCCCAGCCTTGGGACCGCCTTGGCGGCGCTCGGTGCTGGGATACCGTCCCCACCCCTGTCCGCTCCGGCTGTCGAGTCGTTCGGCGTTCTCCAGGTTGAAAGCGGAGCGCGTTCGGCCAGGGTCTACCTGGACGACAAGCCCTGCGGGAAGGGCGCGTTGGTGCGCCTCGATCACGTCGCTCCTGGTCTCCACAAGGTGAGCGTGCGCGCTCCTCACCACGCCAGCTTCCACCGGCGGATCGACATCAAGGCCGAGTATCAGACATCGCTAAAGATCGATCTGGCCCCGATCCGGTCCCCATCCCTGCGCAGGGTGGAGGGTCCCGCGGCGGGCACTGCATCGCTCATGGCAATCATGGCCCACGCCAGCGCGGGCTCTCGGTGACATCACTGACAGGAGATGAAGACAATGGACACTGATGTTCGCGAGAAATCCGTCATCTTGGCCGCAACGATCTGCCTGATGGCCTGCATGGGTGGATGCACGGCTCCTCAGGGCATGGGGGATGGGGGCCCGGATATGGGCAGAGCGCAGGACATGGACTCCATGCCCAAGGCAAGCAACGTAGTGCTGGTCCAGGACGAGGCTGGCAATCCGGTCGTCGGCGTGGACGTTGTGATTAACGACAAGAGCGGTGCCGTGGTGCAGACATTCAAGACTAGCACCGATGGTCAGGTGGCAGTCGCGGTCCCTCCCGGAGGCATGGTAGCGGTCTATCAGACCACCGGTACCGACCGATTCATTGACGCTGTGGCGAACCCACCCCCAGGCGTGAAGCTGACCTTTGCCGGCTACGCGCCCTTTCAACCCGACCAGACCATGCTTGACCTCACACTGACCGGTCTGCCTGCGGCGACCACCCAGGTGTTCTACATGTCGGGCTGCTCCTCCGGAGGGAAGGATAGCGACCTGGCGAACCTGCAGTTGCAGGTGTGCCAGAGGTCCGGGAAGTATGACGTAATCGTCCTGGCCCTTGATGCAATGGGCAAGAAGCTAGCTTGGGGGGCGCTGGTGGGTCAGACCCCGGAGCCCGGAGAGACGGTCCGCAACAGTATGTCGGTCAACCACACCGACTTCGCCCAGATCGACCTGGAGATTACGGGGGTGCCGCCGTACCCGAAGGTCTATGCCGTTATGGAACTCGACCTGCGTGGAGACCTCCGCTCGCGTCTTTATGACACCCTTGAACTGGTCGAAATCAGAGATCCGCCGCAGGGCGACGCCCGCGCTACCCTGAGCCTGCCGGCCGGATTGGCCACCGCCGGCTTCAGCGTCTCCGGGGGCTACCAACGGATTCTCCCGGAGATCGACGGCTATGTTCCGTCAGGTGGGATAAGGCGAGGGCAGTTCTACCCGATCTTGCCGCGGGAGGGCAGCGTGGCCGTGGGCGTCGTTCCCGAGGTGTGGCTCGCCCCGCCTGACGTCAGAGATGTCCTGCACCCCCGCTATAGCTGGCAGCTTACCAGCCCTTTCAGTGGAGACGCTGGCTGGCTCGGTGCTCAGTACGGCACAGCGGAGAAGTCGATCTATTTCGCAGTCATTTTTCCGAGCAACCATGAAACCGCTATGCGTCTGCCAGATATCCCCGTTGCGCTCAGCGAATACGGACCGACACTGGGCGCAAAACAGCTCTACATTGGCATCTCTTACATCGACTCTGATGGAGCGGACGGGTTCGCAGACTACCTGGATGGAACAAAGCTGAAGGCAAGCACAGGCTACACCAATTCATTCGATTATCTCGTTCCTAAACCCTAGAGCAGTCATCGCTCCGGGCCTGAATGCCAACAGATCGCGCCCGACGCGAACTACGGCGAGGCACATGCCCACGACCTGAATGGAAAGGAGGAAACCATGATCCGGACGTTCCCAACTCCATGTTCGCACTCCACCGACATCAAGGCCCTGCTGCTGGCCGCGTTCGCAGTCACCCTGGGTCTTGCAGGGTCGAGCTTTGCGGACGAGTCCGTCTTGCAGGCAATCGACGTGAGCAGGCAGATCCCGGCTGCGACGCAGCCGGCCAGCAAGCCGACCCTACCAATTCCCACAGTGGTGCCGCCAGCCACTCCTGCGTCGCCGCCGCCATCCAACATGGCATGCGGGGGCCCGGCCAGCCCCGTGCTTCCGATCATCTCCCCCGTGGCGGCTCCGGTCACGACCTCGACTCAGCCTGGGCCAACGAACTCGATCAGCGCGGCCAACACACTCCCCGGGGCTCCGCTCCCTGCGGTGTCGGCCCACGCCGTCGAGGGGCCGCTGACGTCGGGTAGCGCGGAACCAGACACAAGAGAGAAACAGAAGTCAGAAGACAATGTCTCCTTGGGTAATCTCACTTCGGGCTTGGTAACTACCGAGATGCTCGATGCGGAGCCCTACAGCTTCCGCGTGACCTGGAACAATTGGGACAGCGGCTTTCGTGACACTGGGCTGCAGATTGGAGACCGCGTCCTCGGCGTGAACGATGTGCGCTACGATCGCCACGAGCGCGACAGATGGTTGAGCTATGCCGTCGGCGTGTTCGACGATAACTACTGGCCCGAGATTCGGGCCAAGGACGGCCAGCAGGTCACCCTGACGGTCAAGCGTGGGCTCCAGATCCTTACCATCTCCGGTCAGGTCCGCGCGCATCGGACCTGGACGAACAAGAACCAGAATCGGCTTTTTGGCCCAGGCGGCCCGGTCTCTTATCTCTCAGCGGAGGAAAAGGAGGCTCTCAAAGACGAATACGGGTGGTTGCAGTGGTACGATAGGCTAGTGGCCTTCCAATCGGGGGTTCTGGACGGCGGTTGGCGTAATCATATCGATAGTCGGGTCGCCCTTCGAAGACACATGGAAGAGCGGGACCGTATCGACTACCTCCTTACACATTACCCGGGCCCCTTCGCGGACCGCGTGCAGCAGGACTGGGTGCGCACCCGCGATTCGCTCCTCGGGGTCCGCTACGAGCTAAGCGACAAGGACCTCGCGTATCGCCAACCTGGGGGGGCGTCTCCAGCCCAGCCCGCGCCCATGCCCGCCCCTGATGCCGACCCAGCGGAGGTGCTCGCCCACAACTTCGCCGCGCTCAAGGCAGGAGCCAAGGATGTCTGGCGGAGCTTGTATTCACCCTGGATCGCCAAATCACAGTCTGACGGCAGTGTCAAGATTGAACCCAATGGTGGTCCAAGTAGTCATCCGCTGGATCTGGCTGATGATCTCAGATTTTCTGAATGGAAGCGGGCACGCGACCTCATCACGGGCAAGGTCTATGACCTTCGTGTGGTTGGATTGGATGATGTCCAGCGCTGGACTTCGAGCAGCGGATCTGGAACCACGGTGGTCGAGCAGGTGCTAGTTGAGGTCGACCACGTAGGGCATCTCAACGGGGAATATCGGTCCTTCAATGACAGCCAGACGCACAGAGTGTGGAGGTTACAGCGCCGCGATGGCGGTCCCTGGCGTATCATCGATCCTTACGGGATCTGACGTCGCGGCTACCGATGGCAACGGCCAGATCCGGACCCAGGGCCGCGGTCCGATCGAGAGCATCATCGAGAATCTGGGCCAGTGTCGCGACCCGAGCACATCTTGGCCGAGATGGCTCAACGGCCCTCCTCATTCTCGGGGCTTATCCGGGCTTATCCTGACCCTGTTCTGCAATCGGCTGCCGGGCAGGCGCAGGTCCGCCTGGCCCGGCCCATCGAGCATGGCCCAGCCGAGCTGGGCCGCACGGCCAGGGTTCCAGGCTCCTGGACCACGCCGAGGAATCCGGACACGAGGCGCATCTCGCGGCGCTGCCCCAGATAGTTCCAGATAAGCGGCACCAGCTGAGCGTGGGCCTCGGCAGGCCGGTCCTGCGCGACTACTATGACGTCGAGATGGAGAGCGGGGACCTGTACCGCGTGTATCAGGACCTGGCCAACGAGAGCTGGTTTGTGGATGCGCGCTATGGCTGATCCGAGCTACGTGGAGCTGCGTTGCCGGAGCGCCTTTTCCTTTCTCATGGGCGTCTCGCTTCCCGAGGCGCACGGGCGAGGAAGCGGTCTCTTACCCGCACCCTGACCTCGTGCCGGTGCTTGGGCGCACGCTCGGCGTTCCGCTCTTCCAAGAGCAGCTCATGCGCGTGGCCATGATTGCCGCCGGGTTCTCGGGCGGCCAGGCCGAGGCGCTGCGCCGGGCCATGGGGTCCAAGCGCAGCGAGGCGAAGATGGCGGCCCTCACCGCGGCCCTGTACGAGGGCATGGAGAAAAACGGCATCGCGCCCGAGGCGGCGGACCAGATTGTCCGCGGCATCACCTCCTTTGCCCAGTACGGATTCCCCGAGAGCCACGCCATCAGCTTCGCGCTCATCGCCTACGCGAGCGCGTACCTCAAGGTGCACCACCCGGCGGTGTTCTATGCTTCGCTCCTGAACGCGTGGCCGATGGGGTTTTACCAGCCGGCGACGCTCGTGCAGGATGCAAAGCGCCACGGCGTCCGGGTCCTGGCAGTGGACGTGAACTACTCGGAGTGGCGATGCACCATCGAGGACGACAAGCGGCCTGCCCGGACGCTGCGCCTCGGCCTGCGATTTGTGCGGGGCTTTGGCCAGAAGGTCGGTGCGCACCTGCTTGACAAGAGGCAGAGCGCCTTTTTCGGCTCGATCGGGGATGTGCGGCGGCGCTGCCCCGGCCTGCCCGCCAAAGACTTCACCTCCCTCGCCGAGATCGGCGCCTTCGCTTCCCTGGAGGGCCGACCCACCCGCCGCGAAGCGCTGTGGCAGGTCGCAGATCTACCCGCTGGGCGCGAGAGGCTGCTCGGGGCGGATACGGGGGAGGCGTCGCCCCTTGAGGAGATGACCCTCGATGAGCGAATCGTCGCTGACTTCCGGGGGACGGGCCTCACGGTAGGACCGCATCCGATGGCGCTGCACCGGGAGGCCCTTTCATTGCGGGGCATCCTCCGGGCGCGCGACCTGGCGACGGTACCTTCGGGACGGCCGGTGAAGGTCGCGGGCGTGGTGATCGTCCGGCAGCGGCCCGAGACAGCCAAGGGATTTGTCTTTTTGACCCTGGAGGACGAGTCCGGGCTGTCCAACATCCTGGTCACCCCCGACGTGTTCCTGGCGAACCGGACCGTGCTGCTCTCGCAGCCCGTCCTTGTCATTGAGGGTCTGCTTCAGAATGAGCGAGGGGCCATCAACGTGAAAGCCCAGCGAGTCCTTCCCCGGGAAGAAGCCATTTGCCCCATCCCCTCACGGGACTTTCACTGATGCTCACTTGGCCCGGTGGCGCCCGTGACCACGGCTCTGCCGGGGATGAAGCGCGTCCTCAGACTCGCCCACCTGCTGGTGTGAGCCTTTCTTCGGCTACTCGGGTGTGTACGACCCGCAGGACGGTCGACCACCACCTGTTCTGTTCCGGCACAACCGCTGCGACCTCATCTGCAAGTGGAGCAACTATCTCTTGGCCCTGACATGAGTCAGCCGGGGGCCGCGTCAGGAAGCCGGCGAGCGTGACCGTACTGCCCTCGGGGAGCCCCGCCGGACCTTGTTCATGATTGGCGCCGCCATCGGAGGTCTCCGAATGCGATTGAATACAGCCTCGTCCTCTGTTAAACACGTCGGGGTGCATCCTCAGAAATGACCGATTTGGGCCCAGATCTACCCCGTAGAATCATTGATATTGGGCCCTATAGCGCCCGCAACACATCCAAGGGCGCACTTCTTTCGGAGACGGCCCAGGTCATCTCCGCACTGGCGACCGGGCTGTCCCTGGAAGAGACGCGCCAAAAGGCCGTGGACGGTTCGCTTCTGCGGCAGCCGATGCGGACCACCCGCATGCGAATCTGGCACGCGCTCCACTATCGGCTCTTTTCGCCCCGAATGAGCTGGATAACCGCCGCCCTGAGTAAGGCCCTCGCTGCCGGCGGGAGGAGCAGGGAGTTCACCTCCATGGTCTATCTCCACTACGCACTCTCCGACCATCTGACCTACGACGTGATCACCGACCTTGCCTGGAAGCGCTGGACCGAGGACCGCCCCTCCATCTCCCGGGTCGACGTTCTCTCCTTTCTGGACCGAGCGGTCCCGGCGCAGCCGCAGATTGAACGATGGTCGGAGAGTTCGCGCCTGAAGCTGGCCGGAGGCGTGCTGACCGCGCTGCGTGATTTTGGCATCCTTGAAGGCACCCAGAAAAAACGCATGACACGGCCGGTCCTGCCCTTGCAGACGGCGGAGCACCTACTGCGCATCCTGACCCAGCAAGAGGTGATGGGCAACGACGCCGTGGAACACCCGGCGTGGCGCCTGTTCCTGTGCGCACCTCACGATGTGGCAGACACCCTCGGCCGCCTGGCCATGGCGCGCCGCATCGGCTTCGAGCGCTCCGGCGGCACCGTCGTGCTCCATACCCCGGAAGAGTGGAGAGCCTGAGCATGAGCAGGGAGGACTGGCGCTGGAAGATCGGCGAGGCGATAGAGCGCATTCGGACACGCTATCAGTACATCGGGCGCAAGACCGGGGCGCCCTTCCTCGCCCTTTGTCATCCCCCGGAGGCAGAGGTGGCCGTGCTCCGCGAGTGGCAAGCGCAGTCCGCCGCGCTTTTCCCCGACTTTGACCTGCGCACCATCGACGCGCTCAAGGAGACGCAGGAGGTCATCGCCGGGTTCGGCGCTGCCAACATCGTCGGTTCGATGGAGCAGCCCATGCCCGGCTCCGATCCCGCCAGCGATCTGGGCAACCTGTTCATCGACGCTCTGGTCGCCGCCGTCTATCGCGCGTTCCAGTCGCCTGGCACCGGCAAGCCGGTGGTCTGTCTCACCCGGCTCGCCGCGATCTATCCGGCCGCCGGCCCGCGGGATATCATGCAGCGCCTGTGGGACAGCGCCCAGTCCACCCTCGACGGGCCGGTGATCGTGCTCATCCCCGGTCGCCTCCGCGGACCGCGTGTCTATGCCTTCGTCGACCAGAGGAACGAATTCATGTACCGGGGCGATCTGCTCTAGGCCGAGGAGATGGCAGATGAAGATTGGCGAACTGTTCGAGACCCGGGTCGAGGAAAAGATCGAGCCGGTGATCAAGGTCGGCGAGACCGGCGACGCCCGCAAGCTGGCCAAGGAGATCGGCAGTTACGTCGTCACGCCGTTGATCGAAAAATACGTCGATCAGTTCCTGGAACACTTCACCGATACGTTTCTGACCCAGACCACCGAGATCGGCGTGTGGATCTCCGGCTACTTTGGATCCGGCAAGTCGCACCTCGCCAAGGTCATCTCGTTGCTCGCCGGCAACCGCGATCTGGAAGGGAGCACGGCGTGCAAGCGCTTCGCCGCCCGCGTCCCCTCCGACTCCACGCACAAGGGATCGATCGAACGCAGCCTTTCGCGCATGGGACAGTGTGGCACCGGCGTCCTGGCCTTCAACCTCAACGGCCTTGCCGATAGAAACCGGCCCCTGCCGCAGCTCCTCCTGTCCGAATACTATAAGTCCCGCGGCTATGGGGGAAACCTGATCTACGCCAAGGTCATCGAGGCCCAGCTCGACAAGGAGCACAAGCTGGAGGCGCTGCACCAGGCAGTGGAAGCGCGCACCGGCAAGAAGTGGGCCGAGATCCGCAGCAACCTGGCCTTCTTCCGTCGCGCGCTCTACGAGGCCGCCTGCGAGGTCGCCCCCTCGGTGTTCGGCAGAATCGAGGACGTCGAACGGGCCCTGCACGAAGCGGAGCGGGGGGAGCTTTACAACGTCGCCTTCCTGGTCGAGACGATTCTCGCCGATCTCGCCGAGCGGGAGAAGCGAGAAAAAAAGCCCCTGCGCCTGCTCCTGGTCCTCGACGAATCCGGGCAATGGATCGAGAACGACGCCGGTCGTCTGGCGCAGCTCGGGGCGCTGATCGAAGAGGCGGCCATGCGCGGCCTCGGCAAGCTGTGGATCATCGTCACCACCCACGGCGACATGGGGTCCATCTACAAGGAGGCCCGCGCGCTCGAAGGGGACATGAAGAAGATCGAGGGGCGCTTTCGCTTCAAGTGGGCCCTGACCACGGAGAACATCGAGCGGGTGCTCGAAGACCGCCTCTTCAAGAAACGCCTCTCGGGCAAACAAGCGCTCGAAAAGGTCTACCTGGGCAACCCGGGCGAGTTGCGCAACCTCGGCGAGCTGGCCGGTGCGACCCAGTCGCTGCCGCAGTGCAGCGAGGAGAAGTTTCCCCTCTATTATCCTTTCTTTCCCTATCAGGTCCACCTCATCCCCGAGATCGTCAAGTCCCTGCGCTCCAAGGGCGGGCGGGGCGAGCAGCTCTCGGGCTCGACGAGGACCCTGCTGGCCATCACCCAGGACATTCTGCGCGCCGGCCGCCGGCCTTATCTCTCCGAGGAGATCGGGCCCCTGGTCAGCTTCGACGAGGTGTACTTCAACCTGTCCGGCGAGGGCGAGGTCAGCCCGGACGTACGCACCGAGCTATCCCGAATCAAGACCGTGGTGCGGGACGCGACCGAGCTGACCGCCAGGGTGGCCGAGGTGCTGTACCTGATTCGCGAGATCGCGTATATCCCGCGTACCAGGGAGAACATCGCGCGGCTTCTGGCCTCCGACCTGTCGGAGGACATGGCGACCCTGCGATCGCGCATCGAGATCGAGCTGGAGCGCCTGCGGGGCGCCAAGCTGGTGGCGAAAAACGGCGACGAGTACGAGTTCCTCACGGGAGAGCGCCGGACCTTCGAGGAAGAGGTGGCCACCCGCGAGCACCAGATCCTCCAGCAGGACCGCGAACGCGGCCTGGCCGAGCACTTCGTTCACGGGGGGGGGGAGGCCCATGTGTACGACTGGCTCGACTTCAAGACCGTGCCCTATCTGGGACACGAATTCCCCTTCCGGCTCTTCGTCGACGGGTTCCCCTTGCCGGGCCGCAACGGGGATATCTCCCTCCGGCTCACAACGCCCCTGTCCGTGCTGGCAGGCAGCACCATCGCCGACCTGGAGACCGAGAGCCTCCGGCAGGACCACCAGCATACCCTCTTCTTTCTGTCGGGAAATATCTCCGGCTTCGACGGGGACCTGGCGCGCTTTTTGGCGATGAAAGAGGTCATCGGCAACTGGAGAGGGGACCAGCGCAAGAGCGAAGAGTCGCGCAAGCTGGCGCTTGATCGCGAGGCCAACGATCTGGAAAAACTGAAGGGCCGGGTGCTGGACGGGCTGCGGGATGGCATCCGCAAGGGCTTGCTGGTCTTCCGCGGCTCCGGCCGGGCCCTCAAGATCAAGCAAGGGCAGAAGCCGGGCGAGGCCCTGCGTACGGAGATGGCCGGCTACTGGCAGCGGCTCTACCCGCACTTCGAGAAGCTAACCACCCGCATCGCCGATGAACAGCGCGCTGTCAAGGACGCCCTGGCCGGGACCACCGCGCCGGGGCCCGACTTGAAGGCGCTCCGTCTGTACGACAACACCGGCAAGCTCGATCCGCACAACCCGCTGCTCGACGCCATTCGCATCCACATGACGGCCAGGCAGAACGAAGGCAAGCGGGTGCAGGGAGCGGACCTGTGCGCCGCCCTGTGTGCGCCGCCCTATGGTTGGGACGGCAACGCCGTGCGGGTCGGGGTCGCCGCCCTGGTACGCAGCGGCACCATGAAGGTCGTGTTTGGAAAAAAGCCGCTGGCCAACCCGGCGGATCCCGAGCTGATCGACGCCCTGCGCATCAGCCGCAATTTCGACAAGGTCGAGCTGGTCCTGGAAGACGTCCACATCGACCCAGCCGAGCTGACCCAGACCCGGGCGTTCCTCATTGAACTCATAAGGCGCCGCAACATCGACGAGACCCCCTCGGCGCTCAGCGAGGCGGCGCAGGAGCTGGCCGGCGCCATCCTCGGCAAGGCCGAGACGGTCCGCCTGTGGTCGCAGGGATCGGACATGCCTCTGCCCGCGACCTTCAACGATGGGGCGGATCGGTGGGAGAAGGTCCGCGAGCTGACCCAGCCCAAGCTGCGGGTCAGCGAGGTGTTCCAGAACCGGGACGCCCTTCGCCAGGGGTTCAAGTCCATCGAGCAGCACGCCGCCTTCATCCAGGACCACGGCGTCGGCTTTGTCGAGATGGGGCGGTTGGTCGATCAGCTCATGCCGATCGAGGAGCGTCTGGAACGGGAGAGTGCGCTCGCCCGCCTGCTCGACGGTCACGGGACGGCCCTCGGGCTGTGCAGCTTCGCCGACGGCGAGACCTGGCGGCAGCTACAGGGGCTGCGGGCGCATGCTCTTTTGGAACTCCCCGCCCTGCTCGATGGCTGGCGCAACGATGCCCGGGTGCAGATTGACGAGGCGCTTGGCCGCCTGCCCGGGGACCTCGCTGCGCGGGGCCTGCCGGCAGAGCTGTTGGCCGAAGTCGCACAGCCGCTGCGGGCGTTGCGGGACGGCCTTTTCGGCATCGCCCTGCCCGTGCAGCTCGCCGCCTTGCAGCAAAAAGTCACCCAGGCCATCCAGGCCGTCGGCAAGCTGATTCTTCGTGAGGAGAACCGTTGTAAGGTCGTGGTCGTCCCGGGAGACGGGGATGGGCCGCTGCCCGAGCCGACCCCACAGCGGCCGGTGCGGCGCTTGCGGGTCAGCGATGTGGCGACCGTGACCACCGTGCGCAGCGAGGAAGAGTGGGACACCCTCAAGGCCCGCCTCGATGAACGGGTGCGCCGACTGCTGAAGGACGGTTCCGACGTGGATCTGGGCTGATGGGCACCCGGGTGCTTAACAGTTTCAGGGGCCCCATGAGCGTGAGCGTGAGCAACTTTTAGCCGGACCTACCGATGATTTGGACCATGGCGACCTTTCAACGGCTCGACGTGCCGAGTTCTCCAGCTCATCGACGAACCAGCCTATCAGCGAGGCAATGAGCTGCTTGATCGGGTGATTGCGATGCTCAGCAAACTCTGCCGGTAATCGCTCACGCTCAAGCTCACGCTCACGCTCGCCCCCCGTCCCTCCCCAGGTTTGATCGGTATGTGCGACCCGGCAAGGCGGGTCCGCGCTGCTGTCCTGCTTCAATAACACTATGGTTGCGAGCATCCGCCGGGCGGCTGGGGCGGTGTGCTCGCAGGTTGTCAAGGAACGCGCCGGAATGCCACCTACCTGGCCCCGCTCGTCCGGCGCGAGTGGAGCTG
>JBBRLA010000207.1:0-12401 GCA_038231615.1 Polyangia bacterium | reverse complement strand
GGGTGGCCATTCGCGAGTTTGAGGACGAGAGACAAAAACTGGAGGACTACCTGACCGAACGGCTGGCGCAACAAGTCAAGCAGCGACTCGAGGAGGAAGCCAAGAATCTGGTTCAGCACGATCCGGATTAGAACATCCGGCGCAGCCAGGCGAGCCGCTGGTTGCGCTGATGCGCCCGGTACATCAGGATGCCGGTGATACCGCCCGCCAGAGCGAGCAGGTCGTCGGACTCAAATCCACGGCAAAACGCCGGTGCCGCTGACGGCACCGAAGAATCACGTAGGGCCCCACGATTCGCATCGCGATCCAAGTCGATGGCGAAGAACGCCGCGCTTCCACATGCTTACCGGCGCACCTCGGGTGCGCCTGGCAAAGCTGCGCGGCCTTGGTCATATTCTGGAAGAGCCACCCTTACTTGTGTCAGGAGAACAACATGTACCGATGGAAACGCCCCGCCCAGATGGCCCCCTGGCCCGTCTTCCTCGGCTTGCTCTGCTGTGGCGGGAGCACTACGATCTCGCTGAGCACGTACAAGACCACCTGCACCACGGCCGGCGACTGCGTCCCGATCCACACCGGCGACGTTTGCGGGTGTGCCTGCCCCAACGGGGCCATCAACAGCGCCGACGAGGAGCGGTACACGGCGGACTTCAACCAGGCAAGGAACCAGTGTGGCTCCGTCCCGGTGTGCACCACCCTCTGCGTCGCCCCCCAGGTGGCCTGCACCGCCGGGGCCTGCGCCCTCGGCAAGTAAGCTCAGGCGTGAGCGCGCACGCCCGGGAGTCCCGAGCGGCGGTTGCGCCGCACCCGCAAAAGCAAGTTGTGCAGCCGCGCCTTCTGCACTTGATCCACATAGTCCCGCAGGGCACGCTTGTGACGCTCGGCCATGGCCAAAAGACGGATGCCGAGGCCGTGCAGCGTGCCGTCAATGTCATTGTAGCGGACCTGGCCCTTGGCCCAGATCATCTCGCCGGTCCCCGGCAGGGAGAACTCGAGCTGCATCTGGCGCCCCTGCCAGGCCAGCAAGTCCTCGGCCTCGCGGGGCAGGCGGCTGACGTAAACGCCCATCTCGGACACGTCTCGTGTCAGCCCCAGGTACTGCACATCAGAGAGGTAATGGTGCACGCAGATTTCAACGGGGAGGCGGAGGTCAACTCGGCGGTCATCGGCCATCTGAGGTTCTCCTGTCCATTTGGGTAAGCAAATGTAGGACAATACTTACCAGTGGGCAAGCTAAATCTGGACAATCTGATTGACGCCCGCCTGCCGAGCCCGTAGGAATCAAGGGTTGTGAAAAAGCCTCGACAGCGGCTTCCCCTGGCGATCACGTTGATCGCCACGGCATTGGGCGCGGGGCTGGTGCCCAAGGTGCCGGGTCACTGCGGAACGCTGATGGCGGTGCCCCTTGCCTGGTGGTTGATGGGCCACGGGCGAGTGGCGCTGGTCCTGGGGACGGGGGTGGTAACCGGGGTGGGGACGTGGGCCGCCGGGCGCTACTGCGCGTATACCGGCAAGGAGGACAATCAGCAGATCGTCATCGACGAGGTGGCCGGCTACCTGGTGACCCTCTTTCTGGTACCGCGCACGCCGATGAACCTTTTTCTCGGGTTTCTGCTTTTCCGCCTTTTCGACGTGTGGAAACCGTGGCCGGTGCGCCTGATCGACAGGCAGGTCCACGGCGGCTTCGGGGTCATGGCGGATGACCTGGCGGCGGGGGTGTACGGCGCCCTTTCGCTCCTTCTATTGACGCGACTGATTCCCTGGGCCTGGCCCGGGCTCTCAGCCGGGTGGCCCTTTTGACGTCCCGGCCCAGGGTCAAACCCTACCCGTTTCGCGAATTGCCGCGGCTCCTGCACGTGCAGGTGGAACTGTCGCGGGTGTTCTGGCGCCACCTCTCGCCGATCCTGGACGCGGCGGGGGCCGCCACGGAAAAGGGGTGGCAGCGGCTGGAAGACACCCTCGGGGGGCCGGTCTTGCTTGAGGCCCGCGAGCCCTACCTCTTTCCACTTCTGGGGGCGGCGGCGCGGGTGCTGGGCGGTCTGGCGGTGGAACTGGAGCTGCTGACTCCATCGGTGCGGCGGGCGGTGCTGGCGGTGGATGAGGCGCTCTGCGATCGCCTGGCGCCGCGTCTGGCCCCAAGGGGCCTGCTCTGGTTCCTGCGCGAGACGCTGCGGCCGGCGCCAGTGCGGGTGGTGGATTTCTGCCTGCGGGACCAGGTGCCCACGGTGCTGGGGGAGCGCCCCGACACCCGGCCTGGCGCGCTGGCGCTGGCGCTGGACCTGTCGGTGGAGACGCCTGTCGGGGCGGGGTGGCTGCGGCTCCTGTGCGGGGCCGATCTGCGCCTGGGGATGCCACCCCCGCCAGAGGGACCGGCGCTGCAGCGGCTGTGGCTTCGACGAGAGCGCCTGGCCGAAGTGCCGGCCACCCTGCGCATCGAGGCCGGTCAGGGTCTCCTGTCCGCAGGGGAGGTCGCGGGCCTGTCCCCGGGCGACATCGTGGTGCTGGATCGCTTCGGGCCACGGCCGGTGGTGGGCGGCCCGGTCTTCCTGGGGCTCGGCGGCGGCGGCTACCGCGCCCGACTGGACGGCGAGGGGGTGACCCTCGTCTCTGCGTTTCACCTGCGAGGATCGCCCATGCCCCAGAACAACCCCCCAAACCCTCATGACGGCAACGAGATCGGCAACCCAAGCGCCCGGAACGAAGGCGGCCCGGGGGACGACGGCCCCAACGGGGGCAGTGATCGCCTCCTGCGGGAGCTGCCCGTGCAGGTCACCTGCGAAATCGGGCAGGTGACGATGACCGGGCGCGAGGTGCTGGAACTGCGCCCGGGGGCGGTGCTACCGGTCGGGCGACCTCTGGCAGGACCCGTGGACCTGACCGTGGCCGGACGGGTCATCGCCCGCGGCGAGCTGGTGGATGTGGAGGGGGAGATCGGAGTGCGGGTGACCGAGGTGGTGAACCTGTGATCTCGGCGGTAGAGGCGGCGGTTCGGTTCGCGCAACGCTCTTGAAGAAAGGAACTGACGTTCAGTGGTGACAAGGCGTTCCGAGACGCGCCAGATTGTGGGCAGTAAGATGTGCGACACAAAAACCTCCGAAAAGCCATGATACGGTGCTATACGGAATGAGGAGGACCAAACACTTGAAGAAACGCCTGCCTGACGCTCGCCAAACTCTTGATCTAAAGCGGAATGCCGGGTTCCGGGACGGCGTTTCTCTCGATACAGACGGTTGACAGGGGGGCAAGATGGGCTATAGTCACCAACCTGGCATCGCTTGGATTTGGCCCGCCAAGGCCCCCAGCACATAAGACTGGGAGTCCCTGCACTAAGACACCAGCCGTAACTTTACGTTTCATGAGTCGTGAGGTCCGTGAGGGGCCGACCGCGGAGGAGGATATGCAGCACCTCGCAGAGTATCTAGAGCAGGGCGGATTCTTTATGTATATCAACCTGCTTTGTTCGGTGGTGGCCATCGGGGTCATCGTCGAGCGAGCAATCTATTTCCTGGGGAAGGGCTCGGTCAACGCGCGCGCTTTCCTGGAGCAGATCAGGAAGCTGGTGGCGGCTAACAATGTAGACCGAGCAATCAAGCTCTGCCAGGCTACCGAGGCGCCCGTGGCGCAAGTGGCGCGAGCCGGGCTGGTGCGGCTGCCGAAGGGCGAGGCCGCGGTGGCGACCGCAGTGGAAGAGGCCCTGACCGAGGTGACGCCGGAACTGAAGAAGCGCATTGGCGTGCTATGGTCGCTGGCCAACATCGCCACCCTCATCGGCCTCCTGGGCACCATCACCGGCCTCATCGGCGCGTTCGCGGCAGTCGCCAAGGCGGGGGCCGCTGAGCGCTCGACGCTCCTATCGCTGAAGATCTCGGAGGCCATGCTGAACACCTTTCTGGGTCTGGCGATCGCTGTGACCTGCATGATCGGTCACGCATTCCTGAACGCGGCCAGCAAGAAGCAGCAGCACGAGCTTGAGGCATTCGCCATGAAGCTCGAGAACCTGCTATCGGAGACGCCGGGGAGCGCCGCGCGATGACGATACAGCGGCTCCGCAGTCGCATGCGGAAGCTCCGCGAAATGGGGGAGGCGATGGCCGAGGAATCGGGGGAGTTGAACCTGATTCCCTACCTCGACATCGTCACCAACATCATCATGTTCTTGCTGGCGACCATCACCTTCTCGGCGGTGATGGGCAACATCAACGTAAACACCCCAACCACGTCGACGGTGACGCCGGGCAAGGAAGACGAGACGCCGAAGCAGGATCTGAACCTGACGGTGTCGATCTCTGAGCGGGGCTTCACCATCGCGGCGTCGGGTGGGGTGTTGTACGAAGGATGGACCTGGGGGGGCGGGGGTCTGGTGCAGACGACAAACAACATCCCGACCATCCCGATAAAAAACGGCGATTATGATTACGTGCGCCTGACGCAGCAGATGAAGACGATCAAGGAAAAGTACCCGGACGATAACAAGGTGATCCTGAATGCGAACCCGCAGATCACCTATGAGAAGGTCGTGGCGGCGATGGATGCGATCCGCAACGACGGTCCGAAAGTGCTTTTCCCCGAGGTGCTGTTAAGCGCCGGAGTGAATTGAGCCATGGCCATCGAGGTCGATACGAAAGACGCGAAGCGGGCCCTGTCCCGACTGCGCAACAAGATCGAGGATGAATCGGGGGAGATCAACTTCCTGAACATCATGCCCATGATGGACATGATGACCATCCTGCTGGTGTTCTTGATCAAGCAGTTCTCGGTGCAGCAGCTCACGCTGAACACCTCGGCGGGGCTGATCCTGCCGGCCTCTTCGGCGGCGCAGCAGCCGCAGCCGGCGGTGAACATCACGGTGACACAGAACGCGGTGGTCATCGAGGGAGACGCGGTGGCGACAGTGCGGCAGGGGGAGGTGGACCCGGCGACAAAGCGGGAGGGGGCGAACAGCTACCACATCACCCCGGTCGTGGACACCCTGACCAAGCACGCCAATCGCCTGAAGAAGCTGGCGGCGATGCAGGGCACCACCTTTGACGGGATCGCGCTGGTCATGGTGGACAAGCGAACGCCCTACCGTCTGCTCACAGAAGTCCTCTACTCCGCCGGCCAGGCCGAGTTCAACAACTACCGCCTGGTCGTCATTCAAAAATCCCAATAGCCCTTCTTCATCGCTCCACGATCTCGGCAAATGGCCGCTGCGCCTGACTCCCGGCGTGGGCGGCTGGCGCTTTCCTCGGTTAAACCATGCCAGAAACAAAAAAAGGCCGCCCGATTCTTCGGGCGGCCTAGCCGGTCTGTTTTTGGTAGCGGGGGGAGGATTTGAACCTCCGACCTTCGGGTTATGAGCCCGACGAGCTACCAGGCTGCTCCACCCCGCATCATTTTTTGCCGGCCCGGCGGCCATGCGAGAAGCACTCTACTTGTCAGCGCGCCAATGTCAAATGAAAAAAAACAATTTTCCCATTTTCCTTCGCCCCGTCATTCGATAAACCAGAAAAGCCGCCCAGCGTCTGACCCAGATGCCGCACCAGAACCGGCGGCCCATGACTTCTAGTTGCGCCCCACCCCACGATAGGCTAGCTTTCTTCGGGATCGCGAGATCTCCGCTCGGCATCGCCCGGGCCCACCTGCAGCCGCCCTGGCCCGCAGGACCGGTTTCTTCTTGCCAAAACCCGCAGAGAAATGGTATAGGCGGATCTGCATTTTTGGTAGGTTCCTACTGAAAGTGGGCCTTCGGGACCCGCTTTTTTCATTTAAAGGGCCCCAAGAAGCAAAACCGACCCAGACCGACCTTCGCCAAAGAGTTGAAAGAGACACGACCATGAAGCCCGCCGACCTCATAACCCTGGAAGCCCTGATCCGCCCCGCGGTGGATGGGCAGGGCTATGAACTCGTCGACCTCGAGTGGAAGCGCGAGCAGGGCGGCAACGTCCTTCGCCTCTACATCGACCGCCTCTCGGGTCAGGGTTACGTCTCCCTGGACGATTGTGCCAAGATCTCCCACGAGGTCTCCACCCTCCTCGATGTCCACGAAGCCTTCCCAGGCGTCTACAACCTCGAAGTCAGCTCCCCTGGCGTCAACCGGCCCTTGAAGCGCCCCGCCGACTTCGCCCGCTTCATCAGCCAGCGCGCCAAGGTCCGCCTTCGTCCCGAGGCCGCCCGCCCCATGACGTCGGCCCCCCACGCCGAGGAATCCGTCCCCCGGCGCAACTTTCTCGGCAAGATCAAGTCCGTGCAGAACGACACCCTCCGTCTGATCACCGACGATGCCGGCGAAGTCGATCTGTGCATCTCCGAGATCGACAAGGCCAACCTGGTCTACGAACCCGAAACCCCGTCCAAGAAACTGACAGCCAAGGCCCCGCCCAGGAACCGTTCCGGGCCCGCCCGAGGCGACCGCCCCGGGCCAGACACGGGCCCAAAACGTGGAGGATCATCCCAGGAACCAGGCAACCGACACTAGGACTGTGCCAGCCCCTTTGGGGCCACGTAACAATCAAGGAAGAGAGTGATGCAGCCGAACCTTTCGATGGTGCTGGAACAAGTAGGGAAGGACAAGGGGATCGACAAGAAGGTCCTGCTCCAGGCCCTCGAACAGGCCATCCTGACTGCCGCCAAGAAGGTCTTCGGGATCGACCGGGAGCTGGAAGCGCAGTTCAATGAGGACACCGGCCAGGTGGACCTGTTCCAGGTCTGCATCGTCACCGAGGACGCTGTCGACAAGGTCCCCGGCCGCGACATCCCCAAGCCCGACGCCGATACTCACGGCCTGAAGGCCGAGATCGGCGACGAGCTGCTGTTCCAGATCTTCTACTCCGACTCCGACTCCGAGAAGGCCGCCGATCAGGAGCGCCGCTACGGCCCCTTGCTGGATCTGCACGACACCGTCAAGCGCTTCGGCCGCATTGCCGCGCAGACCGCCAAGCAGGTCATCATCCAGCGCATCCGTGAGGCCGAGCGCGACAACACCTTCAATGAGTACAAGGACAGAAAGGGCGAGCTGGTCACTGGCATCGCCCGCCGCTTCGAGCGCGGCAACATCATCGTCGACCTCGGCAAGACCGAGGGCATCCTGCCGATCCGCGAGCAGGTCCCCCGAGAAAATTACCGCGCCGGTGACCGCATCCAGGCGTATGTCATCGAGATCGAGAAAAACGCCCGCGGGCCGCAGATCATCCTCAGCCGCGCCAGCAAGGGGCTGCTCGAGAAGCTCTTTGAACAAGAGGTTTCCGAGATTTACGAAAAAATCGTACGCATCGAAGCCTCAGCCCGGGAAGCCGGGGCGCGCAGCAAGATCGCTGTCAGCTCTCGCGACCGCGACGTCGACCCGGTGGGCGCCTGCGTTGGCATGAAGGGCTCGCGGGTACAGGCGGTGGTGCAGGAGCTGCGCGGTGAGAAGATCGACATCGTCCCCTACAGCGACGATCCGGCGCGCTTCGTGTGCAATGCCATCGCCCCGGCGGAGGTGTCCCGAGTGGTCATCGACGCCGAGAACCACACCATGGAGCTGATCGTCCCCGATGAGAAGCTGAGCCTGGCGATCGGCAAGAAGGGGCAGAACGTCCGCCTGGCCTCGCAACTCACTGGCTGGCGCATCGACATCCACGCCGAAAGCAAGGTCAAGGAGCTGGAGCAGGTCGAGCGGCAGGTACTGGCCAGTCTCGCGGGCAGCTCGGAAGAGCTGTCGAGCACTCTCTTTCGCCTGGGCTGGCGTTCGGCACAGGACGTGGCCGAGGCGCGGGTCGAGGAGCTGGGCGGGGTACCCGGCGTCGGCGGCGAGGCCGGGGCGCAGCGCTTGAAGGACGCGGCCAGCATCTACGTTGTCGAGGAGCGCAAGCGCCGCAGCGAGGAAGCGGCGGCAGGCGTCAAGCGGGCGCGGGAAGAGGCGGCGGCAGGCGGTGCGGCGGCGGCTCCGGACGCGACAGCGGAGAAGCCTCGTACCGTGCCCAATGAGCGCGAAACGCGAAGCGCCGCGGTGACCGAGCCGGTGGCGCTCAAAGCCAAGGCGGTGCCGGCGATGCCGGCGGTGCCTCCCCTGGACCCGGAGATCGAGGCCCGGCTTCGGGATGCGGGCTATGCCAGCTTGCAGTCGATGGACGAAGAAGACGAGGAGCGGCTGGCACAGGCCGCCGATTTGACCCTGGACGAGGCGCGAGAGCTGAAGCAACACGTGCGCAGGCTGCTCCAGCGGGGCCAGAAATAAGCTAGAATGGCCGCCTTCAATCGAGGACACATCGTTCGGTGAATAGAAAACGACCCACATCGAATTTGACCTCCGCGAAGGGTCTCGGGGTGCAGATCGGTCCGCATCGCACTTGCGTCGGCTGCCGCAGGGTGGTCGCCGCGGCGGGGTTGCGCCGGGTGGTGATCGATGGTGCAGGGCGGCTTCGGGTACAGACCGGGCACCGGCCACTTTCGGGGCGCGGGGCCTATGTTCATTCTCAGGAAAAATGCTTGATCGCCGCGGCCACGCGGGGTGGGTTCGAGCGTTCATTTCGACGGAAAGTCACCTTGCCCACCACGATCATGCTGCTCTCGCTCATCCTTGACGGCCAGGGAGAGTGGGGCGGTGTCACCGAGGCGAGTAACGAGGATCAGGACAACAATTCATGAACACAGAGAGCATGGGAACCGGGATGTCGGGAGGGCCAGGCGGGCCCGGGGTCAAAATCCCCATCTACGAGCTGGCCAAAGAGCTCGGGATCCTCAACAAGGACCTGGTGACCAAGATCCACGCCCTGGGCATCGAGGCCAAGAACCACATGTCGCGCCTCGAACCCGAGGACGCGGCACGGGTGCGTCGGTCCATCGACAAGGAGCGCCAGGAGAACACCATCCAGGAGCGGCTGAGTGACACCGTCATTCGCCGACGCGCCAAGGATGGCAGCATGCTCCGGCCGCCGCCGACGCGCATTCCCGCCGAGCAGCCCAGGCCCGCGGAGCCCGTCGCCCCCATGGCCCCCACCGGGGTGTTCGTTCGCAAGCGCTCCGATAGCGCGCAGCACAGCGGAGCGCCGTTCATCGAGCCCTCGGCACCCCCTTCGGTTGAGGTAAAACCCGCGGTCTCGGCCCATGTTCCGGCCGGTCAGCCTGCCGCCGCAGGCCGCCATGTACCCGCCGCGGGTCCTGTCGAACCGAGCCCTGCCGCCACCAGTCACCCCGCGGTGACCCCGGCCCGTTCGCCCATCGAGGTCAAGGCGCCAGCGCCAGTGCCAACGCCAGTGATCGACATTGCTGTTCCCCCCCCGGTCCGGGTCGTCGAGCCACCCCCTGAGGCAGTCGCCGCGCCTGAGGCCCCAGTCAAGGCGCCGCCCGCCGAGCACAAGGTCAAGGCCCCGGCCACCGCTCCCGCCGAGGCCCCTTCTGCCGAGGTCAAGCCCCACAAGGGCCAGAAGACCAAGGGCAAGACCCCGGGGGAGGCCGCGGCTGGTCATGCGCCTGCCGGTCATCCCGCCACCGAGGTGGCTGCCCCGGCTGCCGTGGTGACCCCCGCCTCCGCGGTCGCCGCTCATCCTTTGGCTGCCCCTATGAAGGCTGCCGCGACGTCCCACGCCCAGGCAGAGGCCGCCTCGCCGGCCGACGGGCTCGCCCGCGAGGTGTCCGCTCCCGAAGCCGCGCCGCGCCGGCCCGAAGCTGCGCCACGCCATGCCGGGCCGCCCCAGACCGCCCGCCCGCAGACCGCCAGGGCCGCCCAGCCGATCGACGCCGCCGCTTCCGGTGCGACGGCGGAAGCCCGCGCGCCGCTGGCCTCCGCTCAGACCGGCGGGGTCGGGTCCGGGCAGCTGAAGACCTTCGTTACCGCCCAGACCCGCCGCACCAACGAGGGCCTCGGGCCCACCGGGCGGGTCATCGACCTGGCGGCGCTGCGACCCCAGCAGAAGGAAAAGGAGCCGCCCCCGCCGCAGGCCACCCGGCCCGCCGGCCCGGTGCGCGGCCCGCGGGAGGAGGTCACCGGCGAGCGGCTGCGGCAGATGCCGCGCCCGCAGCAGCAGCAGACCCGGCCGCAGCAGAAGATGCGGCCCCAGCCAGGCAAGAAGTCCAAGGCGACCCTCATCACCACGGCCGCCGAGCACAAGCGGGTGGTGAAGATGGCCGAGACCATCGCCATCAGCGAACTCGCCCGGCAGATGGGCCTCAAGGCCACCGACGTTCTCAAGAAGATCTGGGAACTCGGGATGCGCAGCGTGATGATCAACTCGCCCATCGACTTCGATACCGCGCAGCTCGTGTCGTCGGAGTTCGAGTGGCGCGTCGAGTCCACCGCCTTCCAGGAGACCTCGGTGGTCGAGGAGAAGGCCGACCTGGCCGCGGACCTTTTGCACCGCGCCCCGGTCATCACCATCATGGGCCACGTCGACCACGGCAAGACCTCATTGCTCGACGCCATCCGCAACGCCAACGTGGCGGGGGGCGAGGCCGGCGGGATCACCCAGCACATCGGCGCCTACAAGGTCACCGGGCCTTCCGGCGACGTGGTGTTCCTGGATACCCCGGGCCATGAGGCCTTCACCGAGATGCGCGCCCGCGGCGCCCAGGCCACCGACATCGTGGTGCTGGTGGTCGCGGCCGACGATGGGGTGATGCCGCAGACCCTGGAGGCGCTGAACCACGCCAAGGACGCCAAGGTGCCGATCATCGTGGCGGTCAACAAGATCGACAAGGCCGGGGCCCAGCCGGAGCGCATCCGGCAGCAGCTCTCGGCCCACGGTCTGCAACCTGAGGAGTGGGGCGGCGAGACCATCTACGCCGATGTGTCGGCCCGCACCAAGGTAGGCCTCGACCGCCTGCTCGAAATGCTGGCGCTGCAAGCCGAGGTGCTGGAACTCAAGGCCAACCCCAACAAGCCGGCCAAGGGCCTGGTCATCGAGGCGCGCATGGACGCCAAGCGCGGCCCGGTGGCCACCATCCTGGTGCAGGAAGGCACCCTGCGTATCGGCGACAGCACGGTGGTCGGCGAGGAGTTGGGCAAGGTCCGCGCCATGGTGGACTACAAGGGTCAGACGGTGCTGGTGGCCGGGCCCTCTACTCCGGTGGAGATCCTGGGCCTCTCGGGCGTGCCCCGGGCGGGCGACGTGCTGAACTCGGTGACCGACGAGCGCGCGGCCAAGGAGCTGGTCGAGCACCGGCGCCTGCGGCGCATCGACAGGGACCGTGTCAAGGTGAGCGGCCCGGTCAAGCTGGAAAAGCTGATGGACGCCATGAAGGCGGGCCTGAAGGACCTGAAGATCATCCTCAAGGCCGACGTGCAGGGCTCGGTGGAGGCGCTGGCCGGGTCGCTGGTCAAACTCTCGACGGAGAAGGTCAAGGTGACCATCATCCAGTCGGGGGTCGGCGGCATCACCGAGAACGACGTGAACCTGGCCAAGGCCGGCAACGCGGTCATCATCGGCTTCCACGTCCGTCCCGCCGGCAAGGCGAACAGCCTGGCCGAGCAGGAGGGGGTGGACATCAAGCTCTACGACATCATCTACGAGGCGCTGGATGATGTGAAGAAGGCCATGGCGGGCCTTCTGGCCCCGGTCAAGCGGGAGAAGGCCCTGGGCAAGGCGGAAGTTCGCCAGGTCTTCAACATCCCGAAGATTGGCACCGTCGCCGGTGTCTCGGTCACCGAGGGGCTCCTGCGGCGCAACGCGCAGGCCCGGCTGGTGCGTGACTCGGTGCAGGTCTTCCAGGGCCGGCTGGCCTCGCTGCGGCGCTTCAAGGACGATGTCCGCGAGGTGGAGAAGGGCTATGAGTGCGGCACTTCCTTCGAGGGTTACAACGACCTGAAGGAAGGCGACGTCATCGAGGCCTTCGAGATCGAGGAGATCGCCGCCACGCTCTCGTAGGGGTGTCATGGTCGTCGGAGCCTGCCGCATCAGCATGATGCTGGGCGAGAGTCACTCGCTCAAAGAGAAGCGAGCGGTCCTGCGCAAGATCAAGGACCGCGTCCAGCAAAAATTCAACTGCGCCATCGCCGAGGTCGGAGACCAGGATGTGTGGCAGTCCGCCCAGATCGGCTTCTGCGTGGTGTCCAACGAGCGCGGCTTCACGCAATCCATGGTCCAGAAGGTCCTCGCCTTCATCGACGAGATGGCAGTCGCCAAGCTGACCCACGACGAGCAGGACTACATCGACTACGGCGACGAGCCGATGGAGGGCGGCTACGGCCATTGGGAGCCGGATGAGCCGACCCCGCCGGGAGTCGGCAAGCAAACCCTGCGGGCGCCCCTCCAAAAGAAGGGGGAAGAATACCCCTGGGACCCGGATCAGGTGAAATAGGCCGAGACCATGACGGGCAACACCATCCTCATTCTCGACTTCGGCTCGCAGTACACCCAGCTTATCGCCAGGCGGGTGCGCGAACTGAAGGTTTATAGCGAGATCCACCCCTTCGACCTGTCACAGGATCGCATCCGGGAGATGCGG
>JBBRLA010000206.1:0-12422 GCA_038231615.1 Polyangia bacterium | reverse complement strand
GGGGTGAGCGGCTGGCTTTGCTTCTGGCTTTGGCGGTACGCCTCGTCCAGGAGCGCCCCGAGGCCCTCGCCGGTGGCGGCGGAGATCCCGTAAAGTTTGATGCCCCGATCGGCGAAGGCGGCCAAAAGCGCGGGGTAGTGCGCCCGGGTCTCGCTGAGGTCCATCTTGCTCAGGGCCACCAGTTGGGGGCGCCGGGCCAGGTCGGGATCGTAAAGGCGCAGCTCCTCGTTGAGGATGTCGAAGTCGCGCAGGGGGTCTCGACGAGATTCCCGGGGCGATTCAGCTCCCAGGTCCAGCGGGACCTCCAAAAGATGGATGAGCACCGGCGCCCGCGACAGGTGGCGCAGGAACTGATGGCCCAGGCCATGGCCCAGGTGGGCGCCTTCGATGAGGCCCGGGACGTCGGCCAAGACAAAGGAGCGATCGCCAGGGCCCTTGCCGCCGGTGCGCTGGCCGTGCCGCGCGGCATCCAGAGGCAGGGTGACGACGCCAAGGTTGGGCAAAAGGGTGGTGAACGGGTAGTTGGCGATCTTGGGGCGGGCCCGGGAGACGCGGGCGATCAGGGACGACTTGCCGACGTTGGGGTAGCCCAGAAGGCCGACGTCGGCCAGCAGCTTGAGTTCCAGGCGCAGGGTGCAGGACTGGCCGGGCTCGCCGGGGTCCGCCCTGTGGGGGGCCTGGTTGGTCGAGGTGGCGAAGTGGATGTTGCCCCAGCCGCCCGTGCCGCCCCGGGCGGCGATGTACCGCTGCCCGGCCTGGGACAGATCGCAGAGCACATGGGCCGGGTCTACGTCATCCCGGTCGCGGACCACGGTGCCGACGGGGACGCGCACGATGCCGTCCGCGCCGGAGTGGCCGTAGCGATCGCGCCCCTGGCCGCGTTCCCCGTTGGGGGCGGTGTACTGGCGCTGGTAGTGGACGTCATACAGGGTGGAAAGCTGAGGGTCCGCGACTAGGATCACGGACCCGCCGTTGCCACCGTCGCCGCCCGAGGGGCCGCCTCGGGGGTTGTTGGGTTCGCGGCGGAAGGATGCGCAGCCGTCCCCGCCGTCGCCAGCGCGAATGGCGATGGTGCATTCATCGATGAAATGATGATCGGCGGCGACGCGGCCGGCGGAACTGTCGCGAAGTGCGAAGTGCCGCGGGGAGGGTTCGTCGCCCGAAGGCATCGGGGCGGTCAGCGGCTTCAGCTCGGTGGTGCCGCGGGGGTTTCGGCAACCACCGGAACGATGGAAACCTTGCGGCGATCTCGGCCCCAGCGCTCGAACTTCACGGTGCCGGCGATGAGGGCGAAGATGGTGAAGTCGCGGCCCAGGCCGACGTTGCGTCCGGGGTGGACCACGGTGCCGACCTGGCGCAGGATGATGTTCCCGGCCTTGACCAGTTCCCCGTCGAAGCGCTTGACGCCGCGCATCTTGGGAAGAGAATCACGGCCGTTTCGGGTGGAACCTTGACCTTTTTTGTGAGCCATGGTGGGTCCTTACGCCTGGGCGCCGTCGCCGGTGCTGGTTTCCCCGGTGCCGATTTCCCCGGTGCCGATTTCGCCGATATTGAGTATCCGCAGGGCGGTATAGACCTGGCGGTGGCCGGTCTTTCTGCGGTAGCCCTTGCGGCGGCGGTACTTGAAGATGCGGAGCTTTTCGCCCAGCTCGTCGCTGATGACCTCGGCGTGGACCTGGGTGCCCGGGACGATGGGGGTGCCGACCTGGACTTTGGTGCCATCGGCGAAGAGGAGGACCGGGAAGGACAGCTTGGCGCCGGGTTCTGCCACGAGCTTCTCCACGCGGAGTCGCTCCCCTGGCTGCACCCGGTATTGCTTGCCCCCGGTCTCGATGACGGCGTACATGATCGAACGGCTCCTTGGACTTGCCTGGTGATAGATCGCTGTCGAGACCGGGCAGTGTACCCAGAATGGGCCGGCTGTCAAGGACCGGGCCCGCCGGATGCCCCATTTCCGCATCCCGCCCCGGCCCGGCGCCTTGGGGCGTCGATCCTGGGCCCGGTTTCGTGCCTTCGCGCCTCGGCATCAGGCCTTAGCGCCTCGACACCAGGCCTTTGCGCCTGACACCAGGCCTTAGCGCCTGCCACCAGGCCTTAGCGCCTGCCACCAGGCCTTTGCACCTCGACACCAGGCGTTTGCGCCTGCCACCAGGCCTTAGCGCCTGCCAACCTGGTCCCTACCACCAGGTCGGCAGGTCGCGGGACCAGCCCCCCAGGTGGATCTGCCTGCCCCCCAGGTGGATCAGCCAGGCCCCCAGGCGGAATCATCTGATCGCACCCCATCCGGCAGCATTTTGCCCCTCTGCGGCCTCCTGCCGGCCGGATGCGCCTGCTTTCCCTGCCTTCCGGCGGCCTCTGCACCCCATCCGGCGGCCCCGCGCGCCAACTTCACGGCTGATTCGATTGATCGCGCCCGGTCCTGCGCATACACTTCCCCCGCGAGCATCCCAGCTTCATGCTCCCTGGTCTCATCTTGACCTGTCCCGACTCCACAAACGCTGCCGGAGACCTCAAAGCCCGATGAACCTGACACAGAAACTGCTTGGTTTTACCCTGCTCGGCGCCGATTGGGTGCTCTGGCTGCTGATCTTCCTGTCCGTTGCCAGCGTCGCCATCATGATCGAGCGCGGCCTGTATTACAACAGCCTGCGCATCGACTTCGAAGATTTGGCCGAGAAGCTGCGCAAGTTCCTCGTCGAGGGCAACTTCGATGCCGCCCGCAAGCTGGCCCGCGAGACCCGCGGCGTCGAGGCCGAGGTCTCTCTGGCGGGCCTCATGGAGGTCGAACGCGGCCCCGAGGCCGTCGCCGCCGCCATGATGGGCGCCAAGTCCCGCATCAAGCTCAAGCTGGAACGCAACCTGTCGTTTCTCGGCACCCTGGGCGCCAACGCGCCTTTCATCGGCCTTTTCGGCACGGTCCTGGGCATCATCAAGGCGTTCCACGATCTGTCCGGCAACCAGACCGGCGGCATCGGCGTGGTCCTCACCGGCATCTCGGAGGCCCTGGTGGCCACCGCCATCGGCCTGATGGTGGCCATCCCCGCGGTCGTGGCCTTCAACTTCTTCAATAGACGGGTGCGCACCTTCGCCGCCCATGCCGACTCCCTGGCCCACGCCATCCTCGCCGAGATCCGCGGCGAAGCGGTCCCCGCCGGCAAGATCGGCGAAGCGGTCCCCGGCAAGATCAAGGAGACGCCCTGATGGCCGGTGCCGCCCCCTCCAGCTACTCCGACGAGGAGTCCGGCAGCGGCATGATCGCCGACATCAACGTGACGCCCCTGGTGGACATCACGCTGGTGCTGCTCATCATCATGATGGTCGCCGCCCCGGTTATTGCCAACAACCCGTCCATCAAGGTCGAACTGCCCAAGGCCGCCACCGGCGACACCACCGAGAAGTCGACGCTGTCCTTCACGCTCTCTCGTCCAGAGGGTGCTAAGGCGGGGTACGACCTGTTCCTCAACGGCGAGAAGCTCGACGAGGAAAAGGTGCGCACCCGGGTCGGGGGCATCGTGGCCAAAAACCCCGAGGTCCAGGCGGTCATCGCCGCCGACAAGGGCATCGCCTACGGAGACGTGATGCACATCGTGGATCTGGTCAAGGCCTTGGGGGTGCACAAGTTCGCCATGGCGACTGACGGGACGTGAGGCGGGCAGACCGGACCTTCGACTGGGTCGGCGCGTCCCTGGCGGTCGTGTTCCACGGGGCCCTGCTGGTCGGGCTGGCCTACGCGCCCCCCCCCGCGGTCAGGCGGCGCACGGTGGTCGAGGTGGACATCCGCAAAACGCCCCCCCAGGTGATCGCGCCGCCGCCAGAACGTCAGTTGGTGAAGAAGGCGGAGAAGCCGCCCGAGGCCCCAAAGACCCGCAAACCGCCGACCGAGCCCCCAAAGGAGCCGCCCAAGCCAGTTTTCGGGCTCAAGGACACCGACCTGGTTGGCGATGGCATTGCAGTCCCGCAGGGGAACACCACCTTGGCCGACCCGACAAAAAGGCCCAAGGGCCCGGTGCCCGAACTGCCCCCTTCGCAGGGCGTGCCTGCCGGAGCACAATGGCGCCCCCTGGCCGAATCCGATGTCAGCAAGCTCCCCGATCACAATGCCGACGACTGCTTTGCCGGCCTGAAGGACAAGTATTCCGCCAGCGACGCCTATGCCGAGGGCATTGAGGGACAGGTGGTGTTCCGCATCGAGCTGGATGACCGGGGCAAGATCCGCGGCATGAAGAAGGTAAAGGGCATCGGCCACGGCATCGACGAGATGGCCATGGGCTGGCTGCGCTTCAACCCCAAGTGCCGGTTCAGCCCGGCGATCGGCAAGGACGGCAAACCCGGCGGTTTCGCCATTGAACGCTACACCATCACCTTCGAGATTGTCCGATAAACACAAGCCCCTGGACCGAGCATCTTTTGGCGGATCTGCTTCTTCCTACATATGATAAAAAATACCAAGTAGCGATCCCGATCCCTGGCCCGACGGGGACAGGGACCGGGATAGCGGCAACTGACCGGCTGGCGAAGCCGGGGACTGCCACGAAGGGGCCCTTGGAGGGAACCCCAAGCCGGTCCAGACCGGCGCGGGGTTCCCGACGGGCCACAAGAGGCAGTCCCCGCGCAGCCAAGCCGGTCAAGACCGTGCGGCAGATGACCGATGTGGGGGGAATGGAACGGCGGAATACGATCCCCGGCGATGAGGTAAGCTAGTCACATGCTGCTCGCCGTGGACGTCGGGAATACCAACACCGTCATCGGCCTCTTCGAAGGGGCGAAGCTGCTGGCGAATTTCCGCCTGGAAACCCGCCGGGGCGGCACCGAGGACGAATACGCCGCCCTTTTGCACGGACTCTTCGCCCTGTCGGGCCTCTCGTTCCGGCCCGCCACCCCCGAGGACCCCAAGGGCGTCTCCGCCGGCATCATCGCCACCGTAGTCCCCCCCGTGCTGCGTTCCTTCGAAGAACTGTTCCGCCGCTACCTCCAGATCGAGCCCGTCGTCATCGGCCCCGGGACCCGCACCGGCATGCCCGTGCTCTACGACAACCCCAAGGAAGTCGGCGCCGATCGCGTGGTCAACGCCGTCGCCGCCTACGAACGCCACCCGGCCGGCTGCCTGGTGGTCGACTTCGGCACCGCCACCACCTTCGACGTGGTCACCCCCAAAGGCGAGTACCTGGGCGGGGCCATCGCCCCCGGCATCGGCATCAGCGCCGACGCCCTGTACCGCGCCGCCGCCAAGCTCCCCCGCGTCGACATCGTGCGCCCCGCCAAGATCATCGGCAAGAGCACCGTGGCCAGCATGCAGGCCGGGCTGTTCTATGGCTACGTCGGGCTGGTCGACGGCATCGTCGATCGCATGCGGGCCGAAGCCGAGTTCCCCATGCGCGTCTTCGCCACCGGGGGCCTGTGCCGGCTGTTTTCCCAGGACAGCCGCACCATCGACGAAGCCGACGAGATGCTGACCCTTTTCGGCATGCAGATCATCCACCAGCGCCACCTGCGGGAGCATGCCCGGGAACACGATCGCCACGCCGAAAAGGCCAAGGCCAAGGCCAAAGCACCCGGAGGCCGCCCATGACCCCGCCGGCCCTTTTGCCCCTCGACGAGAGTGAACTGTCCCCGGCGGTGCAGCGCCTGGTCGGTACCCAGGCCCCCGCGGCGATGAAGCAGATGGCCGCCCGCGGCCTGGCCCCGCTGCCGCCACGCGACCTGGTGGTGGCCCTGTACCAGTTGGCCCTCGTCGGCGACGAGACGATCCGGACGGCGGCGGCGGCGTCCGCGGGCAAGCTGCCCGACCCGGTGCTGAAGGTGGCGCTGCCGGCGGCCCTGCCCCCGCAGGTGCTGCATTTCCTGGCGCAGAAGCTGGCCGGGCGACGGGAGGCGGTGGAACTGCTCTTGCGCAACCGGGCGCTGCCCGATGCATCCGTCGAGTACCTGGCCTCGGCCTGCGGCCCCGACGAGCTGGACATCATTTCTCAGGACGAGCAGCGCATGCTGCGGTTTCCCGCGATCATCGCCGCCCTGTATATGAACCCGCGGGCGCGGGCCTCGATGGCGCTGCGGGCGGTGGAACTGGCGGCGCGCAACGGCGTGACGGTCGACATCCCCGGCTTCGAGGATGTCGTGGCCTCGCTGAACGGGGTCACCTTGACCGCAGCCGACGACGCCGACTTCCTGGCGGTGGTGCCGGAGTCGGTGGCGATGTTGCCACCGGCCCAGCAGGAGACCGGGGAGCCGGACCCGGTCCACATGACCCAGGAGGAGATCGAGAAGGCCCAGGCCGAGGAAGAAGCCGGGCTCTTCGTCAGCGGCAAGACCGAGGTGGAGAAGAAGAAGCGCTTCGAGGACCTGGCGATCCCGCTGCAAATCCGCGCCGCTACGATGGGCAACGCCTTTGACCGGGCGGTGGCCATCCGCTCGTCGATTCGTACGGTGTCCATGGCGGCGGCGCGATCGCCGGGGCTGCGGATCAACGAGGTGGTCAAGTTCGCGGCCAACCGGGCCTTGCACGAGGACGTGATCCGGTACATCTCTAATAAGAAGGAGTGGGTGCAGCTGGCATCGATCAAGCTGGCCCTTTTGAACAACAACAAGACCCCGCTGGGCACGGCGATGCGCTTTCTGGCCTACGTCACCGCCAGAGAGCTGAAGTTCTTGGCCAAGAGCAAGAACATCCCGGGCCCCTTGCAGAAGGCCGCCAAGGACCTGGTCCAGAAGCGCGAACAAAAAAAGTAGCGATGACCCAGTACGGCCACAGAGACATCCCCAAAAACGAGGCTGGCTGGTTTGCCCGGTTCCTTTCGGCGGACTTCGTAGCGCGCGTGGGGGCGGCGGTGTTCGCCCCGGCGGCGGCGGCGCGGCGGATCTGTCAGGGCGGGCCCGGGGGGCTTTCGGACATGCTCTGGCTTTTGCCGGTGTGCATCATCACCGGGGACGGGCAGCGCCTTGCGCGGGAGGTGCGGGAGGCGGCGGCGGACGGCGGGGGGGCGGCGGTGCTGGCGGCGATCTTGCGTGGGGCCCAGGTGGTGGTGCCGGACGTGCTGCTGATCCTTTTGGGCGGGGTGGTCCTGGGGCTTTTGCTCGGCCAGCGGGGGCGGCGGCTGCGGCCGGGGACGACGATGGACCTTTCGGCGCTGGCGTGGATGGGATGGTTCTTCGTGCTTTCGGGGAGTTCGCTGGTCCTGACCCTTTTGCGGCATGACCCGGGAGAGCGCCTGCGGCGGGTGACGCAGATGGCGGCGCTGGGCCTGTTCGGCATCATCTGGCTCCAGGCCCTCGTGCAGGCGCACCTCGCCACCGGGGACGACGGGAAAACGACCCCATGAAAGAAGAGATGGCGAAGCCGACGACGGGACCCGGGGGCGCGGGGGACCCCGAGGTGTATACAATTGATCAGCCCCGTTCGGAGTTGCCGCTGCGGGCCCTGTGGGGCGGCAGGGTGTTCCTCTCGTCGATCGGGCTGCTCTTCGTAATCAACCTGGGGTGGATGATCCACATGTGCGGGCACGAGCGGCCGGGGGGGCGGGGGAAGTCGGCGCCCGACTTCCGGGTGCGCACGCTCGACGGCGGGCAGTTCCGTCTGTCGGGGGCGCTGGGGCATCCGGTGCTGGTGGATTTCTGGGCCACCTGGTGCGTGCCGTGCCGGCAGTCGCTGCCGATCCTGGATCGGGTGTACGGGGCGTACAAGGACCGGGGGTTGCAGGCGATCGCCATCGAAACCGAGGGATCGGAGGGGCCGGCGCGGGCCATGGCGGCACAGCTCAGGCTGAAGCTGCCCATCGGCCTGGGCGACGACGAGGTGTCCCGGGTCTACGGCATCGAGTCGATCCCGCACCTGGTCCTGGTCAACGCAAAGGGGGAGATCGCCCGGGTGTTCCACGGGGTCCACGACGCCGAGGAACTGTCCCGGGCCATCGAGGCCGCGGGCCTGCCCGCCGTGGGCCGGGCGCAGTAAGGCGGCTTATTTTGGGCTATATTTTGACTATTTTTTGTCCAGGCGAGCGGTCTCCTCGACCGCGTACGCTGAACGATGCCGGGCCGTCGGTAGATGCGCGTCCCAGCAAGCCATGCTGCAAAAATAGAACTTTACCCGTCCACCGTTACAAGTCGACACCGAACAGCGGAAGTACCGCTGCTGCATCTGGATCGGCTTGCGGCACATCGAGCAAACGCCAAATGGCTCGGCCATGATGGACCCACGGTAGACCTACCGGCCCGACTCCGCAAGGCCCCATATCGGGTGACATCGGGTTGGCCGCCGCTACGAAAGCATGATACATGAAACCCATGGATGCCGCGCAGTTGGTCGAACGTCTCGGCGCCCCTTCGGCCTCGCCAGGGTCGCCGCGAGACCGGCGTTATCAAAAGTTTCGCTACAAGGAGCAGGAGCGTCCGGCCCCGCTCGAGTTCCCCGTGGAGGAAGAGGTGCCCGAGAACCCGCGCCATCGAGCCATTCGCAGCGACCTTTTCGAGTCTGCCGAGGACGGGCTGAAGGCGCTGGTCTCGACGGACCAATTCGTTTACTGGGACCCGACCGATCCGCAGAAGCGGCTGGCGCCGGACCTGTTCATCCACCTGGGCGCGACGGAGCGGCTGCCCCCGGCCTGGAAGATTTGGAATCACGGGTACCTGGATGTGGCGGTCGAAGTCATCAGCCCCAGCGACGCCCGCGACACACCCTGGCTGGCAAAGCTGGGACGCTACCGGCAGATCGCCATCAAGGAACTGTATCGGTTCGACGCAGCGGATGCGCAGGCGCCCCTGCGCGTGTGGGACTGGCAGGAGGACGGGGACGAGCTGGTCGAGCGAGAACTGGTCACCCCGCGCCACGCCGAGAGCCCCCTTTTGGGGCTGTACTTCGTGGTGCTGGACCACCCGGAGCATGGCCTGACGCTGCGGCTCTCACGGGATGTGGAGGGGCGTTTTCTGCTCCCGACCAGAAAGGAGCAGAAGGCCCGCGAAACCGAGCGGGCCCAGAAGGAGGCCGAGCGGGCCCAGAAGGAGGCCGAGCGGGCCGACCAAGCCGAGGTGCGCGTGCGCCGTGAAGTGCTGCGCGGACTGCTACGGCAGCGAGGGCTGGTGCCTTCCCCCGAGCAGGAAGCGAGCCTGGCGGCCTGCGGAGACCCCGCCCTGCTGGATCACTGGATCCAGCAGGCGGTGACCGCGGTCACGCCGGCCGACGTGTTGACTCCCCCTCAAACGTGCCGATCCGGGTAGCGAGGCAAAGGCTGGCAACCCGCCCTGAATGACCTGGCGGTGGATCTTATGGGACGAACTTTGGCGGATCAGGCGCGATTCACGGTCCCGCCGGCCTTCTTGCGGGCCTCGACGAAGCGCAAGCGCAGGTCGTAGAGGGCGCTTTCGACCACCCGGGTCTCCTCGCTGTTGAGGTTGCCCCGGGTCTTGCCGTGGAGCATCCCGATGATGTCGATGGTGTGCCGCGCCATGTCCAGATCCACATGGGGCTGCTCCGACTCCTCGTGCACCTCCCCCATGTGCATCAGGGCCGAGGTGGCCAGCGACATGATGAAGGCGGAGAACTCGGACTCCCCGGCTTCCGCCCCGGCGCCATCGGCCAGGTCTTCGTCCGTCTCGTGATCGCTGTCCGACATGGTCCCTCCTTCAATCGCTCCCGGCCCTAGCGGGTCTCCGTCCGGGGCAATTCGATGGTGAGCAGGCCGTCCTCGAAGCGGACCCTGCGCTCAGCCGGCTTGACCCCCGGCGGCAGGGGCAGCGACCGGAGAAACGGCCCGTACTGCCGCTCCATCTGGTGGCAGTAGCCATCGCCCTGGTACACCCGTTCGCCGCTGATGGTCAGCACCTGACCCTCGCACTTGATCGCCACCTGATCCGGCTCGATCCCGGGCAGCTCGATGGTGACGACCACGCGATCTTCGGTCAGGTAGACGTCCGAGGGCGGCGCGAAAGCCGCACCCTGCTCGCCCCGGGCGCGCGGCAACTCCTCCTCGAAGAGGCGGCTCATCCGCTCGCGCAGCGCGTGCAGTTCGTGGCCTGCGTCCCAGCCTTTGGGCGTCATGGCCACCTAGTATAGCGGCTTTTCTGCCCCTCGACCTTACTTGAGGGGCTTGAGGGGCAGAACCTCGTCGTCGTCGTCGTCGTCCTCGTCGTCATCATCCAGATCGTCCAGATCGTCCAGGGACTCGTCGCGGGGCGGCGGCATGGTGACGCGGATGTGGGGCACCGAGCGCCGTTCGTGGGCGCGCTCGTCCGGCTCCTCCAGCGGCAAGGAGAAGGTCAACTTCTCGGTGGCGTCGGGAAGTGCGGCCAGGCGGGCCAGGATCTCGGGCATCATGACCTCCCCGCGGCGGAGGCGGCGGTCCCGGGTGCGGACGTCCCAGAAACGCAGATCATCACGGCTGATTAACATGTTGGGGCATTTAATCAGAGAATCCGCGCCTGTCAATCCACCGCGGCACTTCGCGCTTCACGACCCATCACCGCGGCGCCTGGCCTTATTCATAGCGCAGCGCCTCGACCGGGTCCAGCCGGGCAGCCCGCCACGCTGGGTACAGGCCGAAGACGATGCCGGTGACGGTGCTGGAACAAAGCCCCAGGGCAATGGCCCAGACCTGGTAGGCCGCGTTCCAATTCCCCAGCCAGACCGAAAGGACCTTGCTGACCAGGAAGACCAGCGCCATCCCCCCCAAAACCCCGATAAGCCCGCCCAGCCCCGCCAGGATCGCCGATTCCAGCAAAAACTGCCGTAGGATGTTGCCCCGCGTCGCCCCCAGCGCCCGGCGGATGCCAATCTCCCGGGTGCGCTCGGTCACCGTCACCAGCATGATGTTCATGATGTTGATCCCGCCGACGAAAAGCGAGAGCGCCGCGGTGCAGAGCATCAGCACGTTGATGACCAGGAAGATGAGCTGCTCCTGCTGCTTTTCGCCCTTGTCCTCGTCGATGCGGAAGTTGTCCACCCCGTAGTGCCGCCGGTGCAGGATGTCCTTCAGCAGCTTCCGGGTGTCCTCCAGGCGCTTGGACAGTTCCCCAACGCTGGGCATCAGCCGGATGTACAGGGTGTCCACCTTGCGCGAATGCCGCACCACCGCCTGGAAGGTGGTCTCCGGCACCACCACCCGCCGGTCCCACATCCAGGTGCCCGGCCCGGCATTGAGCGGCGGCTTGTGTTTGAGCACCCCCACCACGTTCCAGCGCACCCCGTTGATGCGCACGTTGGCCCCAAAAAGGTCTTGCGGGGCGCCGAGCAGCTCGCTCCACACCTCATAGCCCACCACGCAGACCCGCGCCTTTGTGCGCAGGTCTTCCGGGTCAATGAAGCGGCCCCGCTCGACCTGCACCCGGTACAGTTCCCGGGACCGATCGGAGGCGCCCAGCACCAGCACGCGCTTCTTGTCGCTGCCCACCCGGGCCCAGCGGTTCCACTCGAAGAGTTCCCCCTCCGCCGCGGCGCCCCCGATGGTGGGGCTCTGGTCCAAAAACTCCTGATCGGCGCGTTCCAGCGGCCGTTGTGTCCTTTGGCGCTGCTGCGGCGGCGCGTCGGAGGTCTCCACTTCGATGACGTCGGGGTCGTCGATGAACTGGTTGGCCAGGGTCAGCGCCTCCTGCCCCCCCGACAACAGGCCCGAGAGCAGCACCACCGACCCGGCGCCGATGATCATCCCGAGCAGGGTGAGGACGCTGCGCCCGACGTTGTGGCGGAAGGCGTGGGCGACGGCGGCAAGCTGGTCTACAAAGGCGGTCCACATGACCTAGCTCCCGGATCGGATGGCGGTGACGGCGTCGAGCTGGCTGGCGCGGCGGGCCGGGAAATAGCCAAACACCACGCCGATGACCATCGCCAGGGCCAGTGAGGTCAGCACGGCGGGTTCGGACACGGTGGTCACCCAGCGGGGCTTGAAATGCTGGATGATCCGCGAGGCCAAAAGCGCCCAACCGATGCCGGTGGACACCCCGACGATGCCGCCGGTCCCGGAAAGCAGGATGGCCTCGACCAAGAATTGCCTGCCGATGTCGCTGGGGCTGGCCCCCAGGGCCTTGCGGATGCCGATCTCCCGCACCCGCTCCGACACCGACACCAGCATGATGTTCATGATGCCCACGCCCCCCACCAGAAGCGCGATCCCGGCCAAAAGTCCGACGATGACCTTCATGATCAGGAAGATCTGCATGAAGCCCGCCAGGCGCTTCTCGAAGTCGAAGATCGAGAAATCGTCGATGTTGTGGTGGCGTTCCAACAGGGTGACGTTCATGATCCGCTTGACGATGTCGTTGTTCTTCGCGTCGTCGGTCAAAAGGAAGAGCCGCCGGCCGATGTCGATCTCCTTGAAGTCGTGATCCGAAAGGGTCTCCAAGGGGGCGACGATGATCTCGTCCCACTCCCAGCCGAAGCCGATGCCCCAGCGGTCCAGCTTGGTCAGGCGGCCGACGATGCGGCAGTGCATGCCGAAAAG
>JBBRLA010000205.1:0-12427 GCA_038231615.1 Polyangia bacterium | reverse complement strand
GAAGACTGAGACCTCGGCGCCAAGCCTGCCTTCGGTTACTTCCCACGCCGACGTCCTCGCCTAGGTCGCTGCCTCTGCAAAGAGTACTATACGGCCGAGGGCAAAGAGCAGCCATCCGGCGACCAAGGCCGCGCCCGCGGTATCTCAAACCTCGACTGAACCACCGGTCCCCGTGACGTATCGGGTCGCCACGGCGCAAGTCTTCCACCCCACCGTGGGGCATATCACTGAGGAGCACACGACGGGCCTGGCTTCAGCTTGGCAGCGTGACGCCACGGTAAGCATCGACCACTATGCGTCCACGGCCGACAGCGCAAATCCAACCCCTTCCGATCGGACTCATATGGGCCGCTTCCTGCCTGGAGTGGCCTACGGCGGTCGTAGTGTGGACTGGACAGACGGCTCCGGTCAGCAGCCCACCTCGGACGTAGTTTCGAAAAAGGCATAACCGCACGACGCCTGAACCTTTTTGCTCAGGGGAGTGCCTTCTGGCCGAGATCAGCGGCTACTGGCTGCGCACCGGGACCAGGATTTCATGACGACGTATGCTATGTACCTGTTCCGGGTGGCCTTCGATAAGAAAGTCTCGCGGCAGACGGTGGGCCGGCGGATGGCCATCGCACGGGGGTTCACCCGGAGCAGGTGCTGGAACTTTCGCGGTGGGACCTGGGCGTCACGGTGGTGGCCGACATTGGCCGAAAGCGAGGAATACTGGAATGCCCGTTGGGACAAGTGCCGCAAGAAGCGCGGGGACTCCCGGGCCGAGGCAGTGGACTCCCGGGCCGAGGCAGTGGACTCCCGGGCCGAAGCAGTGGACTCCCGCGCCGAGACAGTGGACTGACCACGGGGCTGCGTCCGCCCTATCGCGCCGGTACCGCCACCTGGGTCAGGTCCGCGGCGATGAAGACGTCCCCGTGGATCGCCTCGGCCTCCCGCAGGAAGGGTTCCATCTGGGTGTACCGCTGCGAGAAGTGGGTCAGCGCCAGCCGCCGCACCCCGCCCTCGCGGGCCAGGGTCGCCGCCTGCGCCGCCGTCATGTGGTAGTGTTCGCGCGCTTCCTCGGCCTCGGTGCTCAGGTAGGTCGATTCGCAGACCAGAAGGTCCGCCCCGCGGCTCAAGTGCTGCGCCCCCGGGCAGGGCCGCGTGTCCATCACCAGCGCAAACGACTGCCCCCGCCGGTGCTCGCTGACGTCGCCAAGACGCACGACCTGCCCATCCACCGCGATCTCGCCCTTCTGGATCAGCTCCCGAATCGCCGCCCCGCGCACTCCCGCCGCGGCCAGCTTCTCGGGGAGCATGCGCCGCCCCTCGGGCTCTTGCAGGCGGTAGCCGTAGCAGTCCACCCGATGGTCCAGCGCCCGCGCCGACAGGGTCGCCCCGGGCATGCGCGCCACCACGATCTCCTCCCCCTGTGCCGCGGCGAAGGGCCGCGGCACAAGGATCGCCACGTCGTGGAAGATCGAGGCGTGACGCAGCCGCTCGAAGTACACCTGCCCGCTCGATGGGTAGATCACCTCCACCGGGTGCGGCACCCGGTCCAGGGAGATGCGCTGGACCACCGCCGCCAGCCCCAGGCAGTGGTCGCCGTGGAAGTGGGTGATGGCGATGTGGGTGATCTGCGTCGACGAAAGCCCCGCGTGCACCATCTGCCGCTGGGTGCCCTCGCCGGGATCGAAGAGGATGCCCAGTTCGTCCCAGCGCAAGAAGATGGCGTTGTGGTTGCGGGCGCGGGTGGGTACCTGGCTGGCGGTCCCCAGAAAGATCGCGTAGCGCGAAGCGCCGGGGTTGTGGATCGCGTAGCGCGAAGCACCGCGGTTGTAGATCACTTCGCGGGCGGCCATGATGGGTCTTGCTTCACTCCTCCCCTTGGGCTTCCCGGCGTTTGCGTTGCATCCACTTCCACAGGGGCGGCATCATCTGGACCAAAGGCTCGTTGTCCAGGCGGTCGTAGGCGGTCTGCAACAGGTGCCAGGCCATGTCATCGTCGCCCAGCTTGAAGTAGCCCCAGGCGCAGAGGCCGAGGAGCGGCGCCGCCGCCGAGAGCTGCAATGCCACCTGGGTGCGCTCCCAGAGTGGCCCATCGGAGAAGGGCATGCGCCCATCGGCCAGGGCGACATACAGCCCGGTCACGTAGTGCTGCATCCGCAGGTAGTCGCCCTCGGGCACAGTGGGTAGGTCGTCCATCTTCACCCGGGCGTCGGCCAGCCTGCCGGCGGACACCAGCGAGCGCACCTCCTGGTAGCGCGCCACCTGCAGGAACTGAAGCTGCCGGGGGTGCTCCTCCTCGAACAGAGTTACCGACCGCTGCGCCTCCAGCAGGGCCTGCGGGTGATCGCCCCGGCGGGTCATCACCCCGGCGAGCCGCAGGTGGGCGTGGGCCCGCACCGAGTGGCTACCCCAGGGCGGTTGCAGGCAGCGCCGCAAAAGCGCCTCGGCCCGATCGAGCTGCCCGTGGATCATCAGCGCCGAGGCCCGTTCCAGCCAGCGAGCGACCATCACCCCGTGGGCCCACATTGCCGTGGCGGTCAAGCCGATGGTCATCCCCAGAGGGTCCCCCAGCGACGCCGACACCAGGGTCATCGAGGCCATGATCCCCAGCGCCCCATAGGCCGCCGCCCGCTCGGCCACCCGCCGCATCGGCGAGCGCACCTGCCCCTTTGCGTCCAGGGACACCAGCGAGCGCGGCGTCGCCTCGGTCAGGCTGCGCGCCACCGGCAGGCGGTCCTCGACCTCACGCACATCGGTGAGCAACGGCCGCTCGGCGCGCAAAAGTCCGCCCCGCGATCCGGCAGGCTCGTCGTGCTCATAGAGCAGGTCCTCGTCCTGCTCCCACGGGACCAGCGCCCGCTCGCCGCTGCGGTCAGAGATCGCCATGGCTCGCTGAAGAGGCCCCCGCGGAAGCCAAGACCCCGGCTTCCTTGCGGTGCTCCTCCATCCAGCGCCACAGCGGCGGCATGGTCCGGGACAGGGGCACCCCTTCGAGGCGGTCGTAGGCCTCGCGCAGGAGGTGCCCGGACATGTCGTTGTCGCCGACCCTTTTATAGGCCCAGGAGCACAAGGCCAGAAGGGCCGACGAAGCGGTGATGCGCAGCGCCCGTTGCGCCCGCTCCCACAGGTCGTTCTCGTCGTGGGTGTGCTCGCCGCGGCAGAACGAGACGTAGAGCTGGGTGGTCCAGTGCTTCACCATCAGGTAGTCGCCCTGGGGACCGGTGCGCATCGAGATCAGGCGCTGGTTGGCTTCGTCGACGCGGCTGAGGTTGCACAGGGCGATGACCTCGCCGTACTGGCACGAGCGCAGATGGGGGCTCTTGCGCCACGATGCCTGGTACAGGACCACCGCCTTGCGCAGTTCGCCAAGGGCCTCTGCGTGGTCGCCGCGTCTGGTGGCCACCGCCCCCAGGTTGTGGTGGGCCAGCGCCCGCAGCCGCCTGGCGATAAACCTCCGACGCAGGAGGCGTCGCAGCACGAACTCCGCGTCGTCCAGGTGGTCGTGCGACGAGAGCAGCGCCGCCTGGTTGATCTGCCTGGTGAGCATCATGCTGCGCATTGCCAGAAAGGCGAACATCACGCCGACCAGCGCCCCCGCCGGCCCGAACATCGAGGTGTACAGGGCGGTGCCGCCCAGGACGATGGCCACCAAAGCGGTGTAGCCGACGGCCTGCATGGTCTTGTACAGGGCGGGCGAGCGCACCCGCCCTTTGCTATCTACGTAGACAAAGGTCCGCGGCCCGGCCTCCTCTAGCGAGCGGGCGAGTTGCATGCGCGGGATGTCGCGCTTTCGCGGGACCAGCGCCACCGGCTCGGGGAGGGCCGGGTCGTTGGAGGAGCACGATGACGATGACGTTGACATGATTGCGTCCTTGCCTTGGGCGTCATCACCGGGTAGGGGTAGGGAGTTGTAACGCCTTTGCCTGGCCACATACTCAGCGTAGCACGCATCGTCTCGCGAAACTCGTCTCGACGTGGTCAGAGTCCGGGGGCCCGGAAGTTGAGGGTGAGTTCGCGGACCTCGCCGGAGATCTGGTCCAGCACAGGGTTTTTCAGGGTATCGTCCTTCTCGCTTTTGGCGGCTTCTGTGATGGCGCGGTCCATCCAGTCGGCGATCTGGACCATGTCGGCCTCGGCCATGCCCCGGGAGGTCACCGCCGGGGTACCGATGCGCAGGCCCGAGGGGTCAAAGGGCTTGCGGGGGTCGAAGGGAATGCTGTTGTAGTTGGTCTCCAAGCCGGCCCGGTCCAGGGCCTGCGCCGCCCGCTTGCCGGAGATGCCCTTGTGGGTCAGGTCGATGAGGATCAGGTGGTTGTCGGTGCCGCCGGAGACCAGGGTGAAGCCGCGGGCCAGCAGCGCCTCGGCCAGGGCCTTGGCGTTCTTGACGATCTGGTGGGCGTAGCGACGAAACTCCGGGGTGGCGGCCTCTTTCAGGGCCACAGCCAGGGCGGCGGTGTTGTGGTTGTGCGGCCCGCCTTGCAGCCCGGGGAAGACCGCCTTGTCGATGGCCGAGGCGTGGGCCGCGTTGCACAGGATCATGCAGCCGCGGGGGCCGCGCAGGGTCTTGTGGGTGGTCGAGGTGATGACCTCGGCGTGGCCCACGGGGCTGGGATGGACGCCGCCGGCCACCAGCCCGGCGATGTGAGCGATGTCGGCCACCAGCAGCGCGCCGACTTTCTTGGCGATCTCGGCGAAGGCCGGGAAGTCGATGGTGCGGGAGACGGCGGTGCCGCCGCACCACAGGATTTTGGGGCGGTGCTTCTGGGCCAGAGTGGCGACCTGGTCCATGTCGATGCGGCAGGTGTCGGGGCGGACGCCGTAGGGCACGGCGGTGAAGTATTTTCCCGAGATCGACACCGGCCAGCCGTGGGTAAGATGGCCGCCCGCGGGCAGCGAAAGGCCCATGATGACGTCGCCGGGCTTGCAGAAGGCCAGGTACACCGCCAGGTTGGCCGGGGAGCCGGAGTACGGCTGGACGTTGGCGTGCTCGACGGCGAAGAGAGCGCGGGCGCGGTGGATGCAGATCTCCTCGATGGGGTCGATGTTCTGCTGCCCCTCGTAGTAGCGCTTGCCGACGTAGCCTTCGCTGTACTTGTTGGTCAGCACCGATCCGCTGGCCGAAAGGACGGCCTCGGAGACGTAGTTCTCCGACGGGATCAGGCGGATCTTCTGGCGCTGGCGCTGCTCTTCCTTTTCCAGCAGGGTGGCGATCTCCGGGTCGGTGCGGCGCAGCTCGTCTTTGATGATTGGCATGCTACAGGTCTACTGTTCGCGTCGGAGGGTGTCAACCTGGACCGGCTTCAAGTTTCACATCGACCGTTCCCGCGCTAGTATTTCATACTGACATGCGCCTTTCTTCTTCGTCGATCACCCCGTGGGGGGGTTGCGGCGGCCTCTTGCGCGCGGACCACGCCGGCTGGCTGCGGAAAGGTGGGCTCTGGGTTTTGGTTGTCGTCATCGTCATCGTCATCGTCATCTGGCGGAGTTCGGGCGTGGCGCGGGCCGGGGCGCCAGCGCCCGGGAGCGAGTTCTGCGGCGTCGTGGCGACGGTCGAGTTGCAGGCGGCCGTCTCGTGCAAGCTGCCGGGCCTGCCCTGCGGGCCGGTGGCGGCGGAGCAGATCGGTCCCGCGGGCGCCGAGGCACAGGAGGACCTTGACGGAGACGGTCGCCCCGACGTGGTACTGGCGGGGCGGCGGGGGGGGCCTCGGCCGGTGGCCTACGGGGTCATCTATCTGGCTCGCCAAGGGGGGTTCGTCCTCTCCGATTACCACCCCGTCGAAGCCGATGCAGAGCCGACCATGGCCACGGTGGTGCTGCCGGCTTTGGCCGGGCCGCCGCTTTTGCGCGACGGCCACGACGTGCCGCTAGCAGACGGCAACACCCTGAGCGTGGCGCGGCTGCGGCGATGGGACGGGGCGCACTTCCGCACCCTCCTGACCTTCTGCGCCCACCGGATCGCCACGCTGCCGGACGGCACGCTGCGAGACGGACAGAACCGGGTCGAGTTCGTCGACGTGGACCGGGACGGGACAAAGGAGGTGGTGTTGCGCGGCCACCTGCGTCCGCTGGTGTTCCGCTTTTCCGGCGATGGCCTGTCGCTGCACGAGGACCCGGCGCTGACGCGGCGCTACCGGGACGAGAGCCCGGAGGAGCGCAAGGCCAAGGCGCTGCGAGAGCAGGCCGCTCGCCTGGCCAGCCAGGGGGAGTGGCGGCGGGCCGCCTCCGCGCTGGAGCAGGCGCTGAGCATCTCACCCTACAATGAGGCGGCCCTCCTGCAACTGGTGCCGGTGCTGCTGCGGCTGGATCAGTCCTCGCGGGCGCTCCTGGCCGTGCAGCGGGCCCGGATGCTGGAGCCGGAGCGGGCGTCTACCTATTGCGCCCTGGCCCAAGTGTATCGCGCCGCCAATGACGACGAGGAGGAGCCGGCATTGCGGGCGTGCCTGGAACGGAGTCCAACGCCGGCGCTGCAAAAGGCCGCGGAGGATCGGCTGCGGGCGATTAAGGAAGAAGACGAGAAGGAACGCCAAAGGGACAAGCTGCCCGCGGACAAGGCGCCCGCGCCCAAGGCGCCCTGAGCAGCGGCACGCCCGCTTCGCCAGAATGTCACGGGGATTGACGGCCCGCGCTGTCAACTTGCCCCGGTGGACCTCACGGGGCGCGGCTCTCCGACGAGAGAGGAGCACGCCGCGGGGTCGGCCCGGGGCTTGCTGTATCCCCTTGCATGCAGGATCGCAACAAACGCAGCGAAGAACGAGACCCGAAGGCCCCGGAACGGTCGGGTACCGTGGTGCTCATCGGGGGCAGCGGCGGCCTGTCGGATCACTACCGCGATGTCGTCGCTCAAAAGGGCCTCTCGCTCCAGCACTATGAGCGTCGGCTGCCTGGAGGCACGCGCCGCGCGGCCCGCCGCATCGCCCTGGTGATCGTGATGGTCGGCATGGTGTCCCACCCGCTGCGAGAGGCGGCGCAGCGGCTGGCGCATCGCGACCACGCGCCGATCATCTACCTGCGCAGCCCGTCGGTCTCGGCGCTGCGGGGGGCGGTGGCAGGGCTTTGCTAAGCTACTGCACTACCAGCGTCCCGCGCAGCATCCCCATTCCGCAGGTAAAGCCCACCTCGGACCGGTCTTTCGGCAGAGACATTGCCACCTCGACCGGGCGTTCGGCCGACAGGGTCAAGCGGACGGGTCCCTTGGGGTTTAGCAGAACCACCTCCCGGCCGCACTCGCCGGCGGAGGGGGAATAGCGAAAGACGAGGAGCAATTCTTCGCCCGGCCTGCCGAGGATGCGAGCGGGCATGTAACCCAGGTTGGAGACCGTGATCTCGACGTGCCGCGGGGCGGCGGCGGTGCCGGGAGGACCGCTCGGGGCGGCGGAGACGGTGGGGTCGGAGCCTTTGTGGCAGGCGGCGGGCCCGGCAAGGAGGGCACCGGCACACAAAATGGCCCACAGGGGACTCAATGGGGAGCGCATGAAGTTCAATATAGCCCCAAGCGGCGCAAGGGGCCATCCGCATCGGAATCTTCACCGCGACGGCCGTCTCCCTGGCCCGCTGGCGCCAGTTGAAGCAGTGGGCCCACGCATTTGATCCAGGCTCAAGGAGACTCGGGTTAGAATGGGTTGCGAATGTCCTGATTCATGGGACCTCGTTGCGGGCCCCTGGCAGCACCGTGGGTCGGGGTAGATCCGCTCTCGATCCCCCGCTCCGCGGAGTGGACCGGCCTGTCTGCCAGGGTCCGCAGCGGCGGCAGTACCACCGATGCGGGACGGCGGTTCGGGTGAGACTCGGCGGGGGCCGGCAGGGCCTCGTCGGGCTTCGTGTCGAGCACGACAGGCACCGGGGGGGGCACGACAGGCACCGGGGGGGGCACGACAGGCACCGGGGGCGGGGTCGCCACCACCGGCACGGTGGACGTCCTCGGCGGCGCCACCACCGGGGCCTGCGCGGCCTGCGTCGTCCCTTCCAACGGCTCCGGCGGCATGGACGGCCGCCGCACCAGCAGCCACACCGCCAACGCCCCCAGGCTCGCCGCCGCCACCACCGTCGCAGCGAAGATCGCCACCATCTGACGCGGAGACACCCCCCGCCGTGGCTCCGGCAGCCACGTCACCGGGATCGCCGGGACCAGCACCTGTTCTCCGTTCGGCCCGGTCACCGGCACCATGTAGGGCGCCCCCACCGGCTGCGCCAAAGACCCCACGGGTGTCTGCCACGGGCTCTCGTGCAGGCCCGAACTCACGCGCTGCTCTTTCGAATCGTACGTCGCCCCGGAGACCGGCCCCTGCGCCTTCCCCTCGGGCTGCATGTCGAGGGCCGACGCGGACCGCTCCAGCGCCATCATCTGCCCGGCCATCACCGACCGCTCGGCCGCCCCCTGGGGCCGCTCCACCACCCCCGTCGGCCGCTCCACCAGCAGCATCGACCGATCCAGCGCCAGCGTCGGTCGCTCCGCCAGAAGCGGCGCCTCCGCGGCGGGTCCCGGCACGGGGGGCGGCGCCGTTCGCATCTCGCTGATCTCCCGGCCCAGGTCGACGATCTCGATCTGGCACGTCTGCCGCACCACCGCCAGCGCCTGCGTCACCCGGGAGATCCGCTCGGCCACGATCTCCCGCTCCGCCTCCGCCTCTCGCGCCGCCTCCTGCGCCAGCGCCGCCTCCATCAGCCGCGCCTCGCTGCCGGCCCGCGCCACCGCCGCCTCCCGCCCCGCCGCCTCTCGCGCCGCCGCCTCCTTCCGCTGCGCCTCCTCCGCCGTCCGCATCTCGGCCTGGGCCTTCTGCACTGCCGCCGCCCGGCGCCCCTCCTCCTCGACCGCCCGCTGCGCCTCCGCCGCCGCGGCCAGCGACTGCTCCTGCGCCGTCTTCGCCGCCGCTTCCGCCTCCCGGGCCTGCCGCGAAAGCCGCTCCTCTTCCGCCAGCCGCTCGGTGGCCAGCTTCATCGCCACCTGCGCCCGCGCCGCCGCCTTGGCCTGGTTCTCTTGCACCGCCTCCTTCTTGGCCTCGGCCTCCGCCTCCTCCATGTCCCGCGCCGCCGCCTCCCACGCCGCCGCCGCCTGCTGCCACTCCTGCTCCCGTTCGGCGGCCTCTTTCCGCGTCGCCTCCGCCAGCGCCTCCGCTTGCGCCGCCGCGTCCTTCCGTGCCGCCTCTTTTAGCTCCGCCTCCTTCAGCGCCGCCTCGAGGATCTCCCGCTCCTTCCGCGCCACCTCCGCGCGCTCCGCCTCGCGGCGCATCGAGGCTTCGATCTCGGCCCCCAGACGCTCCGCCGCCAGCCGCTCGCCCTCCAGCCGAGCCGCTTCCTTCCGCGCCGCCTCCGCCTGCCGCGCCGAGAGGCGCACCCGCTCGGCGTGCTCCGCCTCTTTCTGCTCCGCCTCTTTTCGCTCGGCCTCCAGCACCTCCGCCTCGCGCCGCGCCGCCGCCACCCGCTCCAGCCGCTCGGCCTTTTTCTCGTCCAGCTCGGCGCGCATCTTGGCCAGCACCTCCCCACGTGCCGCCTCCAGCACCTTGCGCTTGGCTTCCCGGGACGCTTCCTCGGCTTCCACCTCGTAGCGCAGCCGATCCGTATTTTCGCCCTCCCGGGCCGCCCGCGCCGCCTCGGCACGTGCCAGCACCGCCGCCCGTCCGGCTTCGGCGATGCGATCGGCTTCCGTGGGTTCTCGCGGCCCCTCGGCGGGTAACTCCTCCCCGGCACCGGCCAGGGTCACCGCCAGCGCCGCGTCCAGCCGCCCGGCCCGCACGTCCAAAAGCAGCTTCGACAGGTCCCGCGCCCGCACCGTCGCCCGCGGCCCGCGAGGGGCGGACCCCATCGGCGGCGACGGCGGCACCGCACCGTGCGCGCCGCTTTCCGGCACCGGGGTCCCGCGCTCCACCCGGATCTCCATCTCCTCGTCATCGGTGGCCAGGTACTCAGCCGGGTGGCCGACCGGCCGCAGCGGCACCACCTTCTTCTGCGCCACCGTGCTGCGCCGTGCCCGCCCCGGTGAAAGCACCGGCAGCCGTTCGTCGGCGGGCGGCAGGGGCAGCCCAACCCCGGCGTAGGCCAGGGAGAGCCCGTCCAAAAGACCCTGCATCAACGGGATGCGCGCCTCGGGGTCGCGGGCGCAGGCGGCGGCGATGACCACCCCCAGTGCCTCGGCCAACCCCGGCGGGGCCCCGACTTCCCGCGGCAGCGAAAGCCGCTCCGGCGGTTGCGCCAGCTTCTCCAGGACCACCTCGATCTCGTTGGCGCCGAAGGCCTGCTGCCCGGTGAGGCACTCGTAGAGGATCGCCCCCAGCGCGAAGATGTCCCCCGCGGCATCCGCGACGTCCACCTCGCCGCTGGCCTGCTCGGGGGCCAGGTAGGCCAGCTTGCGCAGGGGCAGCGACTCGTCCAGGCCGATCGGCCGGCGGCGCAGGTGGTGCAGGGCCGCGTCCAGCAGGGCCGGTTGCCCGGCGGCGATCTCTTGACCAGGCAGCGCCGGGATGTAGATGTTCTCCGGCCGCAGGTCGCCGTGGACCACGTTCAGGCGGTGGGCCGCGGACAGGGCCCGCGCCACCGAGGCCACGGCGATCCCCGCCGCCAGCGATGGCATCGGCCCGCGGGACAGACGCTGCCGCAGGGTCTCGCCCACCAGAAGCTCCGCCGCCAGGAAGGGCGCTCCGTCGGGGGCAAAGCTCAGTTCCATGGGCAGGAAGCCACACGGGCCCAGCCCCGCCAGCGCCCGCAGGTCCTGACGCAGGCGGATCACCCGCTCGTGGCTCGGCTGCAGGTCCCGGTGCAAAAGCTTCACCGAGAAGGGCATCTTCTGCCGCAGGTGCCAGGCGTTGTAGCTGATGCCGGTCAGGCCCTGCCCCAAAAACGCGTCCAGACGGTAGGTGCCGCTGAGCACCGAGCCGATCCGAGACGAGGGCGCGATTTCAGGCCCGATGAGCCAGGTGGGTGTGGATTCCGGAGTCATCGCACAATGGGGTCAGGCATATGCAGGGGTCGTCCTAAACTACGATATCATGAGTGTGACTCCGGTATCCATGACCTGCGTTCCGTGCTCCACCCCACCGGCAGAGGGCCGCCCCATGATGTCGTCCGAGACCCCGACTCATCCCAAGACTACGAAGATCGCCAACACGAACGCACCTTCGCCCTTCTCCGCCTGGCTCGCCTGCTACGGCGGCTGCGACGAGCGCTACCCCCTGACCCAGGTGCGCTACCGCTGCGCCAGGTGCGGCGGGCTTCTCGACGTGCGCCACGACACCGCCGCCCTGGCCACCCGCACCGGGGCACAGTGGCGCGACCTCTTCGACCAGCGGGCCGGCCTGCGGGCCGGGGTCCCCGAAAGCAGCGGCGTGTGGAGCCAGCGCGAGTGGGTCTGCCCCCAGGCCGCCGACGAAGACATCGTCACCCTGGGAGAGGGGCGGACGCCGCTGCTCCCGATGCCGACGCTGGGACAGGCCCTGGGGCTGCCCGGCCTGTGGGTCAAGCAGTGCGGACAAAGCCACACCGGATCGTTCAAGGACCTGGGGATGACGGTGCTGGTCTCGATGGTACAGGGGATGCGCGCCCGGGGCCGGCACATCCCGGCGGTGGCCTGCGCCTCTACCGGCGACACCTCGGCGGCGCTTTCGGCCTACTGCGCCCGCGCCGGCATTCCGTCCCTGGTGTTCCTGCCCGCGGGCAAGATCACCGACGAGCAGCTCATCCAGCCCATCGCCAACTTCTCCCTGACCGTCTCGCTGGACACCGACTTTGACGGCTGCATGAAGCTGGTGGCCGCTTTTTGCGAGAAGCACGGGGTGTACCTGGCCAACTCGATGAACCCCCTGCGCATGGAGGGGCAGAAGACGGTCTCGGTGGAGATTTGCCAGCAGCTTGGCTGGGAGGCGCCGGACTTTTTGGTGGTGCCCGGCGGCAACCTGGGCAACGTCACCGCCATCGGCAAGGGGCTGCGCCTGTTGCGCGATCTGGGACTCATTTCCCGCGTGCCCCGCCTGGTGGTGGCGCAGGCCGCGGCTGCCGCGCCGCTTCACGCCGCCTTCCAGGACAACTGGCGCTTCCAGGCCATCACCGCCGACAAGACCCACGCCAGCGCGATCCGCATCGGCGACCCGGTGAACGTCCACAAGGCCATCGACGTGCTGCGCGAGTTCGACGGGCTGGTCGGGTCCGCCAGCGAGGACGAACTTTCGGAGGCCGCGATGATGGGCGACCGGCACGGCCTCTACGCCGACCCCCACACCGGGGTGGCCCTGGCGGTGGCTTCGCGTCTGGCGGCGGAGGGCAAGATCCCCCAAAGCGCCCGAGTGGTTGTGATCAGCACCGCCCATGGCCTGAAGTTCGGCGGCTTCAAGCGGGCCTACCACCTGGGCCCGCCGGGCGGGGCCCATCGCAACCCCCCGATCTCGCTGCCCGCGACGCTGGCCGCCGCCGAGGAGGCCATCCTGCCCCGGCTGGGGCTGCCCGGCTGACCGGG
>JBBRLA010000204.1:0-12437 GCA_038231615.1 Polyangia bacterium | reverse complement strand
GCGGCGTTCTGCAGCGCCGAGCGCACCACCTTGGTCGGGTCGATGACGCCCGCCGCCACCAGGTCCTCATAGACATTGGTTGCCGCGTTGTAGCCGAAGGGCCCCGTGCCGGCCTTGACCTTCTCGACCACGATCGAGCCCTCGATGCCACCATTCTGCGCAATCCAGCGCAGCGGCTCCTCGATGGCCCGGCGGATGATGGCCACGCCGTACTGCCGATCACCATCCAGCTTCAGCGTCGCCAGCTTGGGCAGGCAGCGCAAGAGCGCCACGCCGCCGCCGGGGACGATGCCCTCTTCCACTGCCGCGCGGGTCGCGTGCAGGGCGTCTTCGACGCGGGCCTTCTTCTCCTTCATCTCCGTCTCGGTGGCGGCGCCGACCTTGATGATCGCCACGCCACCGACCATCTTGGCCAGCCGCTCCTGGAGCTTCTCGCGGTCGTAATCCGAGGTGGTGTCTTCGATCTGCACCCGGACCTGCTTCACCCGGGCGTCGATGTCGGCCTTCTTGCCGCCGCCGTCGATGAGGGTGGTGTTGTCCTTGTCGATGGTGATGCGCTTGGCCCGGCCCAGGTCCTTCAGGGTCAGGTTCTCCAGCTTCAGGCCCAGGTCCTCGGTCACCGCCTGACCACCGGTCAAAATGGCGATGTCCTTGAGCATCTCCTTGCGACGATCGCCGAAGCCCGGGGCCTTGACCGCGCAGGCATTCAGCGTGCCGCGCAGCTTGTTCACCACCAGGGTCGCCAGCGCCTCGCCGTCCACGTCCTCGGCCAGGATCAGCAGGGGCTTGCCGCTGCGGGCGATCTGCTCCAGCACCGGCAGAAGATCCTTCATGTTGGAGATCTTCTTCTCGGCGATGAGGATGTACGGGTCCTCCAGGACCACTTCCATCCGCTCGCTGTCGGTGACGAAGTAGGGCGAGAGGTAGCCGCGGTCGAACTGCATGCCCTCGACGACCGTGAGGGTGGTCTCCATCGCCTTGGCTTCCTCGACTGTGATCACGCCCTCCTTGCCGACCTTCTCCATGGCCTCGGCGATGAGGTCGCCGATGACCTTGTCGCCGTTGGCGCTGATGGTGCCGACCTGGGCGATCTCCTTGTGGCCCTTGGTGGGCTTGGACTGACCTTTCAGGTGTTCGACGATCTTGGCCACAGCGGCCTCGATGCCGCGCTTGATCTCCATCGGGTTGTGCCCGGCGGCGACCATCTTGCTGCCCTCGCGAAAGATCGCCTGGGCCAGCACGGTGGCGGTGGTGGTGCCGTCGCCGGCCACATCGGAGGTCTTGGAGGCGACCTCCTTCACCATCTGCGCGCCCATGTTCTCGAACTTGTTCTCGAGTTCGATCTCCTTGGCGACGGTGACGCCGTCCTTGGTGACGGTGGGGGCGCCCCACGACTTCTCGATCACGACATTGCGGCCCTTGGGACCGAGGGTCACCTTGACCGCGTCGGCCAGGGTGTTGACGCCGTGAAGGATGCGCTGACGAGCGGGCTCGTCGAAAAGAATGTCTTTGGCTGCCATGTGGCTCTTCTCCTTGAAAGTGTAGCTTTGCGAAAACGGGAATGGACAGGCCGCTTACTTCTTGGCGGCGCCTTCAATGACCCCGAGGATCTCGTCCTCGCGGAGGATCGGGTGATCGACGCCATCCAGGTTGATCTCCGAGCCGGCGTACTTGCCGAACATGATCCGGTCTCCGGCCTTCACCTCGACCGCACGGACCTTGCCGTTCTCCAGCAGCTTGCCAGCGCCGACGGCAATGACCTCGCCCTGGGCCGGCTTTTCTTTGGCGCTGTCCGGGATGATGATGCCGCCCTTGGTGACGTCCTCCTCGGGGAGGCGCTTGACCACGATGCGATCGTACAGGGGGCGAATCTTGATACTCTTCGACATTTCTGAGGTCTCCTTCAAATGTTGATTGCGGAGGGGAAGAGTCCACGCCGTCCAGCTCGCTGGCAGTACTTTTGCCAGTCGTCGATCGGGGGATTCTTCGTCGGTCAGTGGTGACGATCGTTAGCACTCTCTCATGGAGAGTGCTAACAGGGCGTATGATAAGTATGTCTTCGTCTGTGGCAAGTGTTTTTTTGCCCTCCCTGGTCGATTTTTCCTCCCCCTTCCTGGCCTCCAGCGGGCATCCATCTTCCCATTGCCCAGATTTTGACCTTGTTCCGGCGGCGGCGAGTGGCAAAATTGCTGATAGCACACCCGCTTTCAGGAGGTCTACCGGATGTCTGACCGCAGCGAACTCCTCCCCCACAGCTCCGTAGCCGAGTATTTTCATGACGTGGTGTCCGAGGTGCTGCGCAACCAGGAGGTCGAGGCCAGCGCCCACGCAGAGTTCTACCTGGTCAACCTCCTCTCGGAATACAGCCATGTGACAAGCTGGGAGTCGGACAAGCCCCTGGCCCTGATGCTCGCCGAAGCCAGCGAGGCCGAGCCCAGCGTGCGTCTGCGCAAGCTGCGGGCGATCGGCGACCATTCCCTTTATGTCTCCGGGTTCTTCGGCGAATCCCTCTCGCGCAAGCTGGTGGACAGCGACTACTACATCACCATTGGCGGCGGGGCCTACCGCAGCCTGGCCAGCGCCTGTACTCACCCCCCGTGGCCGGAGACCTATCTGGAACTGTCGGGCAACTTCCCCGCCCTGGTCGAGGTCCTGCAAGAGGTATCGTCGCAGACCCAGTTGGGTGACGACAGCGGCCTACTCAAGCTCTACGAGCGCTACTTGCGCACCGGGTCGAAGTGGGTGGCGCGGCGCCTGCGGGGCCTGGGGATGACCGGCCTCCTTGTGGGAGGGCATGCCCGCGACGGTGGCGGCGATGAAGGCGAGAGGGGCGACCCCGGCCAAAATAGACGAGGACGCGGCGGCGGCGCCAGCGCTTGAGCTTGGGCGACCTGGACCAACCCCTGGCCGCCATCCAGCGCGGCCTGGAGGTTCTTTACCGCATCGATACGCATCTCGACGTCCACGATTTTCTCCTGACTCAGGCCCAGCGTGCGCACCTGCAACCAGGACGCCACCCCCGGGAGCAGCTTCTTTTGCGGGAGCACGAGGACGGCCTGGATCTGTCCCTGTATATAGAGGAAGAGATCCTTCACACGCTGAGCCGCCACGACCCTCGCGAAGAAGTGGGCGAGCACAACCTGGGTGAGTTGCTCCTGTGCCTGGAGGGTGTAAGCCACTTTATCTACACCGTGGACCGGGCGCAGAACCAGCGCGGCGTTTCCGCTTTGGAACTGGAGTTGCAAGCCGAGGTTGACAAGTACGTCTCCCTGGTGCTGCTTTGCTGGGACCAGGGCGGCGGGCGACCCAGGCGGTACCCCAAGTTGGGCGACCTGATCTCGCGGCTTTTTCTGCAGGTGACCTATGATCCCGATCTCTCCTCGGAGGAGCACGATCGCTATACTGCGGCCAACGACGCTGCGCGCCGCTACGCTCTCGGGCTGGAACGCCGCTACCTCGCGCGCCACGACCTTGGCGACTTCCTGAAAGATGTCAGGGCCTTCTGGCGCCTCTCGTGCGCCGGCAAATTCTACCATATCAGCGGAATATCATGATATGATCAAGTAGTAAGTCGTACATTAATTTACGGAGGCGATCAGCCTTGTCGCAGAAACTTGTTCCACTGGCGTCCCGTCGGCAGTTTGTCGTGGCCGCCAGTGCCAGCGCGCTGGGGTGCGCCGCGGGGTGCTCTTACCGTCACCGCTATGACACTGAGGCTATCGATCTGCGCGGCTTCAACCTGGGAGACCCCGATAACCCGGTGGACCTGAGAATGAGCGTGGACTTGTCGCGGCCCCAGGACATGTCACGGCCCCAGGACTTGCGTGGCTTCGACCTGCGCGGGCAGGATCTAGCGGTGCCGGCAGACCTCTCGCAGCCGGCAGACCTCTCGCAGCGGCCAGACCTCTCGCAGCCTCCGGACCTGGCGCCCACCTGTGGCGGCGTGGTGGTGCCTAACGCCTACCTGCCAGGGTTGCACGAGGCCCGCTACTGGGTCGACTATCTAGTATTTTTCGCCAGGGATGCCAGTGGGCTGATGGCGATCTGGGCGCGCTGCCGGCATGCCGGCTGCCCGGTACTCTTCAACTCCGGCGCCTTGTCCTACGACTGCCCCTGTCACGGTTCGCGCTACTACTTCGACGGCAGAGTCCTGATGGGACCGGCCACCGATCCGCTCTACCATCTGGGCATCTGCTGGCAGGACGCGAGCAAGACTACCCTGATGCTCCAACCCAACGACTTCATCACCAACCCTGGGCAACGGCTGACCTAGAACCGGGCCCGTTCTGCTTCCACGGCAACCGAAATCCCAGAGGGTCAAGTAACTTGACTTCCCAGCCGGGCAAGCGTAAGTCTGATAAAATGGAGTATGTATGCTACGTAAAATCCGTGTCTCGCCTTTGCGAGTGCGTCTATTTCACCCGAGACAACGGGAGCGTGGCATCTTACGGCACTCGTAAATCTCGGTTGTGCTTGCATGCCCGGCCGACCCTTCGGCAGGAGGTCCGATAATCATGGCCAGGTCCGCCGCCCGCAAGGTGGCGCCATTTCATCCCGAACCTCCTGCCAGTTGCCCCGTGCCAACTTCCCAGGCTGTCGCCTCCGCCCTGTCCGCTCTTCCGGTATCGGCGGCTGACAGAAACCCTGCCCAAGAGGATCTCGAGACTGGCGGCCACGGCCATCTGACCCTCAAAAACATGGTGCGCGGCGCCAGCACAACCCCCCGTGCCGTGCGATTCTACGAGGAAGAAGGGTTGATCCACACCGCCGGGCGCTCGCCTGGGGGGCACCGTTTCTTCCATGCCAAGGAATTGGATCGCCTGCGCCTCATCATCGAGCTACGCACCTGCGGCTTCTCTATCGAAGAGATCCGCGAGGTTCTGGAGGCCAAGGCGCGGTTTGGTACTGTGCGCGAGGCCGCTCTGTCGATCCAGGAAATGCTCACCCGGCACGTCAGCGAGCTGCACCGCAAAGTGGCCACCATTGAACGGCTGGGACGCGAATTCAGCGTCTCGATCAACCTGCTTGACCGCTGCATCCACTGTACCGACCCTCGCGGCGCCGGTGCCTGTGCCACATGCGACCTGCCCTTCGCGACGACCACGCCAGGCAGCTTCTGCCAGATCTGGGGCGCCCTTGGGAACCGCAAGACGCGGATGCCCGAGTAGGATTCTCTCCGCCAGTCAGCGAAACGATGGAAGCGGCGCCTCCTCGGCATCAGAACCAAGGTGAACGCCCGACCCACTCGGCTCTGCCCCCCAGAGACGCAGGAGAGCGGAGTGAGGCGTAGGTGAATCATGTCTAAGACCCCCGCGCAGGGCCTAGCAGAGGCCGAACACGAACTCCTCGACAAGCTGCGACCTCAGCTTCATCGTCTGCCGTTTTTCCCGCTTTACAAGGTGCAGCTCTTTCCGTCCTCGATGCTACCGCTCTACATCTTTGAGAGCCGCTACCGTGACATGATCGCGGCCTGCCTCGGGCAGGGCGGGGCCATGGCCGTGGCCGCCCTGTTGCCGGGGCACGAGTCGGAGTATGACGGGCGCCCCGCAGTGCGGCCGATCGCCGGGGCTGGGATTGTCGTGGCCCACCGCAAGAACCAGGACGGCACCTACAATATTCTTCTGCGCGGCGTGATCCGGGTACGCCTGGCCGATGAACTGCCTTCAGCGCGCACGTTTCGCGAAGCGCAAGCAGTGCTGCTGCCCGACGAACTGCCAGTGGGCCACGAGGTCGACGCCACACGCGAGGCGCTCGCCGCCCTGGTCGACAAGCTGGCCTACCTGATTCCCAACGGAAGCGAGAGCCTGCGCTCCCTCTGCCGCAGAGACCTGGCTCCGGGACAGATGGCCGACATGCTGGCCGCCGCGCTGGTCCAGTCCTCGGGGTTGCGCCAGGAGCTTCTGGAGACTCCGTTCGTTCCAACTCGCCTGGATCTGGTGGCGACCGAGGTTGCCCGGATGCTCTCTCATGTTTCCCACAAGAGTACTTCCGTGAACTGAAGCCGAGAGATCCCCCGCCACCCGAGCCGCTCCGCTGCTACACTCGATCTTCCTTGAGCACCTTCGACTTTTTCCACCGAACCTGCGTTGATCTGGTTGACGCCGCCGCCGAGGAGCGGTTGCCCACTGTCTACTGTCGCGACAAGGAGGCAGAGGAGGTCCTGTCCCTGCTCCGCGCCGGACGCAGCGTACTCCTTGTGGGGCCGCCAGGCGCTGGCAAGACGGCCATCATGAATCGGGTCGCCGCCATGCTGGCCGACAACAAACTGCGCAGCAGCATGCGCATCTTCTCGGCCACCACCGCCCAGATCATCGCCACCTCGCAGGGCTACATCGGCCAGTGGCAGGCCCAGCTCCAGGCCATCCTCGATGGTGTGCGCGCCGCGGAGGGGGTGCTCTACTACTGCGACATCTGGCTCTCTCTGGGGGGTGGGCGGACCACTACCTCGGAGGACAACATTTGGGACGCGATGGCCCCCCTGGTCGAGCGCGGCGAGCTAGTGCTGCTTTGCGAGTGCCAGCCCGAGGTGCTGCGCAACCTGGAGCGACGCGCCCCGGGCATGGTGGACCGCTTCACCCGCATCGACGTGCGGCCCCTGTCGGAGGATCAAACTCAGACTGTTCTTCTGGCCCACGCCCGAAAGCTCTCCCAGGGGGCGCCGATGGAGGAGCGATGGAGTGAGGAGGCGGTGACCCGCGCCCGGGACGTCACCGACCGCTTCCAGCCCTATCGGGCGCAGCCGGGCAAGGGCATCGCCCTCATCGACCGGGTGGTGCACTATCGGCGGGAGAAGTTGCGCCGCAGCGAAGAAGAGGCCATCTCGCCACGTCTGGTCGAGCGGGTGCTCTCGGTCTACAGCGGCCTGCCCCTCTTCGTCCTCTCCGATCACGAACCGCTCAAGCGCGAGCAGGCGCAACGCTTCTTCAAGGAACACATCGTTGGCCAGGACCAGGCCATCGCCCCCCTGGTCGAGGCCATCGCCATGTACAAGGCCGGGCTGAACGACCCGCGGCGGCCCATCGCCAGCTTCCTTTTCGTCGGACCTACCGGGGTGGGTAAGACCGAGCTGGCGCGGACGTTGGCCAAGTTCCTCTTCGGCTCGGCGGATCGTCTCTTGCGCCTGGACATGTCGGAGTACCGCGACTTCCACGGCTACCAGGTCCTGGTGGGCGATCCCGCCCGGCCGGACGAGCGAGCGCTGCTCTGCGACCCCATGATCGAGCAGCCCTTCCAGGTGGTGCTGCTGGATGAGTTCGAAAAAGGGCACCCGAACATCGCCGACCTCCTCTTGCAGGTGCTCGACGCCGGGCGCCTGACGACCCCACGAGGGGTGGTCATCGATTTCACCTCGGCGATCCTGATCCTCACCAGCAATCTCGGCTCGGACCTGCGCCGGGGGCAGATCGGGCCGCGGCCGGAGCCGGAGGACGATCGCGTGGGGCTGATCGACGCGGCGCTGCGAGACGTGCTGCGGCCGGAGTTTCTGAACCGCCTGGACCGGGTGGTCCATTTCCGCCAGCTCTCCGACGACGACCTGCGGCAAGTGGCGCGGCGCGAGCTGCAGCTCATCTCGGAGCGGCGCGGCATTCGCGGGCGCCGGGTGACGTTGGAGGTGGACGACGAGGTGATCGACAAGATCGTCCACGAGGAAGTCGACCGCAAGCAAGGAGCCCGGGGCCTGCGACGGGCGCTGGAGCGGCGGGTGGTAGTGCTGGTGGCGCTGGCCCTGGTCGAGCGGCCGGCGCCGGTGTCGGGCGATGGTAGGACCGAGCGGTTGCGCGTGCGTCTGGACCCACAGAAGGGCGTGCAAGTGGAGGTCTTTGGAGACGAGCAGCCGGGACGGAGCAAGCGCAAGGTGGAAGTCCGCCTGGAGGGGGACGACAGCAAGCTGCGCATGACCCCGGCGCAGGCGCTGCATCGCCTGAGCGAGCTGCGCGAGAACATGACCAGCCTGTCGGCCCACTATCGACTGGAGGACCGAAAGCGTGAGCTGGAGCAGATGGCGCAGGAGCATGCGCGGCCCAACTTCTGGAATGACCCCCCACTGGCAGCCCGGGAGTTCGCTCGCTACAACCGCCTCTCGTTTCAGGTCAGACGGCTGGAGCGCCTTTTCGAGCGCTTGGACGAATTACAGCAACAGGGCGAGGGCCTGAAGGAGGGCGCCGGGAGCGGCGGCAGAAGGCGAGCGCCGTTGATCGACGCCATCGCCGAGGTGGCCGGGCGCATCGAGGAGGCCGACCTGGAGTTGCGACACCTCGGCCTGGACGGCGATCATGACGAGGCAGACGCCATCTTGCGCATCCGCCCCGAGGTGGGCAGCACCGAACACCTGCGCGAAGGACATGGAGAGGAAGAACTCCGGGCGGCACGACAACTGTGGGACATGTACGCTGCCTGGGCAGGCAACGGGCCGCGGCGCTCGGAGCTGCTCTACCTGCCGGCGCGTGGAGGTCTGGAGACGCCGATGCTCGTAGGGGTGGTGAACGGTCCGCTGGCGTTCGGCTACCTGCGCCGGGAGACCGGACAGCACCGCTTCCGCCTCCGCCGGGGTGGCCCCGACGGTCCGCCCCTGTCGATCATCGTGCGGGTGCAGGTGTACCCGGTACAGCTCGACGGCGACGCCGAACTGGCCCCGCGGGAAACGCTAGCGCAGGCCTATGCCCTAAAGCTGACCGTGGATGATCCCGTGGGACCGAAGCGGGTGCGCTCCGCGGTGCTCTGCCACAGCGCGGACGGGCAGGTCCTGGCGGTGCAGAACGAAAGGGATCTCGCCGAAAACCGCATGCTGGCGCGACGGCTGCTCCACGCGGTGGACGCCTTCCCCCAGGGCGGCCGCCCGGCAACCGACGACCCCCTAGTGCGCAGCTACGAATTCGGCGGGCAGCCCCTCATAAAGGACAACGCTACAGGCTATTTGACCGGGCGGACCAAGGACATCCTAGGAGGGGCCCTGGACGAGGTGCTGCGCCTGCGCATCCGTCAGATCCCGGTCACGCCACCGCGCAGGGAATGAACCTTTCCTCGGGCAGTCCAACACCAGGGAGTCCATCTGACCCTTACCGCTCCGGCCAGTGGCGCAGCACCTCGCCGGCCTTGCCCGCCAGGAGCAGTTCTTTCCCCCCGGCGCGCCCCCACAGGGCATAGAACTCAAGCTGCTTGCCGGGGCCTGGTGCAGAGCCCGGAAGCGGCGCCCAGGATCGGCCGTCATAGCGCAAAAGAAGCCACTTTCCCGTGGTGCTGACCACGGCAAAGGCGTCCCCAGGCCCCCGCACGAAGAGGCTATACGCCGTCGCCTCGCCCTGCCCGCTGACCAGCGACCAGCCCGTCCCCCCAGCCCACCGGTCATGCATCCCAAGGTAGCCCGCACCCTAGAGGAGCCGCACGGCGCCCAGGCGACGCACATCCGCCTCCTGATCCGCGTCCTATGCTTCGATGACCTGCTGGCAGAGAGCCCGGCCATTTACCCCTTTGCCACCACCGATGCCGGCCGCCCATTAGCCATCGGCAGGGCTGACGACCCCGGACAGGAAGGCCTGCGCCCAAAAGGCGACACGGCAGAGACCGCCATGGCCACTCTGCGCCTCTTCGACCGCTTCCTCTCCGGTACGCATGCATTGATCGTCCAGGGCCACGAGGGACACGAAAGCGCCGACGTGCTCCGCGACCAGCGCAGCCGCAACGGCACCTACGTCAATGGCATGCGCATCCATGCCGAGCAAGTCTGCGCTGTAGGGAACGCGGACATCCGTGCCGACGTGCGCCGCGTCGCAGCCGGTGGCGGGCGTTACGCCCCCCGAAGTGTGCAGGCGCTGGACACTGGTGACGTCCGCCAGCTTGCCCGGCCCGCCGGTGGACACCGCCGAAAGCAGCAGCCACGGAATGGCGTCCGGCTCGGACGCGGCGCCCTTGGCCTTCACCGTGCCGACGACCTTGCTGCCGTCCCGGTACTGCCAGGTGGGCCCGAGGAAGTGATTGTCCACGAAGCGCCCATCGTCATTAAGCAGGTCCGCCTCCGGGGCCTTAAAGACATAGGCGTAGCTGGTCACCCCCAAGGTCACCGTCGCGGTGCAGGTGTAGATCTGTACGCCGACGCTGGTGACCTGCAGCTTGAGTTTCTCATCAGGCGACACTTTCAGTGCATCGGGGATATCGCGGGGTCCATCGCTCAGGGCAGCGGTCTTGCCTGCCACCTCGGCCAAATCGATCTCGGGGACGCCGCCGCATGCGGCCAGCAAAGCCGGCAGCGCGGCGGACAGGAGCAGCGAGGAGTCATAGCGAAGATCGTGTGCGAACATTGAGTGTCTCCCTTACCAGTAGCAAGATGTGATGGAAGGCACAGCAACCGGTATGCCAGCAGGGTACCGCCCTGATTTTACCCCGCCAGGGCGTCGTCTGGGCCGCGCCACAAGGGGTTCCCGTCCTCCCCGGGGCAAAAACGACAAAACTGTCCGAGACACAGTCTCGGACAGACCACTGCCATCCACATTTACGGATGAAGAAAGTGAAGACCCCCGGGCGCCCGTCCGTCTTTCTCATCTGCCGCGGCGGCAGGAAAGAACCAGTCGCGTCCTGGTGAGTCCGGCGCCGGGCACCGACGCCGGCTCACCAGGGGGTGCCGCTCCCGCCGACTAGCGCAGCAGCGAGAGCACCGACTGCGGACCCTGGTTCGCCTGGGCCAGGATCGCCGTGCCAGCTTGGAGCAGCACCTGGTTGCGCGCTAGGTCGCCTGACGCCTGGGCCACATCCACGTCGCGCATCCGTGACAGGGCAGTGCCCAGGTTCTTGCCGGCCTCCTGATCGTTGGTCATAGCCACGCTCAGGCGGTTCTGCAGGGCGCCGACATTCGCCCGATCGTTCGAGATCGAGGCGATGGCTACGTCGATGTTGGCGATGGCCGTGTTGACCGAGGTGGTGTCGCCAACGTTGATGGTCGCCTGATCGACTAACAGTGTCTTGGCGTCCTCCTTATTCAGGGTGACGCCGATGGTGTCCACGCCCGCCGCGGCGTTGATGCCAACCTGCAGGTTGATCGTCGTGGCCGCGCTCAGGATCTGCACGTTGCCGAACTTGGTCGATGCCGAGACCCGGGTGATCTCGCTCTGCAGCGCGGTGAACTCCGTCTGGATGTTCACGCGGTCTGCTGATGCCAGGGTACCGTTGGCCGACTCCATCGCCAGCTCACGCATACGTTCGAGGGCGCCGTGGATCTGCCCAAGTGCCCCGTCGGCAGTCTGCAGCAGCGAGATGCCATCGTTGGTATTGCGCGCCACCTGGGCATACGACCGCACCTCGGAGTCGAACTGCGTGCTGATGCCCATGCCAGCCGGGTCATCGGATGCCGTGCTGATGCGCAGGCCGGAGGCCAGCTGCGACATGGTCTTGTTCACCATGTCCTGCGTGTGGGACAGGCGAAGCTGGGCGTCAACGGAGGCGAGATTGGTACGAAGGGAAATGGACATTGGTCTTCTCCTGAAAGTAAAAGTGCAATCAAATAATCGAGTCGTTGAACACCCGACAGGACCGCTTTCCGGCCAGCCGCGGCGCCTCCACCGTCTCGACAATTCCCTTATCGCCGATTATTTCCTGGGATTCAGGAAAATCGCGAAAAAAGATTTCCCGGTAAAGCGCCCCGCGCCCCTCAAGGAACGCCACGCCCTGCCGAGGCCCTCCCGGTCGAACGCACACCACCCAATTCGCCGCCACATCCATCTTTCCTTCCGCCCTTCATTCCATCAATCGGCCTCGGGCAGAGTAGCTGGTGGAGGTTTTCCTCCCTCAGTCCTCGCCAGATCCGAGCAAGGAGATTGTCGGGTAGGACGATGGCGCGGACCGGGCTTCGAGTGATGCCGACGTCTCCATTGTTCTCCCTAAAATTCCGTACGGCGGGTTTTCCCCAGTACGGCTTCAAGGCTGGCCTTTCGGACGGTGCCTTCCCTTTCGCGACTTCGGTTAAGCCTGCGCCCGGCATTCCCTTGATCCCGATCAGTTTGCTTCCGCCCTTCGTGCTGTCCTCCCCTGACACTGCTTTCCCGGTCAATGCCGGAGCAGTTCGTTTGTTCAGCACCGCCATTAGAGCGGACCTGCCGCTCTGCCCCAGGGGTCCTCGCTCTGGCCGGGTTTTGCTGTCCCGTGCCTTCATCGCATATTCGACCCCATCCGCCCCACTGGCGGGCACATCAAGATTTCACCTTCGTGCAGGCTTATACTTGATGCCTTCGCTGTGCGGGCGCGCCGAGGCGATCCAACCCCGTGACACGGACCATGCACTGGATGCCGCCGCGACCCAGCTGAGCAGTACACAGGCCGACGAACTGGCGACGATGCTTCTCGTCCAACGCGGCTGCGAGGCGGTTGATACTCGTGTGGAGCTTGGCACCTGTTCCTCGAGGGCGAGCCAAGCACTCGGGACAACGGCAACGACGTGGGGGCCTTATCAT
>JBBRLA010000203.1:0-12496 GCA_038231615.1 Polyangia bacterium | reverse complement strand
GGCTTTCGGGCGCTCAAGACCTGGTTCACCTTCATGGTCTTTGGCACCGAAAAGCTGGGCCGGATGATCTCCGGCACCTGCGCGCTGGCGCGCTATATGAAGGATCGCATCACAGAAACCCTGCCCATGCTGGAACTGCTGGCACCGGTGTCGCTGAACATCGTCTGCTTCCGCTACCGCCCCGCAGGTATCGACGATGCCCAGGCGGACCGGATCAACGCCAACATCGTCATCGCCCTGCAGGAATCGGGGATTGCCGCGCCTTCGACCACAATTATCAACGGCCGCCTCGCGATTCGCGCGGCGATCGTCAACCACCGCACCACTTCGGCCGACATCGACGCACTGCTGGACGCGACGATCTCGTTCGGGGCGGGCCCATGCAGCCACTGAGCAAGCCAGGAACCCATGCAAACGTTTGACTTCTCGCTACCCTTTCACGCACCCGCCACGGGTGCCAAACCCTTTCACGGCCTGGCCTGGCTGATGAGGCAGGCCTTCTCCGGCGCCGATCTGAAGCCGGTGGCGACGCGCCTTTTAGAACGCGCCGGCCAGGACCCAAACGACGGTCATGCGCTGATGGATCTGTCCATCGTCTTGCAGCTCATGGGGAGCCGCGAGGTCGGTCTCTCCATGCAGGGGGAGGCGCTGAAGGTCCAGCAGCTTTTCCACCTGCCCGCCGCGGGCGAATGCCGCATCCGGCTGCTGGCGATCCTTTCGCCGGGTGACCTGATGGCCAACACGCCGCTCGAATTCCTGCTGGAAGGGTCCGACGTCGCCCTCGATCTGCTCTACGTGGTGCCGGGCCGGCCTTTCCCCACGGCCCTGCCCGAGCATGACGTGGTCTTCATCGCGGTGGGCGAGTCCGACGAGAATCGACCGCTCCTGAAGCAGATCCAGGAGATGGCTGGGACCTTTACCCGTCCGATGATCAATACACCGGCGCGCATCGCGGCGCTCTCGCGCGACGGCGCCTGCTCGCTCTTGCGGCCTTTGCCCGGGGTGGTCATGCCGACCTCGGTGCGCGTCGGCCGATCGGTGCTGGAGCAGATCGGCAGCGACGAGCTTTCGATCTCCACCGTCCTTTCGGATGGGGCCTTTCCGTTGATCGTCCGCCCGGTCGGCTCGCACGCGGGGCAATCCCTGGGCAAACTGGACCACCCGGGGGCCGTCGCCGGTTATTTGCGAGAAACGCCCGGCAGCGAGTTTTACCTGTCGCGCTTCGTCGACTACCAAAATCCAGACGGCCTGTACCGCAAGTACCGGATCATCCTCATCGGCGGGCGCCCGTTTGTGTGCCACATGGGCATCTCGTCGCACTGGATGATCCATTATCTGAACGCCGGCATGACCGACAGCGCCGAAAAGCGCGCGGAAGAGGCCCGCTTCATGGCCGATTTCGAGAACGGATTTGCCCGACGGCACGCCGCGGCCTTTGCCGTTCTCACCCAGCGGCTGAAGCTGGACTACGTGGGCCTGGATTGCAGCGAGACCCAGGACGGGGAGCTGCTGATCTTCGAGGTGGACAGCGACATGATCGTCCATGGCATGGACCCGGCGGATCTTTTTGCCTACAAGGCGGCGCCGATGCGCAAGCTTTTCGCCGCCTTTCGCGACCTGCTGGTTCAGGCCATGGCCCATGGCCGAAACCGGAATTGACTCGCCAAGCGCCCCGGCCCCGGCGCGCGTCAAGAAGCGGGGCCCGCTTCCGCCCACCGAGGATCTTCTGACCCAGGGCGGCGATGCGCGCATCGTGCCGGATGCGGATCGGGGACTGAACCGGTATGGCTGCCGGCCGTTTCCGGACCCCGAGGTGATGGCCTTCGGATCGTCCACGTCGTCGATTGTGTCAGCCCAGGGATTTGCCGCGGCGGATCGGCTTCGCGACCGAATCCTCTCTGCCGCCCGCACCGAACCCGCCGCCGTCACCTATGAACGGGAGACCGCGCGCGTCCGCCGGGAACTGATGCTCCTGTGCGGCGTGGCGGACACGGACGCGGACGTCGTCTTGGCGGCATCGGGCACGGATCTGCACCTTTTCGCCGCGCAGCTCGCCGGGGAAGGGGGGCCGTCACCCACGCTGGCTTTGATGGTGGACCCACAAGAGACCGGGGCCGGCGTCTCCGACGCCCTGAGCGGCCTTCACTTCAGCTCCCTCTCGCCCTTGGGAAGACCGGTGGTTGCCGGCACCCGCATCCCCGGCGCCGCTCCCGTGGAGATCGCGACGGTGCCGATGCGGGTCGATGGCGGCTCGCCGCGATCCTCGGAGGCCATCGATGCCGATGCCGAGGCCCGGGCAACCGCCGCCGCCGCCGCGGGATGGCGCGTCCTTCTGGTCGTGGTGGACGGATGCAAGACCGGCGGCATCGCCCCCAGCCCGGCCTGCGCCTTGAGGCTGAAGCGCAAGCTCTCGGGTTGCATCGATGTGCTGGTCGATGCCTGCCAGTTCCGGATCGCGCCGTCCACCTTGCGGGCCTATCTACGACACGACTTCATGGTGGCGCTGACCGGCTCGAAGTTTTTGGGCGGGCCGTCCTTCTGCGGGGCGCTGCTGATCCCCGCCTCGAGCGCCCCGTGGCGGCGGCGGCGACCCCTCTCACCGGCCCTTTCGGCCTACTCCGCCCGGGCCGACTGGCCTTCTGACTGGGGCGGGGCAAAAGGACTCGATCCCGTCGCCAACTTCGGGCTGATCCTGCGCTGGGAAGCAGCCTTGCAGGAACTGCGGGCCTTTCGCGCGGTGCCGGAGGAGGCAGTCGCCGGCTTCCTGCGGGCGTTCGCCCATGCAGTCGATGAGAAGCTGGCGAGCCATCCCCTCTTCGATCCGCTATCGCGCACGGACCTCGATCGCCGTCCGTGCATCTCCGACAGCGCGCAGCGAAGCGGAGTGCCGTTTATCGACACTACGAGTTGGGATCAGATCCCCACGATATTTCCTTTTCTACTGGTCCATCCCGAACACCGGTCCGAGAAGGTGCCCCTGTCCCCCGAGCTGACCTCACGGGTCTATCAGTTGCTTCAGGCGGACCTGTCCAGCCACCGCGATTCGGACCTTTCGGAGTCGCTCGGCGAGCAGGCGCGCTGGCGCTGCCATCTGGGACAGCCGGTGGCGTGCGGCCACCGCGCGGACCTGCCCTTGAGTGCGCTGCGCCTCTGCGCCAGCGCCCGGCTGGTCGTGGAAGGTACGGCGCAGGGCGGTCGGGACGCGGCCCTGGTGCTGAACCGGGCGCTAGCGGCGCTGGACCGGACGGCGATGCTGGCCGCCCGGATCACGCGGCGCAGCGGTCATAGGGAGAGCGGCCGATAGCCAAAGAGCCGCACCCGCCGCAGGGCCACGTCCAGCAGCAGCAGCCCCACCGAAAGGCCCAGGAGATACGGCCATAGCTCCCGCAGAAACTCGATGCGCTCGTCGCCCGGGTCCAGCGCCTCCGCCGCCGAGGCCACCTCTTTGCCGCCCGATGCCTGCGCCGCGCGGGACAGGAGCGCGCTGTCCGGCGGCAGCGCCAGGTACTCCCGGGAGTAAGACAACGCCACCGAACCCCACGACTCCGCTACGATCGGCCCCACCGCGCCGGCCACCGCAGCACCCGAGCCCACCTCCGCGTCCGCCTCTCTGGGCACCGGGGCGCGGTGCACCGCTCGCAAAAGGTACGCGCCATGCTCCCGCAGAGTCACCTCCGCCTCGTAGCGGCCCGGCGCCGTCTGCGACATCGGCACGCTGGCGACCTTTACGTCGATCAGCCGCGACCGCGTCCCTTTGCCCGGCACGTCCCCCGATCCAGGCGTCCCGCCGTTCCCCGCTCCCGGCGGCATCCCCTGGCCCTGGCCCAGCGCCGGGGCGATCACCTCCAGAGTGGTCACCAGGCCCGAGACAAAGCGATCGTCCCCCGAGACTGCGTCCACCGTCACATGCACCTTGGGCGAGAAGACGGTGGCGGTCAGATCATATCCATTGCCCCGCGTCCGCGGGTCGTGGCGCATGCTGGATCGCACCATCTGCGCGAAGAACCGCCCATAGCCCGGCCAGCGCAGCCAGTCCACCGCCCAGCGGTTCTTCACATCGCTGGTGAAGGCCACTGCTTGCCCCAGGCCCAGGCGCCAGCGCGACAGGATCGGCTCCCCCAGGTTCGATGAAAGAAGGGTCTCGCTCAGCGGCTTCGGCTTGGTCGCCACGTAACCCCGCAGCGGCGGCGCCCCCTCGATGCCGGTGCCGTCGAGCATCTCTACCCGCTTGCTGACCACCACCCGCACCGCGTCCTCCACCAGCGCCGAGCGCGCCACCTGCGTGGTCTCCTTGGTGAAGATCTTGGGGATCGATGTCGCGTCCTGGGTGAAGTAAAACCGCCCCCCGCCATGTTCGGCGATGGCCGTCAGCAGCGTCTGGTCCGCCCCGGTGCCCACCCCCACCGCCGACACGGTGATCTTGTTCTCGACCATGGTGTCGACCAGTTCCAGGATGCCCTGATACTCCGCCTGTCCATCGGTCAGCAGAATCACGTGCTTGATCTTCGCCGCCACGCCGGACAGCTCCTGATAGGCCTCCTGCAGCGGCGGCAGGATCTGCGTCCCGCCCCCCGCTTGCAGCCGCGAGATATCGGTGCTGATGCGCACCCGGTTTTGCGCCCGCTGCAAGCGCACCAGCGGCACCGCCTGGCTGTCGAAGGCAATGACCCCGATCAGGTCGTCCGGGGCCAAAAGTTCCGCCGTGGCCCGCGCCGCGTCCTTGGCCAGTTCCAGCTTGGGCCCGTTCATCGAGCCCGACCGATCGATGCACAACACCAGCGCCAGCGATGGCTGGTCGCGCTTCTTTTCCTGCTCGAAGCGCACCGGCAGGATCTTCTCGATCAGCGTGCCCTGATAGCCCCCCGATCCAAAGCTGTTCTCGCCGCCGGTCATGACGAAGCCGCCGCCCAGGTCGCGGACATAGCCCTCGATGGCGGCCATCTGCGCCTGGCTCACCAGGGTGGACGGCACGTCGGAGAGCAACACCAGGTCGAACTTCGCCAGCTCCCGCGCCGACGAAGGCAGCCCGTACGGATTGCGCGTCTCGACGTCGATGTTTTCCCGCGTGAGCGCCCGTTCCAGATAGCCCTTGGACGCCGGCTCCCCCTCGATGTACAGGATGTGCGGGCGTCCCTTGATCGACAGGGAGAGCAGCGCCTGGTTGTTCCCGGAAAACCGGTCGCGCAGGGGCGGCGCCGGCTGGCCCGGCTCGACCCCGGGGGGCGAGAGCAGGACGCGGTAGCTGGCATAGCCGGCGGTCTTCGCCTCGCTGCGGAAGCGCAGGAGGTTCTTCCCCTGGCCCAGGTCGATGTCGCGGTGGCCGTCGCCGGGGTTCTCGGCGCCATCTTTGTACAGCGTCGCCCGCACCCGCTGCGGGGCGCTGGCGTAGACCTCGGCCAGAAGCGTGAACGGCGCGCCCACCCGCACTTCCCCGCCGCCCTCGTCGCCAACCAGGCGCAGTTCGCGGACCAGCACCTCGTCGTCGTGGTCCTTGGGCCTCGGCAGCGGGTGGAACGACAGGCGCACCCCCCGGCGGTGGGCGGCCTGCGCCTCGGCCAAAAGGTCCCCCTCCGTCTCGTCGCCGTCAGAGAGCAGGAGCAGCCGCGGCAGGTTCCCCGGCGAGAAGAGCCCATAGGCCAATTGCATCGCCGCCTGCACATCGGTGCCATCGGTGGTGATTTTTGCCGCCGGCCCTTTGGGGCGCAACGGCGGCAGGGCGGTCCCCGGCGGGGGCAGCGGCACCACCCGGGGGCGCGTGGCGAAGGCGATGACGTGCAGCTCGTCGCCCTTGGCGGCGCTGGTCTGGCGCAGGTCCTCGACCAGAGCCGCGGCGGCGGCCACCTGCGAGTCGGTCATCGAGTCGGAAACATCCACCAGCGCCACCAGCGACACCGTCTGCCGATTCCCTTGCAGCGCGGGGCGGGAAAGCCCCAGGCACAGGACCAGCAGCAGCAGGGATCGGCAGGCGGCCTGCAACAGACGCTGTGGCAGGGACATGTCGGTCAACGATGCGCTCACCCCCAGCCCCACCCAGGGCAGGCACAGCGCCAAAAGGAACGCCCGCGGCTCGCGGACCTCCAGCGTGTGATGCCACAAAGAGAAGCTCAGCCCGTCCCGATGCCGCACAAGCGCCAGCACGGCCACGGCGATCGCCGCCGACCCCAGCCCGGTCAGCAGGAGCAAAAGCCCGCCACGCCATGTCTCGCGCCTCGCCATCTAGACCGTCCACCGCCGATGATAGGTCCACCACTCCAGGCACAAAAGCAGCAGCCCCAGGAGCACCAGGTACGGCCAGATCTCCCGCTTCAAGGCGCTGCGGCCGATATCCGGCGCCGCCAGCAACGTGCCCTCGCGCCGCCCAACGCCGTTGACGCCGATGGCCCCGCCGATGCGGAGCTGCCGCCGGGTGCGGACCGCCGACTCGGTGGGGTCGGACAGATTGGCCGACAGGAGCACCCGCCCGGCGGCAGGTGACGACCCGGCAGCGGGCCTGGGCCCGGTCTCCCCAGGCCGCAGCTCGTAAAACCCCACCCGCTGACCGTGATAGAGCGCGTGCCCGTCATGCACCGGCACCGGCACCGTGCTGCCATCGGGCAGGGCCAGCGTCGCCCGATCCGTCGCCCCGGAAAGCGGGATGCGCCAGGTATGCCCGGTGGCGTAGCTGCGCGCGTCCGCCGCCACGTCCCCCGAGAACCAGTCGAGCGCATTCACCAGCAGCACCGGGAACGCCACCCGCAGGGGCAGGTCGCTGTGGCGCAGATCGAAGCCCACCACCACCGTGCGCGTCATCTTGAATGCACCCTCCCCTTCCCCACGCCGCTCCCGGGCCACCACCAGCGGCTGCTTCAGCATCGAGGCCACCGCCACGTCCCCGGGTTCCAGACGGAACACCGCCGTGCGGCTGACGTTCACGTCCTTCAGCGTCACCCAGCGCAGCAGCGGATGGTCGTGGGCCACGTCGGTGATGTAGGGCGAGGCTAGCATCTCGGCGATCGGCACCGGACTGCCCTCCCCTTCCGGGCCCAGGTACAGGGTGTTGGTCTCCGGCGCCACTTTGGGCGTGAACCCGTCGAAGATCACCGCGTCGTAGCGCGCCGCCTGTGCCCCGTCGTAGGCCGCGGGCCGCACCTTGTCGATCTGAAGCTGGCTCTCCTCGCCTGCGCTGGCCGAGAGCAGCGCCCCCTCCAGAAAGAGGTCCCCCCCGGTCACCAGCAGCACCCGCTGCCGCCGCCGCTCCGGGAGCAGGGCGTAGGCCTGGTCGTCCAGCGGCAAGAGGTCGCGCCCCGCCGAAAGGTGAATCCGCGCCTCAAGGTGCAGCCCCGAGCCCGAGAGGTTCGGGTACAACCGTTGCGTCCTTTGCCCCGGCGCCAGGGTGAGCTTTTGCACGTCCACGATCTCCCCCTCTTGCAGCAGCTCCAGCACCACCTGCGCCGGACGCGGCGTGGCGCCCTCCTGCGGGAAGGACGCCAGTTCCAGCAGCACCTCATAGCTCAGGCGGTTGTGACGATAGCGTCGCACCGAGAAGGCGGTGATCGCCACGTTGCCGACGAACGCGCCGGACGCCGCCGGGGCGTCATTCCCCATCGGCGTCACCGGCATGGCCGGCCCCACCGGCAGCGCCGACCCCACGGGCAGATACAGGAGCCGTGGCGCCACCGCCGAGGGGTCCGCGGGCGCGGCCGAAAGCGCCGCGGGCGCCGCCGAAAGCGCCTCATCAGCAAAACCGCCGTCGGAGATCAGCACGATTTGCGGGTTCTTCCTGCCCGCCAGCAGATCCCCGCACAGGCGCAACGCCCGCGGCAAATCGCCGGGCCCGTCCCGGGCGGTCAGCCCATCCACCTGCAACAGAAGATCCCGCTCGTCCCCGGTGAGCCCGCCCACCGGCGCCGGCTGCCCATCCAGCACCACCACCACCCCGAGATCGTCCCCCGCCATGCCGCGGATCAGGCGCCGTGCCTCCTCCCGGGCCCGATCCATGCGCGTCACTCGGGCCGCGCCGTCGCTGTCGCCCATCGTCGCCTGCATCGAGGCGGTGGCGTCGATCAGAAACGCCACCGTCCGCCCCTTCTCCGAAGACGAGAGCCGCGGGTCCCCCAGCGAACCCACCAGCAGTGCCAGGATGACCAGCAGCAGCAGCAGCGAGAGCCACCGCTTCAGCCGCTGCCACAGGGTGGTGGACTCGGTCTGCCGCGCCACCTTCTGCCACAATCGGGCAAAGGGCACCTCGATGCGCCGCCGCCGCTGCCGCAGCAGATAGAGCACCGTCAGCACCCCCGCCGCACCGGCGAAGAGCGCCAGCAGTGGCACAAGCGGCAGCCCGAGGAAGCTCATCGCAGAAAACCCCCCATGCGGAAGATGCGCAAGACCAGGTCCGTAAAGGGGACGCTGGTGTCGGCGCGGACGTAGCTCATGCCGCGGCCGGCGCAGAAGGCTTGCAGCGCCTGGCAGTAGGCGGTGTGCTCGCGGCGGTACTCTTCGCACAGGCGCGACGAGAGGGTCAGTTGCCGCAGCTCGCCGGTCTCCATGTCGACGATCTCCAGATCGCCGCGCAGTTGCGGGTCGGCCTCTTTCGGGTCGATGATCTGGATGACCGAGGGCTCGAATCGGTGGTAGCGCAGAAGGTTCAGGCCCTCTTCGTAGCCCTTGGGATCGTAGAAGTCGGAGATCACCACCACCACGCCCCGCCGCGTCGTCTGGTGGACGAACGCCGAGAGGGCCGTGTAAAGCGAGGTCTCCCCTGCGGGCGAAAGGCCGGACAGGAAGTCCAGCATCTTGAAGATCTGCCCCTTGCCCCGGGCCGACGGCAGGCGGTCGCGCAGGCCGTCGGCGAAGGAGAAAAGCGATACCCGATCCAGGTTGGCCAGGCCGACGTAGGCCAGGGCCGCGGCCACCTGCTCGCCGTAGGCCAGCTTGGACGCGTCGCCGCCCCGGGCGCCGACCTTCCCGACTTTCCCGACCTTCATAGAGGCGCTGGCGTCGAGCAGGATGTAGATGTACAGGTCCTCCTCTTCCTGGAAGAGGCGCAGGAGCATGCGGTCCATGCGCCCGTAGACCGACCAGTCCAGGTAGCGCAGGTCGTCGCCGGGGACATAGTCGCGGTGGTCGGCGAACTCGACGCCCGCGCCGGTCTTGCGGGAGCGGCGATCGGCGCGCAGGCGGCCAGCGAAGACCTTTTTGGCCACCACGTGCAAGTATTCCAGCTTCTTCAGGAACGCCTGGTCGAACGCGCCAGAATTCGTCGCGGTCGTAGAAGTCGTCGCGGCCGGAATCGAAGCCATCGGCCCTACGGCTCCTGGGTCTTGTCGAGGATCGCACCAACAATGCGGTCGGGGTCGATGCCCTCGGCCTCGCCCTCGAAGTTGAGGATCATCCGGTGGCGCAGCGCCGGCCGGGCCACCTGCTTGATGTCGTCGCACGACACGGCGAAGCGCCCGGCCAAGAGGGCGCGGATCTTCCCGGCCAGAAGCAGCGCCTGTGCCCCGCGGGGAGAGGCGCCGTAGCGCACGAAGCGGCGGACCTCTTCCACCACGCCCTCGGTGGCGACAGCGGAGGCCGACTTGGCGGCCTTGCCACTTCCCGCGGGCGCGGCGGCAGAATCCCCGTGCGCATTGGGCGGATGGGTCGCCTGGAGCACACGGATGGCATAATCTTGCACGGTGCGCGCCACCGGAACCTGCCGCGCCAGAGCGCGCAGTTCCAGCAAGCGCGCCCCGCCGATGACCTTGCCAGCGTGGACCGGGCGATCGGAAGTGGTGCGATCGAGGATGGTATGCAGCGCCTCGCGGGAGGGGAAGGTGACCTTGAGCTTGAAGAAGAAGCGGTCGAGCTGCGCCTCGGGCAGGGGGTAGGTGCCTTCCATTTCCAGGGGGTTCTGCGTGGCCAGCACCAGGAAGGGCGAGGGCAGTTGATAGGTGGTCTTGGCCACCGTCACCGACTGCTCCTGCATGGTCTCCAAAAGCGCCGACTGGGTCTTGGGGGTGGCGCGGTTGATCTCGTCGGCCAAGACGATGTGGGCGAAGATCGGGCCGCGCTGGAACTCGAAGCGGCGCCCGCGGCTGTCGTCTTGCTCGATGAGCATGTTGGTGCCCAGGATGTCGGCGGGCATCAGGTCGGGGGTGAACTGGATGCGCGAGAAACTGAGGTCGATGGCCTCGGCCAGGGTGCGCACCAGCATGGTCTTGCCCAGGCCGGGGACGCCTTCGAGCAGGACGTGGCCGCCGCCGAGCAGCGCCATCACCACGCCCTCGACTATGCCCTCGTGGCCCACGATGACCTTGCCGATCTCGTCGCGCAGGGCGCCCACGTCGCGACGGAAGGCGGCGACCTGCTCGGCGGTCGCCTGCATGTCGCCCGCGGGTATGTTTGCGGTCTCATTCATCGGGGGACCTCGGTTGGCTTTCTCTGCACGTCAAAGACGTCCCGGGCCGGCTTTTTCTGTCTGCCTGGTTGTCGCGGGCGTCATCTGTTGTCGGACTCACTCCCGGGGCTTGATGAGCTGGAAGTAGCGTTTTACGTAGAAGCGGTAGCCCGGGGGCACGCGCTCCTTGGACATGACTTCCTCGGAGACCGAGGTGTAGTCGCCATAAACCTTCTTGTAGGATTGGGAAGAAAAGCCGCGCTCGGCGGAGCCCAGGATGGTCTCGGAGCGGGAGGGACCGGCGCCCTCCTTGCCGGTCAGCTTGGTCATGCGGCGCTTGCTGGCAAGCTGGCTGGGGGCGCCCAGGAGATTGGGGTCATGCTCGTTGCCGATGCCATCCCCGCCGAGCTTCTGGTTGCCCTGACCGCCGCCTTGGTTGCCCTGCTGGCCGAGGCCTAGGCCGGGGATGATGACGGGGTCGTTGCCCTCGCCCAGGATCATCATGCTCTGGCCGTCCTTCTCCGAACCATCGCCCTCGACGAGCACGTCAGAGTCGCCGCCCTTGCCGTTGGCCCGTTCGAGAAAATCCTTCATCGGGTTTTTGCCCTGCCCATTCTTTCCCTGTCCCTGGCCCTGCCCCTGCCCCTGCCCATTCTGGCCCTGCCCATTCTTTCCCTGTCCCTGGCCGTTCTGCCCTTGGGCCGACTGGCCCTGGCCTTGCCCGGGGCCCATGCTGCTACGGGCCACCCGGCGCAGCACCTGCTTCAACGAGCCGAGAGTGACCATGGCCTGTCCGCGCCCCTGCCCCTGCCCCCCGCTCTTCTGCAGCTTGCGGACCTCGTCCTGCATGCGGCTCATGTCCTTGGCCAGTTGCTGAAGGGCCTGGCGCTGCTCGGGGGTCATCTTGTCGAGCTGGCGCTGCATCTGCTCGGCTGCCTCCTTCAGGTCACGCTGCAGGCGCTCGAGTTCCCGCTGGGCCTCGGCGCGCTCCTGCTTCTCGCGCTCCAGGCGCTCCAGTTCACGCTGGACCTTCTTCAGGCGGCGTTCGGTCTCCTCGTCGCCGGGCTTCTCCTGCTGCTGCTTCTTCAGGCGGCGCTCTTCTTCGCGGAGGGCCTGCTCCTCGTGGGTGCGCTGCTCGTCTTTTGTGCGGTCCTGCCACGTTTCGGCCTGCTTCTCGGGCTCGGCGGCGCGGGACAGGGCCTGGGCCAGGTCCTGCTTGTCCTTGCGCTCGCGCCCGTCGCGCTGCTGTGCGCGGGCGGCCAGTCGTTGCAGTTCCTTCTGGGCCTGAGCCAGGTCCTCCTTGACCAGGGCCTGGCCCAGCTCCTTGGCCAGCTTGTCCTTCCCCAGCTCGGCGCCGGCCTTGCGCAGCTTCTCGCGGAGTTCTTCGAGAGCGCCGTCCTTTCCCTTCATGAGGCGCTGTTCCAGCTCGGCAAGGCGATCGAAAGCCTCCTTGCGGGACAGTTCGCCGCGCTCGATCTGGTCAAGGAGGCGCTGCATCTCCTCGGCGACGGCCTGGGTCTCTTCGTCGCCGTTCTTCTTGGCCTCGTCGCGCAGGCGGGCGATGTCCTCGCGCTCCGGGGCGATCCACTCGGGCTCGACGTAAAGGCGCAGGGTCTGCTGGCCCAGTTCATTGGGGGATGGGGCGACGCGGGGACGGCCGGGGAGCCGGGCGAAGAGGGCGACGGGGACCAGGGCGACCAGGCAGCAAAGGACGAGGAGGTGTGGAGGGCGGTACCAGGGGGCGGCCCTTTTGGGGACCACCTGTGGGGCCAGGCGGGCAGCGTCGTGGAGGGCGAGCTGCCTGAGGAGATAGGTGCCGGGGGGGACATCGCCGGGGAGGGTGTTGACAAATTGCCAGGCGGAGCCGATGCGGTCGCTGAGATCGTGGCTGCGGTCGATGCGGCCGGCGACGACGAGGGGCTCGATGCGGCGGAGGGCACCAAGGAGGATGCCGGTCACCAGGGCCAGGGCGGCGAGAACGGCGACGGCGGAGAGCTGATGGCGGGAGAGAACGCCGCCGCGGAAGAGGCCGAGGCCGCCGGCGAGGACGGCGGTGCCGACGATAGCGCCCTGGACAGCGCCGGTGAGGGCGGCCTGGAGGCGCAGGCGCCGGGCGACCCGGGAGATCGCCTGACGAAT
>JBBRLA010000202.1:0-12567 GCA_038231615.1 Polyangia bacterium | reverse complement strand
TCGACCTTGCGCTGGTGCTTGCTGACCCCCAGCTCGGCGCGGGCGTGCAGCTCGGCCACGGTCTGGACGGCGTGTCCCAGGGGTTCCATGCTCATGTAAAGGAGAGTGTGACAACCCCGGGTCTCGCGCGCCAGCCGCGCTCGTGCACGAAGCCGTTCAGTTGGGTCCCGGATCGGCGAAGCGCGGGTCGCGGATGAAGCCCTCATCGGTCAGGCTGTTCAGGAAGGCGAGGACGTCCTTTTTCTCCTGCGGGGTCAGGGTGAAGCCCAGGAGGAAGGTGCTCTTGTTGGGATTCTGGCTGCCGTTTCCCGCAAAGGGCCCGGCGGGCAGGGTGCGGCCCCCGGCGGCGTAGTGATCGAGGACCTCTTCCAAGGTGGCGATGCTGCCGTCATGCATGTAGGGCGCGGTGAGGGCGATGTTGCGCAGGGTGGGGGCCTTGAAGCGGCCCATGTCGGCGGGGTTGCCGGAGCTTTCGTAGACCCCGGCGTTGCCTTTCGGATACGCGCCCTTGCCGTCGAGGTTGTAGAGCCCGTTGTTGTGGAAGGCGGTCTCGACGAAAGTCTTGCCGCGGAAGATCACCGAGTCGGTGAAGAAGAACCCGCCGTGGCAGTGGAAGCACTCCAGTCGCTCCGAGTGAAAGAGCATCTCGCCGCGCTGGGCAGAGGCCGACATGGGGCCCTGGTCTTGTCCGAGCAGGTGGCGGTCATAGGGCGAGTCGTAGGAGATGAGCGTCCGCTCGAAGGAGGCGATGGCGCGGACGATGCTGGCAATGCTGATCGGGTCCGGGCCGGCGTCGCCCTGGAAGGCGGCGGCAAATTGGGCGGGGTAGCGGGGATCGGTGCGCAGGCGGGCCAGCATCTGGTCCTCGTGGCCGGCCAGGCCGAACTCCACCGGGTGCTCGGTGAAGAGCGGGATCATGGCCTGCTTTTCCAGGCTGGTGATGACCGGGTTGCCCCAGCCGAAGCTGGTGCCGTAGGCGACGTTGACCAGGGACATGGCGCCGCGGGCGTGCAGTTCGCCGTTGACGCCGACGGCGCGGGGCCGACCATCGGTGAAGGCGAGCTTTTGCTGGTGGCAGGTGGCGCACGACAGGGTGGCGTTCACCGAGAGCCGGGTGTCGTAGAACAGGCGCCGCCCCAGCTCTACCTTGGACCGGGTGACGGGGTTGTCCTCGGGCTCGATGGGCCGGGGCAGGCCGGAGGGAAGGACCCAGGGATATGCGTCCTTCGACTTGCACCCCAACGACAGAGTCGACAGAATCGACAGCGACAGGCCGAAGAGCCCGGCTGTGACCAGCAGCCGATGCCAGAGGGTTTCGGCTTCGGCCTTGGCCTTTTTCATCAACATGGCGATCTACTCTGCCCGGAAGAAGCGCTGCTTCAACGAGGAATCGGGGGTCCCCTGCACAAGATCCAGGCCCAGGTTCTGGAACACGCCCTGGCAGTCCGGGTCGGTGCCGCCGCTCATGCACAGGGGCGGCGTATCGGGGCTGTTCTTATCCAGGTCGGTGTCGGAAAGCAGCGCGGCCAGGTCGGCCACCACGGTCCCGTGCAGGGGATCGAAGCCGGTCAAAAGGATGTCGGCGCGGTTGGGGCGAGCGCAGGCGCTGACCTGGCCCTGGCCTTGATCTGGCGTGCAGCCGGTGCTGCCGATGTGAATCTCGATGCCCGGAAGGCGGGTGCTCCGGCCATCGATGCGCAGGAACTTGTAGCCGCCGTTCCAGCCCCAGAAAAGGCCGCCCAGGTTGAGCGGGGAGGGGGCGCTGGAGGCGTCCTTGTGGTTGCGCGAGAAGGGCACGCCCAGGGTGAAGTGCAGGCCCTGGTAGTCCCCCGCGGGGGCGCGTCCGCGGATCGTGTCATTGACGTCGGTGGTGCCGTTAGAGCAGGGGCCGGTCTTGTCCTCGAAGTCGAGGAGCGCCACGTCGCCGGTCTGCCAGCGCTCGTCCGGGTCGAGTTCCAGGGGGACTTCCTGCCCGCCGGCCCGCACCAGCCGGACCTCGCTGAGGTAGAAGCGCAGGTCGGCGGGGGTGAAGGTGGAGTGGCTGGTGCCCAGGCCGGGGTAGCTTTGCCCGCAGCGGAAGGGGCTCTGGCCCACCCGGGCGGCAAAGTGGATCGCCACGGGGTTTTTCCTGCACGCCGAAAGGGCACACAGGCCGCACAGGGCCGAAAAAAACAAAGTGCGGGTCGCTTTTGGTGGGGAAGAACGCAAGATGCCAGTCGTCATGCTACCTACAGTGTACCGCACCCTGGAGAAAACCATCATGAGCCAGCCCCTGATCATCTTGGCGAGCACGAGCCGCTACCGGCAGCAGCTCCTGCTTCGGCTGGGGGTCCCGTTCACCATGCAGGCGCCGGATTGCGACGAAACCCACTGGCGCCATCTGCCCCCCGACGAGCAGGCCCGGTTCCTGGCGGTGCGCAAGGCCGAGTCGATTAAGGTCCGTTCGGCGCTGATCATCGGTTCGGATCAGGTGCTAGACCTGCACGGGGCGGTGCTGGAGAAGCCGGGCACCCAGGCCGCGGCGATGGCGCAACTTCACGCCCTGAGCGGGCATGCGCACCGAGTGATCACCTCGGTCGCGGTGCACGAACCCGATTCGGGGCGCACCGAGGTGGCGACGGATGTGCATGTGCTGACCATGCGGGCCCTCTCGCCGGCGGCCATCGCGGCCTATGTGATCGCCGACGAGCCGCTGGACTGCGCCGGCTCCTACCGGCTGGAGGGGCGGGGCATCGCCCTTTTCGCGCACATCCAGGCCGACCCGGAGACCGCCGACGACACCGCCATCATCGGGCTGCCTCTGATGAAGCTGTGCCGGCTCCTGCGCGGGTTCGGGTACGAGGTGTTCTGACGACCCAAGCCAGATCGACCGCTGGCTTGACACGCTCGGGCGGGATCATTAGCTTGCCAGATGTACCATCATGAGCATGACCAAGCGAGACTACTACGAGGTCCTGGGCCTGGCCCGCAACGCCGACGAGGGCGATATCAAGAAGTCGTACCGGAAAATGGCGATGGAATACCACCCCGACAGAAATCCGGGGAACGCCGGGGCGGAGGAGAAGTTCAAGGAAGCGGCGGAAGCGTATCAGATGCTCTCCGACCCGGAGAAGCGGCAGCTCTATGACCGCTACGGGCACCAGGGGCCGGCGCAGGCCGGCTTCCATGGTTTTTCGGGGATCGAGGACATCTTCTCGGCGTTCTCGGACATCTTCAGCTTCGGCCGCAACCGCGTACCCGCAGGCGAGGACATCCAGGTTGCCATGGAGCTGAGCTTCATGGAAGCGGCCCGGGGACTGAAGCGGGACATCGAAGTGGAACGCCATGTGCGCTGCGCCACCTGCAACGGCAGCGGCGCCAAGCCCGGGACCCAGCCCATGCGCTGCAGGGGGTGCGGGGGGCGCGGCCAGGTGGCCCATCAGCAAGGCTTCTTCATGATCGCCACGCCTTGCTTGCAGTGCCGCGGCCAGGGGGTCGTGATCCAGGAGCGGTGCCCCACCTGCAAGGGATCGGCGCACATCGTGCGCAAGGAATCGGTCGCGGTCACCGTGCCCGCGGGCATCGACGACGGCAACCGCCTGCGCCTGTCCAACCAGGGCGAGCCCAGCCCGGCACAGGGGGGAGAATCCGGGGACCTGTACATCCACTTCAAGGTGCTGCCCGACAAGCGATTCCTGCGGGACGGCGACAACCTGCTGGTGGACGTGCCGCTGACCTTCGCCGAAGCGGTGCTGGGGACCACGGTGCAGGTGCCGACGCTGGACGGCAGCGAGAACTTGGAGGTCCACGCCGGCACCCAGCCCATGTCGGAACGGGTGCTGCCACAGCGGGGCATCCCCAACGTCCGCGGTCGAGGACGAGGCGATCTGGTGGTGCGGCTTTTGGTCGAGGTGCCGAAGAAGCTGAGCCCAGAGGCCCACGCTCTGGTCGAGCAGCTGGCCAAGCACCTGCCATCGCCCCGTCGTGAGGAAGCTGGCACTGCCGGGGCCCAGCAGGATGAGTCCGACGAGTCCTCTTTCAGCCGCCTGTTCCGCAGCAAGAAGAAGAAGTAGCCCCAGCGCCAAGCCGGTCGTCACGGGCGGTGTCCGCGGCCGTCAACCCATCCAGATCGCTAGATCGGGAGCACGCAGGTGTTGTCGATGCCGCTCAGGCAGTTGATGACGTCGCCACATGCATCGGACAGGCAGCTCATCTGCTGCTGACGCACGTCCTTCGAGTTGGTGCAGCGCAAGTCGTCGATGGTGTCCACATCGTCGTACTTGCTCGTGTAGGCGTCGCAGTTGCTGTCGCAGAGCGTCTTGGGGTCACAATGGGCAGAGCAGGTTTGCTGGCAGGTCGTCCGGGCCGCCTCGGTCATCATCTGGGCGCACTGGATGGGGCAGTTGGCGGTGCAGATGGCGGCGGCGGCGGCCAGTGGCTGCGGGTTCAGGCAGCGCTGCCACTCGGCGCACGTGGCGTGACACACTTCGGCGCTGGTGGGGACGCTGCATGCCGAGAGGAAAGCAGGTGCCAAGGTGACGGCGAGGATGTAAGCGACGCTCCGCATGGGGAAGGTTGTTCCAGCCCGGCGGGGCTTTGTCAAGCAGTAGACGCGGAGCCGCCGCCGGGGGATGCCCGGCGGCCGGGACCTACCATACAGAGTCAAGTTGACGAAAAGTCAGCAAGAAGCACATGGCCGGAGCAGATTTTGGCGCACCCCCGCAGCGACCGAGGGAGCGTACTACTGTACGTGACCGAAGGGAGTGAGGCGGTACGCCAAAAGCTGCCCGGCCAGGTGCTTCTGTTTAGTGGGCGGGCTGATTGCGGCTGAAAAGGGAAGACAGCTTCTTGCCCAGCTTCTTCACCCCATGCAGGGGGTCCCGGACGTAGGGCGCCACGTTCAGCACCACATCCGACGCAGTGGCGTTGACCTTGTGCTCGGGCCAGTAGAAGGGGCTGCTGAAGCGCGGGTGCTTCGCCAAAAAGAGACGCAGCTCCTCGGGGGTGACGCCGACCTGCTGGCACGCGGCGTCGAACTCCGCCCGCGCCGCCTGCCGCGCCTTGAAGAGCATCATCTGCACGCGGCTGTAGACGTTCACCGCGCCATCGCCGCTGGTCTCGATCGGCAGGAAGATCGCCCCGGGGAACTTCTCCGTGACGAAGGACTGCACGCCGTCGGACACCCCCGAAGACGGCATGCACCCGAAGGGCTTCACCGACAGGGTCATCGTCGCCTTCTTCTTGGTGACGTTGAGGATCAGCTTGCCCACCTCCATGTGGCCCTCGCCGCCGCGCAGGTGGTTGTTGTAGTACTCCTTGGCGGTGTCGGCCACCAGGTTCATGTCGGCCAGGGGGTAGTTGTGCAGGCCGATGGTCCGGGCGAAGACCTGGAACATCCCACGGACCACCTTCTCGGCGACCCACAGCGAGGCCAGCTTCTTGGGCACGTTGACGCCCTGAAGGCCCTTCTTGCCCTTGTCCTCCTGCCGCAGGGTCATGCGCTGCTGGGTGTCCCAGCGCTGCTCCCAGAGCATGAAGAGGATCCAGTTGGTCACCGTCTGGATGTCCACCTCGGCGCCCTCGGACTCCAGGAACCGCTGCAGGCCGTAGTTGCCGTCGCCCTCGGTGGTCATGGCCCAGAACTCGCCGATGACCGAGACCTTGGGCTTGATGATCGTGCGGTCGACCTCGACGGTGCGCATCACCCGGCGGGCCTTGACCATGGCGACCAGGATGTTGGTGCGCTCGTGCAGGGCGTCGTGGACCAGCTTCTTGGCCTGTTCCAGCGCCTTGTTGGTCGCGCCGGGTACCTTCTCGTAGGGGCGGATGCGGTAGCCCAAAACGTTGATCACGTCGCCGCCCATGACGGCGCAGATGAGGGCCAGGAAGAACTTGGGGTTGAATTCCAGCCCCGCGGCCTCGCCGGTGGCCTGCTTCAGGCCCCCCTGCTGCTGAAAGAGCATCACCCGGAAGCCGTCGAAGCCGGCGTCGCGCAGGGCCTTGCGGTACTCGGTGACGTAGGTGCCGAAACGGCACGGGCCGCAGGCACCGGCGGTGATGAAGATGTGGTTCTCGACGATGTCCTTGACCAAAAGGCCCTGCTTGTCGCGCAGGTGGGTCAGGTGCTTCACCAGGTTCCCGACGGTGAAGTAGGTTGGGTTGCACTGGCCGCGGTTGCCGAACTCCTTGCCGAATTGCAGGGCGGCGTTGTCCGGGCAGTCCAGGCTCTCGACCTTGTAGCCCAGGCCCCCGAGGGCCCCGGTGATCAGATAGTCATGGGCCATGGTCAGGCCCCCCACCAAAACCGTGGTGTGGTGGCGCTGGCCCTTGGTGAAGCGCTGGGGGTTGTCGTCGCGCCATTGCTCCGGCGCGGCTTTCAGGCCCAAAACCTCGCGCTGCTCGTCCTCGAACTTCTTGAGTTCAGCGTCCAGGTCGAAATCGAGCTTGGGGCTGCCGATCACCGGCAGCTTGACCCTGTTTTCGCCTGACTTTTTCGTGGCTGAAATATCCATTGTCATGCCCTCTTTCTACCTGGCTAGAGCCGGGCGATCCGGTTGTCATCGGGTTTCTTGATGCCCAGGCGGACCAGGCCCTTGTCGGGCTCCAGCGTCGCGCCGGTGGGCTTGTACTTGGCCGCGTACTCCGCCACCTTGCGGCGGACCTCATCGATCTGCTGGCGCAGCGAATCGTCCTGCTGCTGCCGCTGCCGCAGCTGATCCTGCTTCAGCTCCAAGAGCTGCAAGCGCTTCTCCTCGATCTTGTAGGCCAGCTCGTCCTTGCGCTTGCTGATGTCATCCAGCCGCTCTTCGTGCAGCTTCAGGCTGTGGGCGTAGGTCCGCACGCGGATCTTGATCGACCCGCCGGGCTTGTTGGCGTCGATGTCGTGCAGCGCCGAGTACGGCGTGGCGCTGGTGCTGATGATCGAGTCGATCAGCCCGTAGGTGGGGGCATCGTGCCCGCACTTGAACGAGGACAGGTCCAGGACCACCACGTTGGGGTGGCGAGCGGCGAACTTGGCGGCCCACACCTTCTGCACCGAGTTGGCCGAGTAGTTTTCGGGCCACACGTCGGTCACCTCCAGCGGCCCGTCGATGAGCCCCTTGTCGATGTCCTCCTTGAAGAAGCGGTAGAGCCACCGGGGGTCCTTGGGGATGGACCGCATCGACAGGATCGGATACCCCAGGACCTGGAACTCCTCCAGCACCGAGTGGTTCAGGCCCGGGTCGCTGTGGTAGGGGCGGCCGAGCATCAGCACGGCCACGCGGTCCTCGATCTCGACCTGCTCCAGGATGGCCTTGCCGCGCTTGTGCAAGTCGGCGTCGACGATCTCCATGGCCTTGTGGGCCTGCTCCACGGCGAAGTCGCTCTCGTCCTCGGTGACCAAAAGGGTCGGGCCGAAGCATTCAAAGAGTTGCCGGCGCAAAAGGGCGTGCTCGGTGAGGGTCAGCGCCGGGTCCAGGTAGGTGATGCCCCGGGTGGCGAAGAAGTCGGTCTCCTTGGTGAAGGCGGCCTTCATGACCTCCGGGACGCCGGCCACGATCGGGCACGAGGCGGTGTCCATCACCTTGTTCAGCCCCGCCGGCACGTGGGTGATGCAGGGAAAGAAGATGTACTGGAGCTTCTTGTCCTCCCGGTGGTGGTGGAAGAGCAGGTTGTGCAGGTGGGCCTGGGCCACTTTCGATGGGTAGCACGGGTCGATCGAGCCGTACTTGCCGCCCTCCTGCCACATCTCCTCGGAGGTATCGTCGGAGAAAACCACGTGCTGCTTCTGGATGCCCAGCACCTCGAGATAGGTGCGCAAGAAGGGCGCGATGGTCCAGACGTTGAGCACCTTGGGGATGCCGATGCGCACCCGCAGGCGGTTCTTCTGCGACTCGGCAGAGGAGCGCTGAAAGGGCCGCCGCACAAGGACCCGCTTGAGCCCGCCCAGGAAGCCCTTCTTCATCTCCACGTCGTCGATGAGGGTGTCGGCGGTGGGCAGCGGCGGCGGATCGTAGAAGTGCCGGTACAGCTGCTTGCTCTCATAATCCACCAGGTTGGGGAACTCCTTCATCAGCCGCTTGCGCTGCTTGGCCACCTCCAGCATCGCCTCCTCGGACTCGACGGTGCCCTTCTCGCAGGAGAAGCCGGCGATGTAGCGGCTGGTCCTGCCATCGGGGGTCTCGGTGTCGATGAAGGTGCGCTGGCACTCGTTGGGGCAGAAGTGGCAGCGGGTCGACTCGTCGTTGGTCGAGGTGTATTTCAGGTCGATGGTGGCGTCGATGCCGATGAAGGTGCTGGTGCCGCTGCGCTTGACCACCCGCAGGGTCTCCATCGCCGCCCCGATGGCGCCGGCCTCGCCGGTGTGGGGATGGACGTAGACCTCGGCGCCGGGGACGCGGTCCTTGATGTAGTCGACTTGCGCCTTGACCGCGGCCAGGTTGTGCTGGGTGCCGCCCTGAAGGACGAACTTGCGCCCCAAACCCGCCATGCGCGGGATCTGCACCACGTACTGCCACACGTTCTTGGGCAGCACCTGTGCCAACCCCGCGAGCAGCTCTTCCTTCGAATAGCCCTCCTTCTGGAAGTTGACGCGGTCGCTGTCGAGGAACACGGCGCAGCCGTAGGAGAACTTGGGCGAAAGGTCGGCGGCGAAGGCGACCTCGGCGTACTGCTTGATGGGCACGCCGAACTGGTCGGCCATGGCCTGCAAGAGCATGCCGTTTCCGGCGGAGCACTGGTTGGACAAACGGAAGTTCTTGATGTCGCCGTTCTCCATGAACAGGACCTTGATGTCCTGCCCGCCGATGTCGCAGATGACGTCCACGTCGCCGAAGAAGTGCACGGCGGACATCATGTGGGCCACGGTCTCGACGATATTGACGTCGGACTTCACCGACTCTTGGAGCACGTCGGCGGCGTAGCCGGTGGCGCCGAAGCCCATCACTTGCAAGACCGCGCCTTGATCAATGATGTACTGGCGGATGTTGCCCAGAATCTCCTTGGTGTCGGCGATGGGGTTGCCCTTGGAAAGCTGATATTCCTTGGTCAGGATCTCGGCGGTGTCGAAGTCGATGAGCACGGCCTTGGACGAGGTCGAGCCGCCGTCCATGCCGATGACGGCGCGAACCACCTGTCCCGGCTGGAGCTTCTTCTTCTCGAAGGCCGGCAGCTTGTACTGCTCGCGAAAAGCCTCCAGCTCGACGTTCTTGTCCTCGCGGCTGGGAGAGCGCAGGAGCGGTGCCCCGGCGGTGTCCCCCAGGCGGGACTTGCGCCCGGTGGTGATGAACTCTTCCAGGGCCGCCCGGCCGGTGTACACCCCGACGTGGGCCGCCTCATGCTGCCCGTACATCACCGCGCCGTAGGCCGCGTAATACTGGGCATTCTCCGGCACGATGATCAGCTCTTCGATGGGCACGTCCCTGGGGTAGTCATACCCACGGTCACGCCAGGTCTCCGGGATGCGCTTGCGCCAGCAATCGCGCAAAAAGGGCAGATAGGTATTGGGGCCGCCCAGCAGCAAGACCTTGTGCTTCAGCGTGTTGCCGCGGGTCAGCACCGACAGGTTCTGCATCACGATGGCGTCGGCCAGCGAGTTCATGATCTCGATCGACGGGATGCCCGACTTCACCAGGTTGACGATGTCGGTCTCGGCGAAGACGCCGCACTTGGCCGCCACGTGGTGCAGTTTGCTGTCGTCGAAGTTGATCTTGACGACCTCCTCGTTGGGCAGGCCGACCTTCATGACACACTTGTCGATGGTGGCGCCAGTGCCCGAGGCGCACTTGTCGTTCATCGAGGTCTGGGCGGTGGTGTCGCCGGTCTTCTCGTTTTTTCTGAAGATGATGATCTTGGCGTCCTGCCCGCCCAGTTCGCAGACCGAGCCCACGTCGGGGTGCAGGATCTCGACGGCCAGGGTGACGGCGTTGACCTCCTGGACGAACTTGCCCCCGACGTGCGGGGTGATCGGGGAGGATCCCGAGCCAGTCAAAAAGATGCGCATCTGGTTCGTCGGGACCTTGGGGAAGGCCGCCTCGATGCGGGTCAGAAAGTCCATGACGAACTCGGCCTGCTTGGTCTGGTGGCGCAGGTAGTCGCTCCACAGGATGGCCTTGGTCACCGGATCGACGACCACCGCCTTGACCGTGGTGGAGCCGATGTCGATGCCGATCATCAGCGGGGCGGTACGCTCGTGAAGCGCCGCAGGCGCCGCGGTCAATGTCTCGTGAAGCGCCGCAGGCGCCGCGGTCAATGTCTCGTGAAGCGCCGCGGTCAATGAATCGCCGTGGCTTTCGGACTCGGTGGAACTTCCCGGACTCCTCGAAGTTTCATTCATGCGATCCCACTCCTGGCGCTGCTGCACACGATGCCGAAGAACTAGACTGAGCGTACAGTCTACACCAGAAGAGACTAAGGGCGGCAAGGGGCACGGGTCAATATAAAATTTGCCCAGATCGCCAGGCGAGACCGTCGGCAGAATGGCCGGACCAAAAGGAGGGCATGAAGTCTTCGGCAGTATCCGTCGCCCTGAGGAGACGGGCGTCGAGAGCGAAGAGTTCCCTGGGGAGAACATCAAATCTGAAAAGTACCCTTTGGCCGGGTTGCTTGACAGGGCCGCTGGTGCCCGGCACGGTGTCGGGGTGGCCCCATCGAAAGACCAGCCGATTGGTATCTTTGACTCTGGTGTCGGCGGGTTGACGGTGGTGCGGGCGGTGCTGGAGCACCTGCCGGCGGAGCGGCTGGTGTACCTGGGAGACACCGCCCGGGTGCCCTACGGCAGCCGCAGCCCGCAGACGGTGACGCGCTACTCGCTGAACGCCGCCCGCTTCCTGATGGGACAGGGGGTGAAGCTGATGCTCATTGCCTGCAACACCGCCTCCGCCGCGGCGCTGCCGGCGCTGCGCGAGGAGTTGCCGGTGACCGTGCTGGGCGCGGTGGAGCCGGGGGCCGGGGCCGGGGTGGCCGCCACCCGGAGCGGAGTGATCGGGGTCATCGGGACACTGGCGACCCTGCGCTCGGGGGCCTACCCAGCGGCCATCGCGGCGCTCACCGCCACGTTGCCCGCCGGGCGAAAGGTGCGGGTCGAGGGCCTGGCGTGCCCGCTCTTCGTGCCGCTGGTGGAGGAGGGCTGGATCGCCGAGGACGACGAGATCGCCGTCCAGGTGGCGCGGCGCTACCTGGGGGAACTGCGGGGGCGGGCCCCGGACCTGGACACGATTGTGCTGGGGTGCACCCACTATCCGTTGCTCTCCCGGGTGCTGGCGAAGGTGACGGCGGAGCTGTGGGAGCACCCGGTGCGCCTGGTGGACTCGGCACAGGCCATGGCCCACGCGGCGGAGGCGGCGCTGCTGCGGCTCTCGCTGCTGCGGGAACCGCGCGGGGCGGCCCCTCTGTCCCGTCGCGCGGTGGACCGCCTGGAATGCTTTGTCACAGATGAAGCGCGGGTGGCCGAGATTGGCGCCCGGTTCCTCGGGCGCGACCTGGGGCCGGTCGAACTGGTGGATCTGTAGGGACCGCGGCGATGAGCCTCCGAAGTCGACCCCCTGTTGCCCCGCCCCTCCGGTTGTCTTGTCGATCCTATCCGGGGTTCTCCGACGGGTCGGCAGGTCGCCGCGGGGTTAGACTGGGTGTCTACCCCTGGGGTTGGCTGCACGGCCTTTACCCTGCTAAGCTGAGGGCATGTTGTCGCAAGCCCTGGAAATCCCTCTGACGCCGGCTCGCAGCACCGCCGCGCCGATCCACTACCCGACAGGTGATGACATGGGCGAAAGCGGTCTCCAGTTCTTCGTGTGCAACCTGGTGCTCATCCCCATCCTGCGCAGCTACTTCGCCGACCTGGATCGGCCGGTGCTGGTCGCCGGGAACCAGAACTTCTATTACGAACAGGGCAATCCCCAGCGCTACGTGGCGCCAGACGTGTACGTCCTGGATGACGAGACGACCCCGTTGCAAGAGGTGAAGAGCTGGAAGCTGTGGGAGCACGGGGGCAAGGGCCCGGTGCTAGCGGTCGAGGTCGTCTCGGACGAATACGAGAAGGACTACAGCCCGGCGCAACTTGTGCACTACCAGTGTCTGGGCGTGCGCGAGCTCTTTCGCTATGACCCGCTGCACTACCTGCACCCACGTGCCCTCAAGCATGGCCCACGGCAGCTCCTGACCCACTGGGTGCGAGGGCCGGAAGGCACTCTGGTAGAGCAGGCTCTGCCTCGCAAGGGGGCCGCGCGCAGCACGGTCTTCGACTTCTGGCTGATCCACCAGCCGTCGCGCTCGCTGCGACTTTCGCTGGGGAAGCGCGGCACGCTTCTGTGGCCCACCGAGGCCGAGCGCGCCGCTGCCGAGGCCGCGGTGGTGGTGGGCTTCGGCGATGTGCTCAAAGGTCTCGTCGAGATGCGCCGCACCGAAGGGCTCGCGCTCGGCAAGATATTGACGGCGCGGCTTGCGGAGATCGGCACGTTGTCCGGGCGCGCGGAAGCAGCGCCGGGACGGAAGGCCGATGCGATCAAGGCGCGGCTTGCCGCGCAGGTGGCGGAGTTGCTGGAGGCGTCGCTGCGCTTCGACGCCGATCGGTTGCACCAGGCGGCGATCATGCTCGCCACCAAGATCGACATC
>JBBRLA010000201.1:0-12584 GCA_038231615.1 Polyangia bacterium | reverse complement strand
TGCGCGTTCTCGCCCGGCAGGTCGCTGCATTGACTCACCGCCCGATCCGGGAGATCCGCGCCGGGCAAACAGGCAATTTATTTCACATGATCCTCAAGGACCGCATCGGTCCATGCTAAAGCGCCTGCTGGTGTAGCCACCCCTTCGTTGGCGGGAGGCGTGCCGAGGGCCGTTCTTCACCACGTCTACGTGGTCAGGCCCGGTCAGGCACCGTTCAGGAAGCCGATGGCCCGTCCGTAGTTGACCAGCTTCTCCAGGGTGTACTTCGCGATGGCTGCCCGGTCGACCTCTGCTCGCCACATGAACTCCAGGCGAATGGGGCCGCGCGCGGTCTGGCAGAGTAGGTCTGAAAAGAGCGTATGGGTCTCGCCCAGCTTGGCCTCGGCCTCCCATGCGGTAGTCAAGCCGGCCGCCTGCAGCGCTTGGCCGAGCAGCCGGTTGAGCGCACCGTCATCCTCGCTGGCGCGCTGGGTCAGCGCCTTGAACCGCTCGCGTGCCTTCTCGGGTTTGCGCCCGGCCCGCTTGGTGCTTGTCTGCCCCCCCTTTGAAAGCCAGTGCCAACTTGCTCTCCAGCAGCAGGCCCTGGCCCTTCTGGGTCGGGGAATCGAGTCCCAGACGGGCCCGCAGCACGTCGTCGGCTCCATCCTGTATCACCTCCAGTGCCGTGGTGGCAGGCAGATAGAGCAATCGGGCCCCCAGCATGGTGCCGAGGATACCCATCTTGTCGGGCTGGCCTTGCAGCTTTTTCGCCATGTTGGAGCTGGTCATCGCCAGCAGGCGCGCGGTGTCCACGTGAAATTCGGTGCCGTAGGTAAGCGTGGCGACCTGATCCTCTGGATCGTTCCCAGCCGCGACGACAATCCAGAATTGGCACCAGTCTTTCTCGGGCAGGCGCCGCGCCAGGTCATCGCGCAGCCGTAGCGCCTCGGTGCTCAGGTTCAGCAGGAAGGTTCCAACGGTGTCCGCTCCAAGCGCCAGACGCCGCGCCTCCTGCTCGGTGATCCCCAGGCTGGCCAGGGATGCGCCGCCATTCAGCGTCTCGATGGTACGCACGGCGATGTCCACATAGTTCTCTGTGGAGGGCCCAGCAAAAGCCAGTGGCCCATCGGAGCCCAAAAGCGCGGTCCCGCCGATGTCATGCGCAAGACGATAGAGCGTCTCGCGCACTTCCGGCTTGTTGCAGGGCCAGGCGATGAGGGTCCGCGCCCCTTCTTCAGTGCGCAGGAAGTTGTTGATCGCCAGGATGTCCGCCTCCAGCGTATCCGATGGCGTGTCGGCGAGCGTCTCACGGGCCTTGATGACCACGATGCGCAGCCGCTCCTTCGCCGGCGGGTAGCTTTCCAACACCAGCCGGATGGTCTCGCGCCGGTCGATCACCTCGGTGCGCACATCCTGCAGGAAGAGGTGGGCCGTGTTCAGCAGCGTCGACTTCCCGGATCCCGACTTGCCGTACACAATGAGGAACGAGCCCTGCCCAGTGCTTTCGATCTCGGCGCAGCGTCTTTCGATGGCGGCGAGGCCGCTTGGCACCCGGATGACGATCGAGCGCAACTCCTTCTCGCCCGCCATCTTGACCAGGGTCTCATAGCGAATGGGGATCTGGAACCTGGGTAGAAGCACGACAGTGACCTCGCAGCTACAGTAGCAGCAACCGGGACCGATGCAAGAGCACGGAATCATACAATCTGACGCCGGTTGGCGCGGCCCCCTCCTCGGCGAACCGCGGGCCGCAGCACAAGCCGGACAAAGAGAGGCCGTGGTGAACCTCCAAAGCTGCGGTATACGCATACAGCGGTGCACAAAATGTGCACACGCCCTGTGTAGAAATTGACCACACAAACTGCATTGTCCGACGAGGAAAGGGTTGTGAAAAGATGGGGCTTCATGCGAACTTGATAAGATGAGTATTCCGCAACGCGGCAAGGGCCTCCCGGGTGGCAAGCAAGCCTACCGGGAGGTCACGTTCGCGGGCCTGACGTTGGGGATTCTGGTCGGAGTCTTGTTGACGATCAGCTTCACCTACGCCGGCCTGATCATTGGCTTTACCGTGCCCGCCAGCGCGGTGGCCGCCATCCTTGGCTGGGGGCTTTTGCGCGGCGTGATGCGCACCGGCACCATTGTCGAGAACAACATCAACCAGACCGTCGCCGCCGCCATCAACATCACGTGCAGCGGCGTCATCTTCACCGTCCCGGTGCTGTACCTGCTGAAGCAGCCCTTCTCCCCGTGGATCATGGGGCTCTCGACCATTTCTGGGTCCTTCTTGGGCGTGCTCTTCATCATCCCCTTGCGCCGCCAGATGATCGACCTGGAGCGCCTGCGCTTCCCCACAGGGGTCGCGGTGGCGCAGATCCTCCGGTCACCCGGCGCCGGCATCCGCAAGTCGGTGCTGCTGGGCATCGGCGTGCTGGTCTCGGGTGTGCTGGCCACCCTCATCGGGCTGCCCACCGTGTGGCCCGGCTGCCCCGTACTCATCCCGGAGACTGTCAATCTGGGCAATTTTTTGCACATGCCGGCCTACGCCACCAACGTGTGGGCCGTCTCCGCCCTGTCGATTGGCGCCGGCTTCATCTCCGGCCGGGCCGGGCTGGTGGTCCTTTCGGGCGGCATCCTGGCCAACTGGATCCTCGCCCCGGGCCTGGTGGCGCTGGGCTGGGCACCGCCCGATGGCGGGGTCATTTTCAAGCAGATCGACCGGCCGCTGGGCATCGGCATGCTCCTGGGTGGGGCCCTGGCCGGGGTGGTCACCATCCTGCCCCTGGTGGGCAGCGCCTTCTCGGGCCTGCTCCGCCGCGGGCCGGGCGGGCCGGCGGCCAAAAACCGCGACGAGATGGGCCCGTGGTCGTTCCTCATCGGCGCGGTGGGGGGCCTGGTGGTGCTCTGGGTGCTGGCGCAGCTCGGCCCCACCGGCGTCGGTCCGGGGCGGGCGCTGATGGTATCGGTGGTGGGCATCGTCTACATCTGGTTCAGCGGCATCATCATCGCCCAGTGCACCGGGCTCACCGACTGGTCGCCGATGTCGGGCATGGCCCTCATCGCCATCAGTTGCCTGATGCTGGTCACCGGCAACAACGTCCCGGTCTCGGTGGCCTGCGGCGCCGCCTGCTGCGTGGCCATGAGCCAGGCCGCCGACATGATGACCGACCTGAAGACCGGCTACCTGGTCGGGTCGCGGCCGATCATGCAGCAGTGGACCCAACTGGCAGTGGCCTGGATCGGGCCGCCGATCTCGCTGGTCACACTGTACTACGTGTGGAAGGCGTACGGCATCGGCACCGACAAGGTCCCGGCCCCGCAGGCGCAGGCGCTGCAAGCGGCGATCCTGGGCATCAGCGGTGGCGGCGCGCCGGTGCTGCGCTACCTGTCCGGGGCGGTGGTGGGAGGTGTGCTGACCGGCGCGGTGGGCGGCGGCATGGGGGTGCTGGTGGGGCTTTCGATGTACATCCCCTTCCACTATATCCTGCCCTACGGCCTGGGCTGCATTCTGGGCATGTGGTCGGAGAAACAATTGGGCGAGCGCTGGTGCAATGAGAGCGGGCTGCCCCTGGCGGCGGGCCTGATCGTGGGCGACTCGCTGGCCGGGGTGACCATCGGCCTTTTCAAGGTGGCGCAAGGGCTGAAGGAGGTGGCGCAATGAGCGGCGCGAGAGATCCGCGGGTCGCCGCGGCGGACGGTGCCCCGGCCAAAAAGGACGCCGCGCCGCGCATGACCCACGCCGCCTTTCGCGGGGTGGGGCTTTTGCTCCTGACCTCGGGGGTGGTGGTGGCGCTTCTGGGGGCGGCCCGGCTCTCGCTGGAGCCGGCACCTGTCTCCGGGACCGGCGGCCCGGCCGCGTGGCAGTCGCGTCCATCGGCGCCGCTTTTCGGGACCGGGGTGGGGCTGATGCTGGCGGCCATGGGCCTTTTGCGCTGGCACCGGCGCGGGGAGGCTGACCTCATCGGGGATGGCGCCACGACGCAGGCGGAGTGCCAGCGGCTTTTCGCCACGGTGCGGGCGGTGCAGTCGGGGCTGCCCGGGGTCCCGCAGCCCACGGGGTCGATGATTCCCGCGCTGGACGTCCTGGCCAGCGCCAGCGCCCCAGGGGAGGACGCGGCGTACCTGCTCTGGCTGAAGCTGCAACTGGATCCCGTGCTGGACGAGATCTTTCCGGTGGTGATGGCCAGCCGGGACGCCTTTCGCAAGCGCCACGGGGTACCGGCGTTCGCGCATCTTTTCGGGGAACTGGCCTACGCGGAGCGGCTCTTGTGCCGGGTGTGGTCGGCGGCGGTGGACGGCTACGCGGACGAGGCGCGCGACTCGCTGGCCGCCGCGGTGGCCCAGCTCGCCGAGGCGGAACGGGCGCTGCCCGCGGCGTCGTCACCCGACGCCGGGGCCGTCGAGCCCAAGGGGTCCGAAGCGGACGCCTTTGTACCGGCTACGCCAGCCGCTGCTTCAGCGAGCCGTCGGCCAGGGCGGCAGCGGTCTCCTTGAAACCGCCGATGAGGGTGCCGCGGGCATAGATCTGGGGAAAGGTCGGCCAGCCGCTCCAGATCTTGATCGCCAGGCGCGGCTTCCACTCGGAGAAGTAGCTGCCATACTCCAGGTAGGTGAACTGCACGCCGGCCTCTTGCAGGGCCTTCCGGGCCTTCTTCACAAAGGGGTTCTGGGCCATGCCCACCACCACCACCTTTTCGCGGGCCACGGTCTCGGCCACCTCGTGGACGATGGCGGCGTGGTTGTTGGCGATGGCATCGGCCACCGCTGGGGTGCGGGCGGTCGCGGGGAGCAAGGGGCGATCGGTCAGGGCGCTCATCGGGGATTGGCCTCGTTTTGGGGGTGGAAGAGCCGCGTCGGCAGCGAAAGCAAGAAGAGCTGGACGCGGTCGGACAGAAAGAGCGTGAGCAACGACATCATCAGGACGCTGAAATAGACGATGCGGCGGAAGAGCAGCGCCACGAAAAAATGCATCAGGAAGCCGAAACACAGGGTGGCCCCACGGGTGCGGCGCAGCGAAAGAAGCAGCGGGGCCAAGAGTTCGTAGCCCAGCACCAGCGCCTGCAGGGGCGGCCACAGCCACGAGGGCAGGTGCCCCCCGAAGAAGTAGGCGAAGGCGGTCTGGTAGTGCCCCTGGATCTGCGACCACAGGACGTAGCCGTTCTTCAGCCAGTCTCCCTGTAGCGTCTTGCAGAGCCCGGAGGCGCAGTACATCACCGCCAGTTGCACCTGCAGGAAGCGCAGGGGCGCCCCGGGGAATTCGTCGGGGGCCGGCCGGCGCCGCAGGAGGGCGTCCAGGGAGTAGCGGGCACCGCTCGGGCAGAAGCACAGGGCGATCATCACCGTGGTGCCGAGCTTGTTTACCGACACCGCCGACACCCGGTCAAAGAGCGAGGCATAGCCCAGCAGCCCCGCGAAGAGCACATTGGCCGGCCGGGTGACCAGCCCCAGCGAGACGCAGAGGCCGGAAAGGACCAGAAGGATCGCGATGAGGTGCGCCAAAAGCTCGCCGATGGGGTGGATGTAATACGGCTGCTGCACCCGGCTCTGGAGCAGGTCGGGGACGTGGTAGCCGGCGCTGGTGAAGAACTCGCGGAAGTTCCACAGGCGCGAGGAGAGCAGCCCGAGGATGGCCAGCGGGGCGACGATGCGCAAAAGGGCAATGCGGTGCGCCTTCTGGGGCGCGAACCAGAAACCCAGCCAGGCATCATAGATGCGCGAAAAGAAAGCGGTCACGACTCGCCCCCGTTTTCGTTTTTCTCGGGGCCCGGGGCGCGGCGCGAGGGGCGGCTGCTCGGGCGCCGCAGGTCGTCAGGGTCGCGGGGGTCGCGGGGGTCGAAGGACTGCCCCAGCACGGCCGCCTGGCAGCGCTCGTCACGCAGGGTCATCGCAGTGGGGCGCGACCACAGCTTGCGCTGGGCCGCCGGCACCTCCGAGAGCCGCGGGCGCTGGTAGCGGGCCAGCGTGCCGCCCGGGGGCGCAAGGGGCAGGCGCGAGCTGAGCAGGCGGACGTCGGCGATGGGCGCCTGCGGGTGGTCGGGGTTAAAGTGGGTGATGAGGAAGGCCCGCAGGTCCCCCATGACCTGCGGGTTGTGGCGGAAGAGGTGCACGGTGCGTTCGAAGCGGGTCTCCCTGCCCGAGATGACCAGCGGGAAGTAGGGGTGGAAGTCAAGCTCGACCCAGCGGCGCCGGGAGCAGTCCCAGCCCTCGGCGTGGTAGTCGATGGCGTCCACCGCGGCGTGGGGGAACAGACACGCCGAGCGGGTGAAGAAGAGCAGCGACTCGGGGCACACCGCCTCCGGCCAGCGGAGACCGAGGCCCCCGCTGAGCCAGATGGCGAAGTAGACCACTAAGAAGACGCTCAAAAGCGCACGCAACATGGGCCCGCATGCTACACGCAAATCGCGGTGCTGGCACGCGCCGTTTCAGGGCCGGCTTTTCCGGGTCAGTTTATCGGAAATGGGCAGGCCGTGGGGGGCGAAAATCCCAGCAGGCGGGAGGCGAGGCCCTGGCCGGTCTCGGCGATGAAGTCCGGGGCGGGTTGGTAGACGCAGCCGCGGAAGGCCACCCCGGGCCCTGCGCTTGGGGGGGATAAATCCGGCCGCGCCGGGCAGCCGCCGATCTGGAGGATGCGCGCCGCCACGTAGCAGTCCAGGAAAAGCCGCCGGTCGAGCTGCTCCCGCAGAAGCGGCCCGAGGCGCGACAGGGCCCGCAGCCAGAAGGCCCGATCGCACCACGGCGGCGGCGGCTTCAGGGCATTCAGCGCCACCCGGTCCACCGCCGGCAGGGCCAGAAGCTCGCCGAGCAGCCCGGAGAGGAGCTTCAGGGCGAAGCGCCGGGTGCTCAGGGTGACGATGAGCACCACCTCGGCGTCGCAGCGGGCGCCGATCACCGACAGGGCCGCGGCGACGTTTTCGGCGGTGACCGGGCCCTTCCAGGGGTCGATCGACAGGCTGAGCCGGTCGATGCCGCACAGCGCATCCCGGGGCAGGGAGGCGGCCACCGCCAGCGTCGTGGTCAGCGCCACCCGGCAGCCCCGCTCCCGGGCGATCCGGGCGATCTCGGAGAGGGCCGGGAGGACCGCCTCCACCGGCTCGGAGAGGGCGATCGCCACCTCGTCGTAGCGCAAAAGGCCGAGCGCCTCGCGCACGACCTTCATGTCCAGCCCCGGTGGCCCCGATTCGGGGGGCGCTTCGCGCCGGCCCAGGTAGCAGAAGGGACAGGCGACGCGGCACTGCCCGCCCTCGAAGTGGATCGACAGCACCCCGAGGGGGGTCTGGGGAAGGTCTTTTGGCGACGTGATCCCGGCGCCGATGACGGTCAACTTGTGAGGTCTCATTGACATGGCCCTTGCCTGCGATTATCGTCGAAAACTACATGATGCGTCTGGATTCCGTCGGCCACACGGATGTCGGTCTGGTCCGCGAAAAAAACGAGGACTCGATTCTCCTCGTGCCGGAGTTGGGTCTCTTCGTGGTGTGCGACGGCATGGGCGGCCACGTCGGCGGCCAGGTCGCCTCGCAACTCGGAGTCAAGACCATCGACGAAGTCGTGCGCGCGGGGCCCCAGAGCGGGGACGCCGATGTGCTGGTCAGCGCCATCCGGGCGGCCAACGCGGCGATCTTCGCCCAGGCGCGCAACGATCCCTCGCTGCACAACATGGGCACCACCGTGGTCGGGCTGCGACAGGACGGCGCGGCGATGCATGTGTGCCATGTCGGGGACAGCCGCATCTACCGGGTGGTCTACCGCACCGGGGAGCTTTTGCAGGTGACGCGGGACCATTCGCTGATCAACCTGTACGAGGACAACCCGGAGCTGGCCTCCCACTTCGGGCCCCCCAACGACAACGTGATCGTCCGGGCGGTGGGCCTGCGCGACGACGTGGACGTCGAGCATCAGATGGTGGCGCTGGAGCCGGGCGACGTGTACCTTTTGTGCAGCGACGGGCTGACGGACATGGTGGATGACTGGATCCTGCGCGAGGTGATGGTGGACGCGGCGACCAGCGATCTGAAAGAGGCCTGCGAGGCCCTGGTCCGGGCCGCCCTGAACAACGGCGGCGTCGACAACACCAGCGCGATCCTGGTCCGCGTGGTCGCGGAATAGGGGAGTCGGGCCGCTCAGGACAGGCGGGCGGCGCGCAGGAGTTCGTCGAACGCCTCGGCGAAGCGCCCGGTACGGGCCCGCAGCCGGGCCAGGCGATCGTGGAGATCGGCGGTCTCGGCGCCGCCCTGCGCGGCCTCGGAAAGCGCCTGTTCCGCCCCGGCATAGTCGCCGCCCGCCAGCAGGGCGTCCCCCAGCGCCCGCTGGAGCTGGCCGCGCTCCCTGGGCAGGGGGTCGTGGTGAAGCCCGTTGCGCAGCACCTGCACCGCCCGGGGCGCGTCGGAGAGGCCGATCAGGGCCCGGGCATAGCCGATGCGTGCCTCGGCGAAGCCGGGGAAAAGGCGCACCACCTCCGAGAGGTCGCGGCAAGCGTCGTCGTAGCGGCCCTCTGCTAGCTGGGCCACGCCGCGCACGTAGTAGCGCCGGGCCAGAAGGGCGCTCATCAGTCGATCTCCAGCATCGAGAAGCGCCCGCCGCCTTCCTCCGTGGGGCGCTCTTCCCGGGCGGGCTGTGCCGGCGCCGGCGGGCTGGGCACGGCGGCGGGGCGGGCCGGGGCCCCGCGTTGGGCGGCCGGCCCTCCCGAGGGGGCCGCCGTCGCAGTCGCAATCGATCGTCCGGCGGTGGTCTCGGGACGCTGCGCCCCGGCGTAGCCCATCGGAGGCACCGCGCCGGCAGAGGAGCTTGAGGAAAGGCCGGATGCAGAGGCCGGGCCGGGCGCAGAAGCCGGGCTGGACGCGGAAGCCGAGGTCCCGGGGGCGCCAGGCGATGGTCCTGCCTGCGAAGGCTGTGCCCCAGGCCCGGGTCCGCGGGAGACCGCGTAGACCCCGGGGGCCGGGTTCGCCGACGGGGCTGGCGCCGGGTCCGAGACGGGGCTGCTGGTGACCCGGGCCGGGGTCGGCAGCGGCTCGCGCGCGGGGGTGGGCGCATCCAGCGGGTGAAGGCGCCCGCCCACGCGGACGCTGACCTTGCCGTCCTGCACCTCGAAGAACTGAAGCTCGGGCAGGTCCAGGCGAAGCTGCAGGCGTTCCATCAGGCGCGCGAAGGAAAGCCCGACCAGCTCGTCCCCCAACGCCCCTGCGGCGGCCCCGGCGGCGGGGCCCCGCTGCGGCAGGGAGACCGGTTCGCTGCCCTGCATGACGTAGTGGGCGAAGACGTGGCCCAGGATGTTGATCAGCTGGTCCCGGTCGTAGCGCGAAAGGGCCTCGCGGATCTCGCGGGCCTGCCGGCGCAGGTCGTGGTCGCTCATGGTGCACCCAATTCCTTGGCTCCCTCTGGATTCACAAGACCGAAGCCGCCCGCCGGCAGGTCGGCCCCGGTGGTCTCGCAGGCGATCAGGCTGGCCTCGGCCATCGTCGCGTCCTTGAACTGCACGTTTTGCAGGTTGCAGCGGAAAAGAAGCGCCTGGTGCAGGTCCGCCCCGATCAGGCTCGCCCCGGCGAGGTTGCTGTCCAAAAGAGTGGCCGCCCGAAGCCGCGCCCGGGTGAGCTGCGCCGCGCCCAGCTCGACGTGGCTGAAGGTGCAGCGCACCAGCACCGCCCGGGACATCTTCAGCCCGTAGCTCTCGCAGGAGGTGAAGCTGCAACCGCCCAGGCGAGCGCCTTCCAGCACCAGATTCGGCAGGGCGCAGCGCAGAAACTCCATGTCCTGCAAGTGCGCGTCCCGCAGGTCGGCCTCGGTCAGGTCGCAGTCTTCGAAGTGGGTTCGATCGACGGTCGCCCCGGCCAGGTGCGCCCCGCGCAGGTCCACCCGGACCAAGCGCGCCCGGGTCAGGTTCGCCCCGACCAGCTCGGCGCCGATGAGGTCGCAGGACTCGAAGGTGGTGTCGCTCAGATCGGCGTGGCCGAGCTGAAGGCCATTGAGCCGGAGTTGGCGGAAGGTGCATCCGCGCAGCGCCCGGTCCCGGAAAAGGTGAAGGAGGTGTTCCTTGCTCTCGACAAGCTCGCCCATGCCGCTCCTGTGCCGATCACGATGCCGAAGACTAAGACGGATGCTCCCCGTCGCGTATGCCCTGAAGCTCCTGGTGCTCCTGGAAAAGTTTCAGCACCTCCTGCTTCACCAGCGTCCAGAAGCGATGCTCGCGCTTTTGCTTGTGTTGCTCCGCCCCGCGGTCGCCTTTTCGCCCAAGCTCCTCGGCGTGGACGCGGGCCTCGACGCGCTCGGCTTCTTGCTCGGTGGTGCTGTGCTCGCCGCCGCCGCCGGACGTGGCGAAGTGCAGGCCGCGCTGCTGCTGCCGGACGTGGGTCAGCTCGTGGGCCAGCAAGGACTTGCCGGTCGCCGACTGGAAGTTTGAACGGGCGCCTTCGCGCACCATGACCATCTCGGTGGCGCCGACGGTCACCGCGTCGGCGTTGTAGCGCCGGGTGATCTCCTCGGCCAGCGGGCCGCGGTAGACGCGGACGTTGGCGAAGTTGCCCCCCAGGCGCCGCTCCATCTGGCTGCGGGTGTGCAGATCGAGGGACTCCCCGCGCCCCGCGTCGCGCATCACCAGGCGCGAGAGGGCCTGCGGATCGTACCTTCGGGCGATCTCCTGGTCCAGGCCAGGACGCCCTTCCTCGTCGCGATCCTCTTCCGAGTCGTCTTTCCGACCTGGTCGCTGGCGGTTCTTGTTGTCGGCCATCGAAGCTCCCGCGGAAGCCCGCGTGAATCAGTGTACTCCGAAAGGGATTATCGGCCAAGTCGCGGCGCCGGTTGCGGATACAGATCCAGAGACTCGGGTCGTCGGAGGACGAATCAGGCGGACAAGATCAGAAGAACGAGATACCTCCGGCAAGTAAGAAACAAGCCGGCCCGGGGGAGGTACCTCGATGACGGATTGTACAGCAATGACGGGCGCCCAGTGGCTGATGCGGGTAAGCGAGTGTGGGCTCAGCGGGCGCACTCCCGAAAAGTAGGGGAGATGGTTCGGTCAACAGGTTCAAGCCCAGAGCAAGGTCACCCGGTGTCCCGCCGGGCTCATGACCTGTTCGCTGCGGGTGCGTTCCTCGATGGGGGCCACACCGGGCCGCTGGTCGAACACCACCAGCCACCCCTCTTGCAGCCCCAGCCCCAGCAGGTACCGGTCCAGCTGCACAAGTCCCTTGGGGACCGGATTCGTGCGACCCGCTTTCCACACCTTCAATTCCATCGCCACGCGGTCTGCTCCCCGGCGCAGGCACAGATCCAGCCTGCCGCGGTTCACCGCGTATTCGCGGGTGACCACCCCGCCGCCATTCTCTACCCGGTGCAGGAAGGCCATCAGCACCAGGTGCGGGGCCGCCTCGGGGTAGGAGGCGGCCCCCAGCAGCGCCTCGGCGTGCTCCCGCCAGAACTCCAGGAAGGCCGCCAAAAGCTTCCCTGCGTCCAGGCGGCCCTCCGGTGTCAGCCACGTGGCCGGGATCTGCGGCAGCGACGCCTGTACGCCCAGGGCAAGGTGACGTACGATCACCTCCGCGTAGATCGGGTTGGCCATCTCAAGGCCGCCACCCGACTCCTCCATGCGCAAAAGGCCCAGGTCGATCAGGTAGCGCAGGTCCTCCTCGGGCACAGCGGGCAACACTTCGCCGAGCAGCATGGGTTCGATGATGCGCTTGACGCGCGGCTCGCGCAGCTTGTCCGCCAGACTGTCCAGGTGGGTGTCCATGCGCCGGATCAGGATCTGGCGCGCCGCCTCCTCGTCCGCCGCCGTCACCGCGCGTCCGTCCGGGACCACCACCTGCACCAGTTGCCGGGCCAGGGCGTTGACCAGCCACGGCTGCCCCTGGGTATCTCGGAAAACCGCGTCCAGCGTCTCGGGGAGAAAGACCTGCCCGGTCTCCGCCGTGTGCTGCGCGTACAGATCGGCGACCTCCGCCGGAGTGAAGTTTTGCAGGGTCAGGGACTCGACCTTGATGTTGAAGGGACTGGCGGTGCCCAGGCGCCCCTCGTGCCCCTCGGCGACCTTGTAGTCGCGCACGTCACGCAGGCCGCAAAGCGCCAGCGACCAGGGGAACTGCTGCGGGCGGTTGCCGTAGCCGGCCCGGAGCTGGCGCAGCACCGAGATCAAGACCTCGTCGCGGAGGGCGTCGATCTCATCCAGGAAGACCACCAGCGGCCGGGGGCAAGCCTTGGCCCACGCATGAAGGGCGGCGCCGATGCGGCGACCCGGGGGCGCCTCGGGCCAGGGGCGCGGCCACAGATCCGGGGGCAGGTTGTGCTCGATGTTGTCCCGCCAGCTGTCCAGGACCGCCAGCTCGGCGGCGCCCACGTCGCGGAAGGGCTGGCCCACCTCCATGGAGACCAACGCCGAGGCGTACTTGCCCTCGCGGGTCAGCTCCTGGCCCAGGCATACCAGCGAAGTGGTCTTGCCCACCTGCCGTGGCGCGTGCAGGATGAAGTAGCCCTTGTCGTCGATGATCTGGCGCACGTCGGGGAGCCGCCGCAGCGTGGGCAGCAGGTAGTGATCTTCCGGGTTGCAGGGGCCGGCGGTGTTGAACCTGCGAGTCATGGTGCTTCTTTAGCACAAGCGGGGTTTCAAATGAGTATGTCTA
>JBBRLA010000200.1:0-12638 GCA_038231615.1 Polyangia bacterium | reverse complement strand
TCCTGGGCGGAAAAAAGGGTGGCCGAGAGGTCTACACGGCCCCCACGAAAGAAGGAGCAGACGCTCTCAAGCTCGTCAAGCAAAAGGAACTCGAAGGCATCCCCGAAGGACTCACTGTGAAGCGAGCGATTGAACAGTACCGGCGGCACTTGGAGGCGGTCAAAGGCAACCGGCCGCGCAGCATTGCCCGGACGATGTGGGCGGTTCGGCGGTTCCTGCCTGACGAGGACCGAGAATTGGTGCGCATCACCGCGAAGTGGTGTGAGCAGAGGTACGCAGGGCGCCCCGGGTTCGATGATGTCCCGGTCGGCGGGCTAGTACAGGAGATGGCCGCGGATACCCCTGGACACGACCATCGTGGTGCTGCTGACGCTGGAGGCCAGCGCCGCGATCCTGCTGTTCGGTGCCCAAATCATCGCCGAGGTGGAGCGGCGACCTAAGCGCCGGGGCCATGGGCCTCCGGTTGAAGCGCCCGCGGAGCTGACGACAGCGGGGTGAGAGGCTCTCAAGCGGCCCAGGCGCCAACGGTGAAAGCGAAAACGAGCAGGTGGCACCGTCGCCACCCGCTCGGCCCGCGACAGACTGTTCTGAGGAGCGAGTCGCGCCGCTCATGCCCCGGCCCTCGGCCGCATTCTGGAGATCGGCTGCGGTGAGGGGACCGGCATCCGCGAGATCGGTTGTCCGGTCGAAACAGAGAAATTGGGGCCCGTCTGGGATTACCATTTGCCCGTGCTCCACACATTCATCTTGCGGGCTCTGCTGGTGCTCGGCATCGCTGCCAACGTGGCCTTCCTGCTCATCAACCTGCACCCCGAGCGCCCTCATCTGGCGACGAGAAAGCACCTCAAGTTGCTGCTACGCGCGGACCTCCCGCGGGCCGCGTGGATCAAGGAGAACCAGCTCGACCTCTTCGCCGCCCAGCACGACGTGGATATCGAGGTAGTCACGGCCGCCAGCTTCGAGGAGGTCATCAGCGCCCTGCAGAAGGAACGGGACCACCCGAGCGGGCTGGCGCTGGCCTCGGCCAACGATGTGATCGCCGACGAGTTGCAGAAGGCCGGCGCGATCCGCCCGTTTCACGAGGTCGTTCCCAGGGCCACGCTGGCCGGCGCGATGGAAGATTATTTGCCGGAGGCGGTTTCGCGGTGTCTGGGCCCCGACGGCCGGGCCGTGTACCTGCCCCGGCGCGCCGAGATGGACATCGCGGCGTACCGCTACTCTGCCGTCGAAGACGCATATCTGCATTGGACAGCGGACCGGGCGGCCATCCAAGCCGCCCTGGCGGAAGCGAACGGCATCGGCCTCCCCCGGGGGCAATAGCACCGGATGGCCGCTGAGCCGCCGGACTCGCCAGCCGACCTTGGGCCTGGTGGCGATGCGGCCCTGGATGGAGGCCGCGCACAGCTTGTCCCACAGGTTCTGCTCCTCAGCCTCGGGGTCAGCCCCTTCCTGGGGCATCTGCCCCCGTCGCCGCAGCAGCTTCTCGACCAGGTGGCGGATGTGGATGGGCGAGAGCGAGGGCCACCTGATCCTCTTCGACCGGCGCAAGGGCCAAAGCTGGGCCGACAAGATCTACCTGCGCGAAAGCGCCGGCACCGGAGGCGAGCGCATCTTCGTCTTTGGAAAGTAGCATTTGAAGACCCCCTGCCCTCCGGGCTACTCGGACTGCCGGCGCAAGATTCGTGACGAAATGGGCGACCGCGCGGGCTCAGAGCCCCTTGCTCAGGATCGCTCCGAACTCGCCCACCGCCCACCGCTTTCCCGTCGAGTCACGCCGGAGGTCAAAGAGCGCATTCGACGCTCCGCTGGCCTCTTCCTGCCACTCGCCGCCTTTCAGATGCAAGATCAGCCCGCCTTCGCCGGTGGCGTAAAAGTCCCCGGCGGACTCGACGTGCGTGAGCGGTTGCGGAAGGTCCTGCCGATCGACGCGCCAGCCGCCGGCCGTTCCGTCACCCGACAGGATCAGGCCTTTGCCGTTCGCCTGCCCGACCGCGTATAGGCGGTTGCCCTGCCCGCGGACGGACCGCAGCTGCCAGCCAGCGGGAAAAACAACGGCGCTGTTTTCCTTCACATGCAAGATGGTCGCGATGCCTTCATCGGTGCTTCCGGTCATCCACACTAGGCCGCCGCTGCTCCACCCGCTGTTCCAGGTGACCAGATGGGTTGTACCGTTGGTGACGACGGACTTTCGTAGCACATTCCAGACACCGGCGGTCAGGTGGAGGATCAGGCCGTTGTTCCCCACTGCCCACACCTCCCCCGGCCCCGTGCCATACACGGAGAAGAGGGAATCTTTCCCATCCGGGTCTAACAGTTCGAGGCCTTCCGCACTGATGATGTCCACCGGATGCAGCACACCCATGTTGTCGCTGTGCAGGATCAGCGCCCGCGAACCCACGATCCACAGGTCGTTCTTGCCGCTGGCCCATACCCCCTGATAGTCGTTGAGGAAGGCCGAGGGCTGCGCTTGCCAGCCTCCGGCCTGATAATGCCACAGCGCCCCCAGATCGCCGACCGCCCAGATGTCATCCGGGTTGATCACATGAAGGGCGCGCAGGGATGGCGAAAACCCGCCAGCCAGCTGGTCCACCTGGGTGCCGTTGTAGCGCAGGATGCTGCCGCCCGATCCCACCGCGAATACCCGACGGGGACCGGCGGCGAACACGCTGGTCAGAACCGATCCGGGGGCGCGATAAAGCTGCTGCACGGGCCCACCGGGCAGGACCCGCCACAGCGAACCGCTGGCGCTGCTGATCCATACTTCCTCTCCCAACCCCGACACGCCGGTCCATTTCTCCCCGGGCAGGGCGACCTCCGTCCACTGTCCGTTGTGAGCGTGATGCACGGTCCCCGCGTCATCGACCACCCAGAAGTCGTCGCTGGAATGGCCCCAGATGGCCTTCAGGTTGTGCGGGGTAGGAGCGTCGACGTGCCTCCACACCCCGCCGATTCGACGCAGGACGGTCCCCTGGTCGCCCACCAGCACGACCTGGTCATCAAAGGCGCGCGCCCCCCACAGGTGCGGGACCCCCGCAGGTAGGCTCTTGTCCTCGATGAACGCGCCGAGTTGCGCATCTTGCCGCAAAACCACCGCCTGACCAGCGGAATCAGAAAATCCGGCCACCAGGATCTCGCTCCCGGACCCGGTCACCGCCTGGAGCTGCGCCGTCGAGCGGGTCGGCACCAGCGACAGGGCGCTGCCATCCCAGCGCAGGAGGGTCCCGTTCTTTCCGCTGATGTAGACCTCGTTGGCGCTGCGTCCCCACACCGCGGTGAAGGAGCGTGCCGGCAATCCAGCGGGCAGCGCCACCGGTGCGAAGAAAGCCCCTGTCGAATGCAGCACGGTGCCGCCCTCACCGACTGCCCACACGTCCGATTCGGCGAGGGCGAAGACGCTGCTGAGCTGATCTCCCGCGGGCAAGGGGCGCTCCCAGCACCAGCCAGCTGCGGTACACGCGTGCCGGGGTGCGAAGCCGACCTGGACGGCGCGGGCCCGCGCGGCGGTGCGCAGGACGCACGGGTTACCGCCGACGCAGTCGCCGGAGAAACCGAGGAAGGCGCTGCTGCTGTCAGCCTCGGCGATGAGCTGCACTTCCAGGCCGGGGCTCGGGAAGGGCCAACGGCACGGCCCGGGGGAAAGGTCGCATGGGGGGCCTGTGCCCACGGGGACCACGGTGCCCCCCCCACCCCCTATCGTCGATATCGCCACCGAGCACCCGGCCTCCTGCGGGGCCAGAAGCGGGACATTCAGGGGATAGTGGCCGGTCCCCATCACGTCGACCATCCCGCTCCCTTCGCGCTCGACGCAGCCGCCAGAGGAGAGCCCGTCCACCTGCACCCTGGCGGGCCCGGTGGCCCCGATGGGCAGCCGCACGTCCACCTGCTGGAGATCGTTGCCCGACAGGGGCTGGGGCAAGTAGCCGGTCGGCGGTTGGTTCGGTGAAGTGGCCACCTCCAGCCCGATGGAGAGGGCAGTCACCGACGCCGGCCGGTTGAAGAGGCTGATCTCCAGCACCGCCCGATCGTCGCACCCGCACAAAAGTAGCAAGACCAGGGCGGCAGCGGGCCTCATGGTGTCGACCCCGTGCGGCGAAGCACAATGCCGGCCTGGCCGACCGCGATCAAGTCCTGGCCGGCCCCGTGTATGGCGTTGATCAGGTCCTCCACGGGCAGGTAATTGATCTGCCAGCTTCCGGACCCGGCTCCTCGCTGGGCGAAGAGGGTTCCATGGGGATCGAACCCGGAAATCCACAGGTCTCCATTCACCCACACGGATCTCAGGACGGCGTCTTTGTCGAAGACCGCCCCTTCATCGGAGAAGGCGCCGCCGTGGAAGTGGAGCAGGGTGCGGTTCTCTCCAGCGAACCAGACATCATCTGGACCGCTCCCGCCCAGGTCCCACAGCCGTGCCCCGGCCACTGTGTGGGCCAGGCTCCACGCCCCGTCGTGATAGTGCCAGATGCTGCTGTCGTTGGTCTGGTCTGTGGTGCCAAAGCCAATCGCCCACAGGTCCTCCTGCCCCGACGGCCCGCTTCCCCAGATGCGCCACAGATTGTCGGTGATGGCGGTCTTGACCGGGGTGAACTGGTTGCCATCAAAGTGCAATATCGTACCCGCGGCCCCGACGATCCACAGGTTGTTGCGGGCGTTGCCCCACATGCCGAAGAGCGCGCTGCCCAGGTGCGTCTCTTGTCGGCCCAGCTGCGCCCCGAGCTCGCCGCGCAGGCGGATCACCGCGCCACCGTTGCCCACGGCCCAGACATCCGGCCCCATCCCAAAGACATCCCACAGGGTGCCGGTGGGCTGGTCCTCCTGCACCCAGAACGCGCCGTTCCAATGAAGGACGCCGCCGCCTACCGCCCAGATGTCCCCGGGCCCGCTGCTCCACACGGCGTTCAGGTTGGCGCGGCCGTCTCCGGTGTAGGGGAAGTAGTTCACGCCATCGCCGTGGATCAGTGTCCCCCCTTCGCCCGCAGCCCAGACATCGTCCGTCTCTCCGGCCCACAGCCCGCGCACCCAGGCTCGACCGGCCCCGGACTCGGTCCAGGTGCCGACCGGGTCCTGGGTCAGGTCAAGATGCAGGAGCCCGCCATTCATCCCTCCCGCATAAAGGTGCCGCGTCTTGCCCCCCTGGGCCAACCCGACCACCGTCCACAGCCCCCCAATCGAGGGGGCCGCAGCGACCTCCACCCACGCACCGCCGTCGAAGTGCAGGACCTGCTGATCGGGGCCCGCCCCGCCGGTGGCCCCCACCGCCCACACATCCGCCGGCCCGCTGCCCCACAGGCCCTGGAGGATCACGCCTTGGCGGGGCCGGAACTTCTGAAGCGAGAGCCCCTCGCCGTCCCAGTGGAGGATACCAGCCCCGGCGGCCCACACGTCGTTATCGCCGCTGCCCCACACGGCCGAAAGGGTGCCTTTGTTTGGCGCCGACACCGGCTGCAAAGTCGAGCCGTCCCAGTGTAGGACGCTGCCCTGGTCACCGACCATCCACACATTGTCCTTGCGGTTGCCCCACACCCCCCGCAAGACCGAGTGCGTGGGGCAGGGGACCGTTTGAATGGCGCTGCCGTCGAAGTGCAGCACCGTCCCCTGGTCGCCGACCGCCCAGACGTCGTCCTTCGCCAAGGCCATAACCCCGTAGAGCGTGAGCCCCGAAGGGGTGGCAAGAGTCCCCCAGAAGGAGCCGTCCCAGTGCAAGAGCGTGCCCACGCCACCCACAGCCCACACATCATGACCGGAGGTCGCCGACAGGCCCGTGATGGCGTTTCCCTGGGGCAGCGGGTTCTCCCAGCAGAAGCCCTGCGTGATGCACACCCGGCGCTTCACGAAGGCCGTGGTGATTCGGGTGACCCCCGGATCCAACTCGATCGAGCAGGAGCCGGGGTCCCGGCACAGGGGCGCTCCCGGCCAGCCGAAGAAGAACGAGTCCGGGTCTTCCAGGGCGCGGAGCGTGACCCGGCGGTCTCCTTCGACAAGGCGATCGCGGAGTGCCACCTGACACGGAGGGCGACAGCTGGTCCCGCCGGGGTCCACGGTCACCAGGCCGCCGCCGCTGCTGAGAAAGGCGCCGGGGCTGATGTCCAGCACGCAGCCCGGCGCTGGCACGAGCTGTATATCGAGTGGATAGCGGCCGGACCCGCTGATGTCGCGGGAGGCGCTCCCGGCGGCCACCGCGCAGGTGTTCGACGAAAGCCCGCTGACCTGCAAATCCACGGTACCGTTGCTGTCACGCGGCAATTCGACACGGAAGAAGGATGGCGCATCCGAGAGCGGCTGCGGCGACAGGCGGTGACCCGCGACGATGGGAAGGATGCTCAGGCTGGTGGCATCGGCCGGGACTCCCTGTAGCGACACCTCAAGCATCGGCCTGTTATCCGTGCACCCGCCCAGCGCGCCCAGCGCCTGCGTGAAGAGGAGCATGACGGACGTCGCGAGCTTTTTGACCATGGACCCTCCGCGGCGTGTGCACGAGGTCTGCCGAGTCGGATCGGGACCGATCTCCCTGCTGCGTGCCTCGCAGCCGGCAATATAACACAGACCCCATGTGGGGGGCTGTCAAAGTCCCGGCAAGACCCGGCAAGACCTGTTTCGCCGCGAACACCCAGGAACACGAGGCCGCGACGCCGGTCCTGTATCGCAGCATGCAGATCGAGGCGTATTATCGGGAGCGCAACGTGGCGGCGTACCTGGCCGAGCAGCGGCGTGCCGGCGTGCCGGGGTGGCCCGGCTCGCAGCGACAGGCCGGCGCGGGGTGGGGGCCTGCGGGGTGAGGGGGCTTTTGACTGGATGAATGGGGGCACTTGCTGAATAGGGACACTGAATGAATGGGACGAACTGAACCCGCTTAGCGGGCGTAGGGTTCGTTCGCACTGAGGCCGCCGCTCAACTAGCGCTATAGGGAGCGCAGATCCCCCTTCTGGCCACTGCGCTACAGGTCGGGAGGGGGATCTTTTTTTCCTGAGCGGACCTGTCACCGCGGGGCGGCACGGGCGGGGCGGGACGCAGCCCGGGTCCTCCTGCCAGCTCCTGCCTCATGGTCGAGCTGCCCTTTCCGTTGCCGCTCCACTGACCTGCTGCGTCGCCCCGCCTCCCGGCGTCGCCTCCGGCCCTGGTGTCCGCTGCCCCGCTGGCATCCACTCCCCCTCGGGGATGCGGGTGCGCGGAAAGACCTCGAAGATCGGCTGTCCCAGTATGCCCTCCCGAGTGGTCATGGTCGCGTGCAGGTACGTATCGCTCCCCGCGTCAGCCCGAAAGTCAGGTCATCCACCAGGTGCTCGCGAGGCACTTGCAGGAGTTCCTGGCTTGGGTGCAGGAGCCGAGCCTACCCGCCCATGTGCCGATTCGTGGTGCTGCGGCGACGCGAGCTGGTCTCGTCCGTGCTGGCGATCCTGATGCGGGTCACACAAGGCAGGACGCCTCGCGGCGTCAAAAGGTCAGATGAGCCCTGGGCCGAGTGGTGGCCCGCGCTTGGCCCTTCGGCCCCCCTGCGTGCACTTATGTACGGCAAGCGCGGCGAGGCCCTGCCGTGGGACGCTTACCGTCAGCGTTATCTCGCCGAGATGAAGGCCCAGCACTATCTGCTCCGGGGGCTGCGGGAGCGCGTGGAGCGCGGCGAGACGATGACCCTGCTTTGCTCGTCCGCGTGTACCGATCCGGCCCGCTGCCATCGAACGCTGCTGCGCGACCTCGTCCTGGACGAGCCTTGAAGCCGGGCCCCCTTACAGACATCCGCGTTCCAGTTCCCTGCAGAACGAGCTATAACCAGCTGCATGAGCAAAATAGAACGGATGGTGCTGGTGGACGGCAGCTGGCTGGTCTTTCGCGCCTTCTTTGCCATCCCGCCCAACTTCACCACCAAGAGCGGCCTCCACACCAACGCCATCTTCGGGTTTGCCACTATGTTCCGCAAGCTGCTCTCCGGGCGCAAGCCGGAGTGCGGCGCGGTGGTCTTCGACGCTCCCGACCCGACGCACCGCGAAGCGAAGTTCCCGGCGTACAAGGCCCAGCGGCCCGAGATGCCCACCGAGCTGGCCGAACAGCTGGGCTGGATCGACCAGCTGGTGGAGGCCCACCACTTTCGCGCGCTGCGTCTCCCCGGCTACGAGGCCGATGACCTCATCGGTACCCTCACCCGGCAGGCCGTCGCGGCCGGCATGGAGGTCATCATCGTCGCGGGGGACAAGGACTTCGCCCAGCTCATCAGCGACCGGGTGCGCATGATGGACACCTTGCGCGATGTCACCTATGACCCGGAGCTGGTGCAGAAGAAGTGGGGCGTTTTGCCCGCGCAGATCGCCGACCTGCTGGCCTTGATGGGCGACAGCGTGGACAACATCCCCGGGGTGCCGGGCATCGGACAGAAGGGCGCCGCGGCGCTCCTGGCCAAATATGGGTCGCTGGACGGCGTCCTCGCGCACGCCGCCGAGTTGGGGGGGCGCCAGCGCGCCAGCTTGGACGAACACCGGGAGGCGGTGAAGCTGTGGCGCGAGCTGGCCACCATCGATCAACAGGTGCCGCTCCCGGTGGCGCTCGAAGACTTGCGCCTCCTGCCGCCCGATCCTGCGCGCCTGAACGCGGTGTACAAGGAGCTGGAGTTCTTCTCCCTGCTCACCAAGGACCCAGGCGCAGCCGAACAGTCCGGCGAGGAGGTGAGCATCGCGATCTACAGCGATGGGGCGGCGGCCGAGGCGGCGCTGGCTGCGTTGCCGCCGGGCGCTCCGGTCGCGGTGGTTCCCCTGTGGGACCCCCCCGATCAGGTCGCCGCAGGCACCCTGGTGGGGCTGGCGCTAGCGGCGACGCCCGGCCAGGCGATGTATCTGCCGGTCGCTGCACTCGACGGGGCCCGAGCGTGGCTGGAGGACCCTCAGCACAAGAAGACCGCGCATGACGTCAAGCCGCTGCACATGCTGTGCCTGCGCCACGGCATCACCCTGCGCGGCGCCGACCTGGACACCAGGCTGGCCTCTTTCCTCATCGAGCCTACCAAGTGCGTGCCCCACCAGCTGGATCAGGTGGCCAAGGAGTACTTGCAATGCTCGGTGCAGCCCCTGAAGGCGCTCATCGGCAGCGGCCAGAAGCAGCGCTCGCTGTCCGAGGTGCCGGTGGCCGAGGCGGCCCGCCATGGGGCCCATCTGGCCGATGTGATCGTGCGCCTGGGACCGGTGCTGGAGGCGCGGCTGATGAAGGAGGGCCAGGCTGCTCACTTCGAGAAGTATGAGCTTCCCCTGGCCCCGGTGCTGGCGCGCATGGAGCTGGCCGGCATCCTGGTGGACCGCGACGACCTTATGCGCATGGGCGCGGAGTTCGCCGCGCGCAAGGCCGAGATCGAGAGCACCATCTATGCGCTCGCGGGCCGCGAGTTCAACATCGGCTCTCAGAAGCAGCTGGCCGACGTGCTGTTCGAGGAGCTGAAGCTGCCGGTCATCAAGAAGACCAAGACCGGCTACTCCACCGACGCCGATGTGCTGGAGCGCCTGGCGCCGCGCCACGCCATCGCCAGGCACATCCTTCTGCAACGCGAGCTGGCCAAGCTGATCAACACCTACACCGATGTGCTGCGCGAGGCCATCTCGCCCGAGACGGGGCGCATCCACGCCAGCTTTCAGCAAACAGTGAGCGTGTCGGGGCGCCTCGTCAGCACCGATCCCGACTTGCAGCGCACCCCGGTCCGCACCCCGCAGGGCAAGCGCATCCGCCGGGCCTTCATCGCCCCGCCGGGACACGCGCTGATCTCGGCCGACTGGAGCCAGATCGAGCTGCGCGTGCTGGCCCACTTCTCCCGGGATGAGCGCCTGGTGGAAGCCTTCCGCGACAAGCTGGATGTCCACCGCCGCACCGCCGCCGAACTCTTCGGCGTGGCCCCTGAGGCGGTCACGCCGGAGCAGCGCAGTGCCGGCAAGACCGTCAACTTCGCGACCATCTACGGGCAGGGCGCCACGGCGCTGGGGCAGATCCTGGGCATCCCGCGCAAGGAGGCGCAGACCTACATCGACAGCTACTTCCGGCACTACGCCGGCGTGCGCGCCTGGCTGGACCGCACCATCTCCGAGGCGCTGGCGTGCGGCTACGTGACGACCCTTCTGGGACGGCGGCGCTACATCCCCGAGCTGTCGAGCCGTAGCGAGATGGACCGCCAGGCTGGCCAGCGCATCGCGGCCAACACCCCCATCCAGGGCAGCGCCGCGGACCTGTGCAAGCTGGCCATGCTGCTCATCGCCGAGCGGCTGCCGCAACAGGCGCCGCGCACGCGCATGTTGCTCCAGGTCCACGACGAGCTGGTCTTCGAGACCCCCATGGAGGAGGTGGAGGCGGCGCGCGACCTCATCCAGGGGGTGATGGAGCGGCCTTACCCGCTGGATGTGCCCCTGGTCGTCGGCATCGGCGTCGGCCAGAGCTGGGGGGAGGCGCACTGACATGATGGACAAGGCAGCCATCGCCGGCGCCCTGCGTGAAATGGGCACGATGATGCAAATCAAGGGAGAGAACCCGTTCAAAATCCGCGCCTTTGAGACCGGGGCGCAGGCCATCGACGATCTGGAAGACGATCTGGGGGTGCTGGTGGATGAGGGCCGGCTGACCCAGGTGCGCGGCATCGGCGCGGCCCTGGCCGCCCGGATCGCCGAGTTGCACCTGACAGGTCGCTGCGCGGCGCTGGAGGAGATGCGGCGGGAGCTGCCCGCCGGCTTCCCGGACCTCATGCAGGTGCCGGACCTGGGCCCCAAGAAGATCGCGGCGCTGCACAAGGCATTGGGCATCCAAGGTGTCGCCGACCTCAAGCTCGCCTGCCAGGAGGGCAGGGTGCGCGCGGTCAAGGGCTTTGGCGAAAAGACCGAGCGCAAGATCCTTGATGGCATCACCCGGTTCGAGGACCGCGATGAGCGGCTGCTGCTATCTCAGGCCCTGCCCATCGGGGATCAGCTCATACAGCACCTGCGCGCCTCGCCGCTGGTGCTGCGCGCTGAGATCGCCGGCTCGTTGCGGCGCGGTCAGGAGACCATCGGCGACATCGACATCGTGGTCGCCATGCGGGGCGAACAGGGGAGGTCGGAGCTGCCAGAGCTACCGGAGCTTATCGACCATCTACAGCGATTCCCATCGTGCTCCCATGTGGTCCGTCGGGAGGCCGAGGGCTGGCTGATGCGCCTGAGCAGCGGCGTCTCGGTGGACCTGTGGGTGGTGGGCCTGCCGGCGTTCGCCACTGCGCTGCATGGCATGACCGGATCCTCGGCGCACCTTTTGCGCCTGCGCGACCATGCGCGGGAGCGGGGGTTGACGGTGCTGCCCGCCGAGACGGAGGAGGAGCTCTATCGCCAACTGGGCCTGGCCTACATCCCGCCGGAGCTGCGGGAAGACCAGGGTGAGGTCGAGGCCGCCCGGGACGGGACGCTGCCCCGGGATCTGATCGCGCTGGGGGATATCCAGGGGATGGTCCACTGCCACACCACCTACTCCGACGGTAAGAACAGCATCGAGGAGATGGCCCTGGCGGCTGACGCGCTGGGGATGAGGTACTTGACGCTGACCGATCACTCGCAGGCCGCCTTCTATGCCAGCGGGGTCAAGCCTGACCGGCTCAAGGCTCAGTGGGACGAGATCGCTCGAGTGCAAGAGAAGGTCAAGGTGAAGCTCTTGCGGGGTACGGAGTCCGACATCCTGGTCGATGGGGCGCTTGACTACCCGGATGAGATCCTGGAACAGATGGACGTGGTCATCGCCAGCATCCACTCGCGGATGAAGATGGATGAGGAGACCATGACGCGGCGCCTGGTGACCGCCATGAGGCACCCGCTTTTCAAGATCTGGGGCCATGCGCTGGGCCGCCTTCTGCAGCAGCGTCCGCCCTTCGCCTGCCGCGTGGAGGAGGTCCTGGACGCCATCGCGACATCGCGGGCGGCCATCGAGATCAACGGCGACCCCCATCGCCTGGATATGGAGCCGCGCTGGCTGCGCGAGGCCCGCAAGCGCGGCATCAGGTTCGTGATTTCGACGGATGCTCACTCGGTGGCGGACCTGCAGAACCTGCCCTATGGCGTAGCCACGGCCCGACGCGGCTGGGTGCGCAGAGGGGAGGTACTCAATGCGCTCCCGGTGGACGCGTTCCTACAGGCAGTGCGGCCGGGCAATCGGGCCAGCGGCTGAGGGGCGCCAAGACGCCTACGACAAATCCCGACCGAACAGATCTCTCCCGTCTACTGCCCCGAGGCCCGCAAGGCTACCTCGTGTCGCGACCCTCCGGACATTACCAGAACTTCCACCATTGCCCACACAGGTCCTCCATCGCCAGACCGAAGGAGTCGTTGCTCGGCGGGGTGAAGTCCGAGGCGGCAAGCAGGCTCACCGCATGGGGTTGGACAATGTGAGCTTCGATGAGACGCTGAGTACACCACCCCGCAATTTAGTAACCAGGCCGGACGCTCATGCCGCCTGCGATGAAACTTCCCGCTTGGCTAGTACCTTGTCGAAGGATTTGCGCGACCAGCGAAACGGGTGCGCGATCTGATTCCACTCCTTAATGAAGGACAAAATCTTGCTCTCCAGATCCTTCAGGTCGGCGAAGTTGGAGACGGAAAACCGCTTGCGTTGCAGGATCGAGAACCACTGCTCTACCTGATTCATCCACGAGCAATGCACCGGCG
>JBBRLA010000199.1:0-12644 GCA_038231615.1 Polyangia bacterium | reverse complement strand
CCGCGCCCACGACGCTACCGCCTCCCGCGCCCACGACGCTACCGCCTCCCGCGCCCACGACGCCACCGCCTCCCGCGCCACCGCCGCCCGCCCCCACTTCGCCTCCCGCGCCGCCGCCGCCCGCCCCTGAGCCAATCGACGGCACACCTCCGAAATCGGTAAACGAATGCACAACTGAGGCAGACCCGGCCAAAAATCAAGATGCACCCCCCAATGAGTCGACCCCAGTGCATTTCGTGCCCACTTCCAGGGCCGGCGGAGCAGCCGATTCAGCGACGAAAGAAAAGTCGTTCGATCAGCCTGGACAGCGCGAACCATGCAACTTATCTTTAGGGGAATTGCAGGACCCGATCGCGAACGGGCCGGTGGAGGGCCCCCGGGTTCACAAGAAGGACCGGCCGGCGCGGGTCCGGCGCAAACCACGCAAACTGGAGTGAGTGCCGCGCCAGTTGACTTGGACGCATGCTGACGTGCTCCAACGTAGGCCTGTTCGCCGTGCTTGAATCGGGACTCGACGAGGCGTAGCATCGAAAATGGGAATGACCGACCTGAGGCCCAGACACCTGTACCTGATCGCCGCCGTGGTGCTGGTCATCAAGCTCGCTTACATCCTGGAATATTGCGACCTGCCCTTCATGATGGCGCCGCTCTTCGACTCGTCGGTGTACTTGCATGATGCGCGGGCCGTCCTGCGCGGGCATCTGGGTCTGCCGCTCTTTTCGCGAAGTCCGCTTTACGAATATTTCCTCGCGCTTCTGGGCGGGGGCCTCCGGCCGGTCTTGCCAATCGGGGTCCAGTTGGGTCTGGGCTGCGTGAACCTGGTGCTGATCTACCGCCTGGGGACCCGGCTCTTCTCCCGCCTGGCGGGAATGGTCTCGGCGTCGCTGTACCTGGGCTATGGCAGCCTGCTCTTCTACGAATCGAAGCTGCTCCCGGAGACCCTGGCGATGACCCTGGTTGTGTGGGGGATGTGGCTGTATCTCTCGCCGGCCTTCCTGCGCGGGGACCTGCGACGGGCCCTTTTGTGCGGGGCGGTCCTGGCCCTGGGCGCGGCCACGCAGCGGCACCTGATGGTCTCGGCGCCACTTTTCGCGGTCTTCGCCCTTGTGCCTATGGGCCCCGGCGATCCGGCGGCGCACGACCGACGAACGCGGGCCCGGCGCGGCGTTACATGCCTGCTCGCGACCTGCCTGGTCCTTTGCGCGCAGGGGCTCTTGACCTGGGCCAGCCCGGCGCCGGGGTGGTCACCCGACCCCGCTCCCCGGGCCCTCCTGGACCTCGCGGGCCGAGCGGCGCCCACGGTCGCTCTTACGGCGGCGGCCCTCAGGGCGGCTCCTGCCGCGGCGGCCCTTGGGGCAGCTCCTGCGGCGGCGGCCCTTGGGGCAGCTCCTGCGACCGCTCCTGCGGCGGCCCCGGCTCTTGCGACCGCTCCCGCCTGGGCCCTCGCCGCGGCGGCGGGTCGCGTCGCCGCCGTGCTGATGGACATCGAGGGCAACAGCCACATGTACAGCTACTACGGCGAGCGCAGCGACCTCATCATGCTGCGCGCCCTGCCGGTGTCCTTCGGGGTGATCCTCTTGCTCGGGGGCGTCGGGGCGGCCTTGCTCTTCCGACGCTCAGGGGGGCTTTCGGTGCTGCCGTTCCTGCCGCTTGTCCTGGGGCCGCTCTTCCTGGCGGTCTTTCCGACCTTCGGGGACGCCGGGGGGGCCCGGCGTCTGACGATGGCGGTGCCGCTGATCCTGCTCTCGGGGCTTTCCGCGGAGGTCCTCTTGCGCGGCCCCTTTGGCCGCAAGAAGGCGCTCTTCAGCGTGCTGGTGGGCATCTCGTGCGCCGCGTTTTTCCTGCGCACCGCGACCTACGAGATGCGCGACCCCGCGGCCTACGAGCTGATCGTGGCCACCAGCGCCGCCCGCGCGGGAGAGTTCGAGCAGGCCCTGGAGCGCGTCGAACGGGCCCGGCGGATCGCCCCCGACAATCCCGCCCTGGAGCGGGCCATCCGCGACGTCGTCGGGCTGATCCAGAAGCGCCGGCACTGACGCCGCGGCACGATGCTGTCCTGTACGGGACACACGGCGGGGTAGCGGTGGCTGGTTTTGAATGAGTGGCTGATTTTGAGGGCGAATAGGGTCAGCATTGGTCCGGCTTGGGCTTGTCCGCTAGAGAATCGGTGCCGGCGTCCTTCGGGTCGCAGTGGCGTCATCTGACCGAGGGGTGACGTCAGGGTACGCAGCAAGCGCGGCAGGCCCGCTTAACGCTCCGCCCTGAGAATGAGGTTCTCTTTACGCAGTAACCACCGATATTAGCAGGATAACGAATAGCGACAATGCCCGATTGTGTAATGGTTGCGATAAATGGGGGAGGTTGTTTCCTTAGCGTTCTCAGGATAGCCGCCTCGGACGATACGAACAAGTTGGCCATATCCCCGCCGCTACAGTCGGCAGTTGTGAATATGAACGCGGCTGCCTTGTAGTCGGTTAATGAAATCATTGCTCTCGCATTCTTTAATATGCGCTTGTCCTTGGTGACGGCAACCCACCCTCGTTTACCAACTTCGGCAAGCCAAACGTCATCTTCTGCATCTTGGGGAAAGTGGTTATCGTGAATCTCGAAACAAAATCCGTTCACACGCAAGATATTAGCAAACACACCTCGCCCGAGATTGCGATCTAGAAAGAAGGTTACTTGTTCTGGTTGATTATCACGCCGCCGCAAGGACGCACTTCTCGTATTCGAGGGCGCTCACGACCTGCGTACGATTGATATCGTAGTCTTCCATCAAGGTTTCTATTGAGTCGCCCCCCCTGTATCTATCGAAGATGGCGGATGTGGCGAGTCCGGTGCCGACCAATATAGGACGCCCGAATGATCTCTTCGGGTCGATGGCTATCATCTTAGCTTCAGTAACCTTATTAAGGAACGGATACAATCGAATGGGACTGTCGTGATCATCACGATCAATTCGTTGAAAATACGCTTCGACTATCTGGCGCATTTCGAGTTGGCCGTCTCTAGATGGGTTAATGAGATGGCCGAACTTTTCAACGATCAAAGCCATTCCGTCGGTTTGGAAATTTTCACGGAGCAGCGGTCGCTCTACCTTTAGCTTCTTGCCGATCCAGTCTAACGTTTCCCGCACGCGGGGCAGTGGAAGTCCATGATGATGGCACAAGGCTTTCAGCACGTACGCCTCGACTAGGTGGTAGTACGAAAGCAAATACTCGCGCTCATCATTCTTGGGAACTAGGATGATTGGCGGCCCGTGCTTTTTCCCACTGCTGGTTGGATACGTACGTCCCGTAATCCAGTCCCTTAGTGTGCTTGTCGATATACGCAGATAAGAGGCCGCTTCCGGGAGGGTGTACGCCGGTATCTCGCGTGGATCTTTTTTCCGATAGAGGTCGAGGTTAATCATTGGTTGCCGCCTTGGCCCATGACTTCGGTCCGCGGGCAAATCATCCCTTGGTATGTGAGTTTACATCCAGGGACAGTATAGTCAACCGCCTTCAACCTCGCAAACGCCCGACTGCATGACCACCTCTTTCAGGATCTCCAGGTGGACGTGATGGAGATCGACGAGATCTGGTCTTTCATCATGAAGAAGCAGAAGCGCGTCAAGGACACGGACCCCGACGAGTTCGGCGACCAGTACACCTTCATCGCCCTGGACGCGAACAAGAAAGCGATCATCTCGTTTCTCGTCGATAAGCGCACGGCAGAAGCGACTACCAGGTTCGCCCGCGACTTGGCCCGCCGCGTCGTCAACCGGCCCCAGATCACGACCGACGGCTTTGCCCCGTACCCTATCGCTGTCGCTGAGGCGTTCGGTTACGAGGTGGACTACTCGCAGATCATCAAGAAGTACAGCGACTCCGAGACGGAGGACGTGCGCTACAGCCGCTCCAAGTGTACCTCGTCGAGGAAGATTCCCGGCATCGGAGAGCCCGTCTGGGTCCGCATCTCGACGTCCTACGTGGAGCGGCAGAACCTCACCTTGCGCATGTCGCTGCGTCGCTTCACGAGGCTGACAAACGCCTTTTCCAAGAAGCTTCAGAACCACCGGGCTGCTATCGGGTTGTACGTGGCGTTCTACAACCTGTGCCGGGTGCATGAGACGGTGAAGGCCACGCCAGCGGTCGCTCTGGGGGTTACGGATCATACCTGGACGGTGGCGGAGATGATCGACGCGGCGATGTCCATTGCGCCCGTCGTCGAGTTGCCGCAGATCCGGCCCGTCCTCATCATGCCGCGCGACAAGATCAGGCCTTGCCCCGCTATCCATCGCCCCCTACACTCTAACCAGATGTCAGACCCCCGAGTCCGCCGCATCGATGCGCGGCCGGCGACGACAGAGGTGGCCGAATACCGCGAGGTGGTCGGCCAGACGGGAGCGCCGCCGCCCGACAATCCCGACCTTCTGGCCACGGAACTGCTGCACCTGTGCCGCTTCCGCAACCGGCCGGCCATTCTGCGCAACAACCTGCGCTTCGGGCGCAGCCTCTCGGCGATTCGCGTGTCGGACCTGGACGGGGACGGCGTCAACGAGATGCTGGTGGTCGACAACGACCGCACGATTCACACACTGCGCTACCAGCCGACCGCCGCCGACCCGTGGACGCCGGGACCCAGCTGGGCCGTCGGGGCGCAACGCTACCGCGGCAAGATGCTCGGCATCACCTTCAGCGGCTTCGGGGTGTTCCACCGGCAGGAGGCGATCATCACCTCGGTCGAGGAGCACACCGAGGGCGGGGTGTACTACGAGCTGAAGCTGACCAGCGATGGCTCGCAGTGGGACATGTCGGAGCTGATGCACCGGCGGCCCCCGGGCCTTCACGGGGGGCTCATCCGCCTCATCGGCGACAGCCGCGAGGCCGGCAGGGTGCCGGTGCTGCGCGGCAAGGACGGCCGGCTGTGGATCGAGATCCTCGATGACCGTGAGGCGCTAAGCGCCGGGGTGATCGATCGCGAGGTACGCAGCGCCGCCGCGAATGACCGTGAAGCGCGCAGCGCCGCGAATGACCGTGAAGCGCGCGCCGCCGCCAATGACCGTGAAGCGCGCGCCGCCGCCAATGACCGTGAAGCGCGCAGCGCCGCCGAGGCTGGCGCCGGCACCGGCAACCTGCGCTTTCCCCTGCTCCCCGGCGAGATCAGCGCGGTGGTCCTGTGCGAGGACGAGTTGGTGGTGGCCTACGCCCGCGGGGGCGTGCAGTGCATCGGCCTTTCCGGGCGCCCCCGGCCGCTGCTCTTCCCCGAGTGGCGCTTCTCGTGCCTGGCCTATGCCTCGGCGCGGATGATGGCGGATGCCGGGCAGCGCGGGCCGGCCGGGGGGCTGCTCCTGGGCGGCACCACCTTCGGCTACGTGGTGGCCATCGACACCCGAAAGAGCGGCGTGGTGTGGCGCATGGACGCCGGGTTCCTCTTCTCGTGCATGGCCCTGGCGGATGTGGAAAGCAGCGGGCGGGTGGACTTGTTGCTCGGGGGCCTGGACGGCGGCCTGCGGATCTACGAGCTGGTCGATCGGGCGCTGGTCGAAAGCCAGTGCCAGCTTCACTACGCGCGCCTTCTGGAAAAAGCCAAGCCGATGCTCCTGCGCCGAGCGCCGCCGGGGCACGACGCCCACGGGGCGGTGCAGTTGTTCCTGCTGTCCCGGGTGCTGGAGAGTCAGGGGCCGGCTCAGGAGGCGGTGGTCGATCTGGTGCGCTGGTTCACTCCCGGGGAGCCGGGCTGGCACCTTTTGCCCGAACGGGCGCAACGCGACGCGGTGGTGATGCTGGAGCGGTTCCTGCTGCTGAACCTGCCCCACGTGGCCGGCAACGAGCAGCGATCGACGGTCACCGGGCCGCTGCCCCTGGTGTCGCTGACCGGCCAGGCCGGCCTTTCCGATCCACGGGTGCCCTCGCTGCTGACGCGGACCATCCTGGCGGAGCTGGTGGAAATTTACCTGGCGGCGCCGCGGCTGGTGCGGCGGCAGATCGACCGCATCTCGCGGCGGCTGGTGGAGCAGTACTGGCTGCAATCGTCGGTTGGCGCGGGGGCAGAAAAGGACGCGGGGCCCGCCAAGACCGACGGCGATGGGCGCCGGCTGGGCGAGGGGGTGCTGCCGGAGCTAGAGCGCCTCTTGAACGTGCGCGGCCTGCGCGCCCGGGAGTATGCCCTGACGCTGCTCTACGACGCCGAGGCCACGCTGGCCCGGGCCAGCGCGCTGCCCGAGGACCTGCGCCCGGCGGTAGGGCAGAAGAGCAACGCCATGATGCGGCTGCTCCGGGCCATCGGGCTTCTGGAGGAGGCCCGCCTGGACCGCTTCTCGATGGAATTTGAGCGCCTGGACCTGCTGCACGCGATGTTCCTGCCGGGGCCCCTGTCCGGGGCGCCAGCGGGACCGACCGAGAGCACCGACGAGGCAGCCGAGCAGAAGCAGGACTTCATCGCCGGCATCGGCAGGAACGGCCACCTGCGCATCGAGACCGCGCCCAGGCACCCGCAGCTGGACTCGCTGGTCTCGTCGGCGCTGCCCGGGAAGTCGGCGCCGCTGGTGCGCGAGGCAAAGGTGGGCGGCCGGGTGCGCTTCCTGGAGGCGCGGCGGCTCTTCTCTCATCGCGAAGCGCAAGGCGCGGTTGTGTCGGCCGGAGCGCTGGCGCTCCTGTGCGGGGTGGACGACCCCCAGGGCACGCGCCTCTTGCTTTTCACCCTGGACCCGGACGGCACGCCCAGGCGTTGCAGCGAGGCGCTGGTGGGGGCGGGCGCAGAGCCCGTGGGCTTCGACCTGCAAGGGGAGGACGCGCCTTCGGAGGCCCCCTCACAACAGCGGTCGCCTGCGGACGGGGTGCCCGACGCGCTCTTGACAGAGACCACCGAGCCGCGGGCGGTGAACGGCCCGCGGCGGCACCCCGGCGAGCCCCGCGAGGTGCTGATCCTGCGCATCCCCGGCACCGGCGAACGCGAGGCGCCCCTGGTGGTGGCGGTGGACGCCCCGGGCGGGACGCTCCGCGTGCGGCAACACCTGTACCCCGACGACCTGCTGGCGGCAACCGCCAACCGCGCCGCTTCGCTGCACGTCACCCCCTCGCGCATCCTGTGGCGGCCGGTCCGGGGCAAGGTGCTCTCGGCGCCGGCCCCCGCGCCGGGGCCGACGGAGGTGCGCTGCTGCGCCCTCAGCGAAGACGGGCGCCTGATCTCGGTGGGGACCTCCAGCGGCCTGGTGCAGCTTTTCTCGGTGGTCGAGGACACCCTGCGCTTGCAGGTGCAGCATCTGTTGCACAAGGGTGTCTCCTCGCTTTGCTTCCTGCCCGAGGCGGCCTTCGGGGTCGCGACGCTGGCGGTGGGCACCGAGGACGAGCAGGTGCAGGTGTTCGCGGTAGACGCGCAGCACGAGGGGCTGGAACTGGCCCGGCTGGCCATCGGGGGGACGCCGTTGCGGCTGTCCTGCACGCCGCTGCCCGCACCCGCACGCTCCGCCACCGGGTCCATGGGGGCCTCGCACCGGCTGGCGATGATGCTCCAGGGGGGCGTGGTGGCCGCCTGGGACGCCCCCGGCGAAAGCCACGACGATCAGGGCATCGCCCGGCTGATGGATCTGGCGGCCCGTGCCGCCGGTTCGCGAGAGCGGGCCCGGGCCGCGGCGTTGCGCACTCCGGGGCCCCATACCCGCGGGGTGGCGATGCTCGAGATCCTGCTGGATGCCCGAAAGGCACCCGGGGTCCAGGGCCGGGCTGCGGTGCTGCGCCTGGCGTCGTCGTTGATCACCGGCGAGGCCGCCGCCGAGGACGCGGGCGAGTGGCCGCTGCCGCGCCCCGAGCGCAGCCACATCGTGCTCCTGCCCCTATGCGAGGCGCTGGTGCCGATTGCCCTCGGAAGCGCCAGCGCCAACGGGCGCGACCTGGATGACCTGCACCGCCAGGCGGACACCCGTCTGGCCCGAGACCTTTTGCACCGGGTCATCGACCAATGCGAGGATGCTCTCTCGATCCGCGCGGACCTCCTGCAGGTACTCGAACGCCATGTGCGCAAGGAGCACGTGGTCGAGCTTCTGATTTGGCTGCCGCCCCTGGTGCTCCACGACCCGCGCTCGGCGGTGTGGACTTTCTCCATCGACAGCATCGGGGCGCTCTTCCTACAGCACTTGAAGCGCATGGACCGGGCGGGCTTCTTCGACGATGCCGAGCCGGAGTTCTTCCGCAACATCGCCCTGGTGCTGGATGCGGTGCTGCCTTCCCAGCCCAGCCGCCTGCTCCTGACCCAGGTGGCGCTGCTTCTGCGCTCGGCGCTGCCCTGGGACCGGGCCACGTGGGCCGGCGATCTGGGACGGGCCCGACTGTACTTGCCCCACGGGGTCATCGAGGCCCTGTGCCAGCCGGCGATCGTCCCAGATCTCGAAGCGCGGGCCTTCCTTCTGGGGGTGTCGCGGCGCTGGGGACCGCGCCTGCCGATGATCGGCGGCGAGGATGGCGGGGACGCCAGCGCGGCGCTGCCGGGGATGGCGGCGGTGGAAGAATACGACGTCGACTGGTGGCTGGAAGTGGCGGTGGAAAGCGGCTTCGACGAGCTGTATTACGAACGCCTGGCAGACGAGCTGACCCGCTTCACCCGCCCGGCGGTGCCGGGCGAAGAAGATCCCGACGCATGGGCGCTGGCGGACACGGTGCAGGCGGTGCTGCGGCTCTTCAAGGTAGGCAACCTGACCGAATTGAGCGCGTCGCTGCAACCGGCGTCGGCCGAGCGGTCGCTGCTGGCGATAAAGAGCCACCGGGGGCAGAACCAGCGCGGCCCCTCGTTCCGCTACCGCGACCACGCCTGGGCCTTCCTGGACGAGGAGGCCTACGAGGACGAACGCCTGGACCTGTCGCTGTCCCTGGCGCAGCTCGATCGCAAGTCGAGCAAGACGCGGCTGGCCCGCAGCCTTCACGAGATCGCCGACCGGCTGGAGGAGCGCCGGGTGCGCTTGCGGACGCAGGTGCTGATGCGGCTCTCGCCGGAAGTTCACGGCGCCGGTCGTGGGGTTGGGCAAAGCGCCGGCCAGCGGGTTGAGCCGCACGAGGGGCCACCGGATCCGGACCTGGCACAGGCGGATCCGGCCCAGGCGTCCGCCGGTCTGGCCGGGGGCTACTCTGGCAGGCTGCTATCGGTGCGGCCGAGCGCCACGGTGATCGCCCTTTTGGCCGCGTGGTGGCAGGTGCTGTCCGAAGAAGAGCAGCGTCTGCGCAGCGAGGCCGACTTCGAGGTCCAAAAGGTGGCCGATCTGGGGGTGAGCGAGGGCCGCCGCAGCCTGCGCTACGGGGTGATGCTGGCGCCGGACACCACGCGCACCGCCCACGGGGTGCTGATGAGCGTGCGCAGCGTCGAGCCCCAGGAGATGCGGGCGCAGGCCGCCGAGACCGAGCCCATGGACCTGGAACCGGGGCGGGAGCTGGGGCTTTTGCTCGACTGCCCGGCCTCGCTGGCGGCGGACGGCCTGCACTACCGCGTCGAGATCGAACTGAGTCACGACGACGGCAAGCGCACCGAGCGGGTCATCGAGGGACAGTTTTCCCGCGACCCGCGGCCCATGGCGCGGGCCCTCTTCGATGGGTTTGCCGAAAACCTGCCGACGGCGTTCTCCACCCGGGCCAAGGAGCTTCAAAAGCTTTTGGACCCCATGCAGTCGGCGGTGGCCCTGATCACGGCCTTCCCGGCCCACGCCTACGAACTGCTGGAAGAAGTGGTCGGGCTGGAGTGGCCGGATCGCCCGGTGGACACCTTTCGCAACTGGCGCATGGTGAACCTGGCCGCCCGTCATGCGGCGCTGCCCCATGGGCCCCACGGGGCGTCGTCCCTGGGCCCCGGTCCCAGTCACGGTCACGGGCACGGTTCGCCGACGGCATCGCCGCCCCTGCGGGACCTCTTGCAGCAGGTCGGCACGCGCCTGGGGGCGGCCCTGGGGATCGACGGGGCCGAGCGTCTGGACACGGTGGACAGCCTGGTGCGGGCAGTGGCCGAGGCGACGGCCCGGGCCGGTCATGGGCCGCCGCCCCGGGGCCTTTTGATCCTCGGCCTGCCCGAATTGTGCGACAAGGCCCGTCTGGAAGAGACCGACCACCGGCAGCTCCTGAGCCTGGGGGCGCGCCTGTGCCTGGCCTACCGCGGGCGCTGCCTGGTGCTGCTCTCGCCGCAGGCCGCGGCGTTGTCCTTGCTGTACCAGACTTTGGGGCAGACCTTGGTACAATCGCCGGGGAGTGCTTCCCATGCGACGCTGCTGCTTCCCGCCGGCAATGACGGGTCGGGCGGCGCCGCGGGAGCGGGAATGGGCGGCGAAGGGGGCGCATCCTCCGGGGAGGTCCTGCGGGCGGCCTCGACCCTGGAAATGCTGGACCTGGACCATGTGGCCGACCCCCTGAGCCAGTCTCGGAGCGACGAGCGGGCCAGGGGGGACCTGGAGCGTGCGCTGGCCCTTTTGCTGGGTGAGCGCAAAGACATCAGCGGGGCCTATACCGCCGTGCAGATCCGCGAGGCCGCCGAGCGTTTACAAAACGCCAACCCGGGGGGCGCCAGCCCGGCGCTCCACGCGGCGATTCACGCCCTGATCGACGCCACCGGCACCGACCTGCGGCTGATCGCCGAGTGCCTGCCTCTGGTCGAGCAGGCCCTGCGCGAACGGTCGCGCACACCGCTCGGGGTCAGCGCCTTCGAGGGGCGGGTCAGCAACTACCTGGCCCCGGTCTGGGCCGCCCTGCCCCTGCCTCACCGCCTGTACCTGGCGGCCCTGTGCAGCGATTCGGTGGAGCTGGAGGTGTCCGACCTGCGCCCGGGGATGGTAATGGACGCGCCGGCCAAGTCGATCTCGGGCAAGGACCGGATGCCCACGAGCAAGGTGGTGGTGGGCGCGGGCGTGCGTCTGGACCAGCGGGCGGTGGAGGACCTGAGCAAGGTGATGTGGCTCAAAAAGGTCCGCGTGCGCGGCAGCCTGCAGGACAGCCGCACGGTATTGTGGACCTATCTGCGCCAACCGCGCCCGCGCCTGGATGGAGGAGGCGGCGGTAGCGGCGGTTCGGCTGTGGGCAAGGGGCAGGATCGCTGGCTGGAGGCGGCGGCGGAGGACCTGCGGCGCCTGGGCCTGATCCGGGAAGCGCGCCTGTCGGGGGACCGGCACTTCCACGCCTTCACCAGCCCGGCGGCGCGGGAGTGGCTGCGCAACCTCCTGGGGCTTTTGGAGGGCGAGGCGGGGCTGGCCAGCACCATCGATGGTCGCAACCTGGTGCGGCAGCTCCCCCTGTGGGACGCCGCGGCGGTGGACCGGGTGCTGGGGGGAAATTCCCTGCACCTGCGGGCGGTGCTGGGATGGAGCCGGCCGGCGTCGTCGTCCACGCCGGCACGGTGGCATGAATTTTTGGACCTGTCGCGGGCCTGCCGCAAGTGGATCGACGGACAGGACGAACCGCGCTTCATCGAGGCGCTGGCCCGCACCTTCCGCCTGGACCTGATCGAGGGCACCGCGCAGGAAGGGCGCCACGGGGGCGATCACGCGGCCATGCGCAGCGTGCAGATCCGCTTCCGCGACCAGCGGCAGCTCCCATGGCTGAAGCGGGTGGTGCTTTATCTGCCGTCGCAGCAACCGGATCGCGGGGCGCTGGATCAGGTGCAGCTCGACCTGCGGGCGCGCATGCAGACCACTTTGCTGGGGGCCACCTCGGGGCCGCACCTCGTGCCTCGCTCAGATGCCGCCGCCGCCGCGCATGCCGGGGCCGAGGGGCCGATCAGCGATACGTCGCTTTCGGCCATCGTGGTGGTGCCCGAGCTGTCCGCCGAGGTGGTAAGCTGGAGCCGCAACCTGTTCCACGTCGCCGCCATCGACGTCGCCGACCTGCAGCACGCGGCGCTGCACGACAGCCCGGTGGAAGAATTGATTCGCCGCTTGGCCGCGGCGGCAAGCTACGCGGCCCTGTCCCCATTCCGCTCGAAAATGGGCCTGGCCAACCAGGAACTGATCGAGGAGATGTTCTACGGTCGCCGGGCCCTTTTGGAAGAAATCCGCGGCCAGCGGCAGGAGAATTTTATTATTGTCGGGCCGCGCAAGATCGGCAAGACGTCGCTGCTCCAGCGGGTGCGGCTGGAACTGGAGCAGCAGGGCTATCGGGTGATTCCCCGGGGCATGGACTACACCACGGCACCCAACAGCCGGGAACTCCTGCGCGCCATGATGTCGGACCTTCTGGACGACCTGGAGCCGGGCAAGGGACTTTTTCCCAACCTCACGGTTCACGGGCACGGGCATGGGCATGGGCACGGCCGCGACGGCTTCCACGAGGGCAAGAACCACTTCTCCCTGGGCGAGACGCTGCCGCCCCTGCGATCGGTGGTGGACGCCTGGTCTCAGCGCCACCCGGACCTGAGTTTGGCCATCGTGCTCGACGAGATCGACACCATCTTGCGTACCGAGCGGCGGGCCTATTTGCTGGGGGAGTGGCGCGAGGCGTGGACCATCGGCGAGGCGCTGGCGACGCTTTTGCCGACGGGTACCGCGACGCCCAACGAGGAAGCGCAACAGGCCCTGCGAACGACGCTCCTTTCGGCGGGCTACACCCGGGACGTGGTGGACGGTTTGGTGGAAGGGCTGCTCATCGAGCCGCAGCGGCGGCGGCAGTCCCCGCTTTTGGAGGAGCTGCGCAGCGCCTCGG
>JBBRLA010000198.1:0-12666 GCA_038231615.1 Polyangia bacterium | reverse complement strand
CATGCAGTGAGGCCCTTGCGCCAGGCAGTGAAGCTCTGCCGCCAGGCAAAGCGTGCTTTGCCGAGCTTCGATTGAACACCAGCATGCTCACGGTGAGCTTCCGAAAGCTCACCGTGAGCATTGGGGATGCCTGAATTCAGGTCCCGAAAGCTGAAGGAAAGCTCCCCGGACCCTGGTTTACATGGCGGCAGAGCCTCGTTGCATGGCGCCGAAGCCTCGCTGCATGGCGCCGAAGCCTCGCTGCATGGCGGCAGAGCCTCGCTGCATGGCGGCAGAGCCTCGCTGCATGGCGCCGAAGCCTCGTTGCATGAAACAAGAGCCTCCCTGCCCAGCACCAAAGCCTTCCTGCCCAGCGCCGAAGCCTCGTTGCATGAAACAAGAGCCACCCTGCCCAGAACCAAAGCCTTCCTGGGCTGCGAGAAGTAGGTCAAAAGGAACACGACCCCGGCCCAGATCCGCCGCGGACGGGAACCCGTCATGAGCGTCACGATGGCGGCGGGACGGGCACGGCGTGCTGGGGACCCACCTCTTGTAACGTGTTGTCTTTGGCCGCGCGGGGATGGGCACGGCGGGGGCGTGCTGGAATCTCTTGTCTTTGGCCGCGCCGGGACGTATGGTGACGACCGCGATCCTCTGCTTCAGGAAGTGCGCCATGTTGTTCCGCTCTGCGCTTAGCGCATCCGCGATGCTTTTTTGCCTCTCGTCTTGTCTCTCGGGCTGCTCACCGGACGACGGCATGCTGGATCTGGGGTCGACGCCGGACCTTTCGCCGGCGCCGGACCTTTCGCCGGCCCCGGACCTTTCGCCGGGTGACGATGCGGTGCTGGTCGGCAGCGAGGGCGAGCTGGGCCTGCCGCGGCTGCGCATCACCCTGGTGGACGTGGGGCAGGGCGACGGGCTGGTGGTGCAGCTGCCGAGCGGCCGGGTGCTGGCGCTGGATGGCGGGCCGGGCAGCGCGACGGGCAATGCCTATGACGCCTACCTGACGGCACAGGGCCTGGCCACGCTGGACTACGTCATGCTGACCCATGCGCATGCGGACCACGTCAACGGGCTCCTGTTGACGCTGGACCGGCTGCCGCAGGATTGCGTGCCGCGGGTGTTCGACCCGGGCTTCGACCGCATGGGCTTTCAGGGGTATCGCGATTTCCTGACCAAGGCTGGCTGCCGCTATCAGGCGGTGGCGCGGGATATGCCGGTGACGCCCATGAGGATGGACCCGGCGGTGGACATCAGCGTTCTGTCGGCCTATCCCACGCTTCTCTCGCTCACCGGCAACGAATCCGAGGGCATCAACAACACCTCGGTGGTCGTGCGCATGCGCTTTGGCAAGTTTTCCCTGTTGCTGGAGGGCGACTCGGAGACGCTGGCGGAGAAGGCGACGTGGATGAATCAGGGGGCGGCGCTGCGCAGCACGGTGATGAAGCTGGGACATCACGGGAGCTGCAACGCCACGGGCGCCACGTATCTGAAAGCGGTGCAGCCGCAGTACGCCCTGATGAGCATGGGCGCGGGCAACAGCTACGGCCACCCCCACTGCCAGACCCTCGGCAAGCTGAAGGCCAGCAATGCGCACTGGCTGCGCACCGACGTGAATGGGACCGTGACCGTGGCCACCGACGGCATGCGCTACGCGGTCACGATGGGCAAGGGGACTGTCAACGTGGACACCTGCCCGCGGAACTGCGCCTCGCCGACCGACTTTTGATTGAGTGGCCCGCTTGCGCCCCATCTGGTACCTTTGGGCCATGGCGCACCGCTTTACGCCCTACATGCTCGCCCCGGGTGCCTCCGCCTCGTCTGCTTCCACGCCGCTGCGCTGCCCCGGCGCTGATGAAACGACGGCCCCCTGGCCGGCGCTGGATGACCACCTGGTGCAGCCCGAGGTCAGCCGGGACGAGGTGATCCGGGGGCACCGAATGACCACCATGGCGGCCAACCCCGAGCATGGCGATCCCCACTGCCAGCTCGACTATTTGGTTCGGGCCTATGTCGCCAACGGGTACATCGCTTCGACGGACATGCTGACCCGCTTCGGCCCCGGTTCCGACTTCGCCCCCGACACCTGCGTGCGTCGGGCGGGCATCAACGCCAAGACGGGCAAGCGCTATCTGGAAGAGCTGGCCTTCGAGGTGGTCAATGAGCAGCCGCTGACCGGACCCAAAGGGGTCACCACCCAGGCCGAAGAGATGATGGCCCGAGGCGTGCGCCGCGTCTTCGCCATCTTTGTCAAGACCGGCGAGGTCAAGGAGTGGCGGGGCGCCTGGGTGCTTGTGCCGCTGGACAGCCAGATCGAAGACCCGGCGCTGGTGCGACCGCTCTTGTGCCGCGCCATCCTGGATGCCGCCGCCGCCGATGACGCCGTGGTGGGCGCCCTGGATGCCAAGGGCAACCGCGCCATCCACCAGATCCGGCAGGACGAACGCCAGGAAGGCCACAAGGAAGGCCGCAAGGAAGGCCGCAAGGAAGGCCGCAAGGCCGGGGTCCAGGCTGGCCACAAGGCCGGTTTGGAAGAGGGCCGGCTGGCGCAAGCCCGGGAGATGCTCTTGGACGTGATCGAGTCGCGCGGCTTCGCTCTCACCCAGGACATCACCGCCCGCGTCGCCGCCTGCGAGGTCCTGGCTACCCTGAAGCAGTGGGCGCGGCAAGCCGCCCGCGCCGCCACGCCGCGAGACATCTTCTCGCCCTGAGCCGCACTCGCCCGATCAGGCCTTGCAACCCCGACCGTTTTATCTTACGATTGCCTACATGAACAGGACGACAGCCGTGGAACCCGCTATCGTGTCCGTGTCGGCATGGGAGGACCGCAGCGACCGCCGCCGCGCCCCGGGCGAACGTCGTGGCTGCCGCCGCCTTCCCTTTGTGGCCGCCGTCCGGCACCGGCTGGGCAGCCCGGTCTCCTTGCAGGTGGCCCTGTCGGCCAACCTGGGGTTGACCGGTATGCAGGTGAGCCGCTGCACGGGTCCCGAAGATGGCAACGCCTACGCGGCCGGGCTGACGCCGAGCACCCCGGTGCAGGTGGCCTTCCAACTCCCCGATGGCGGCGCCCTGGTCGAACTTTGCGCCGAGGTGGTCTTCGATCGCCCCCAAGGGGCCCGCCTGCGGACCACGGGCCTGCGCTTCGGCGAGCGCTCACCGGATGTGGATGAACGCCTGCGTAGTTTCCTGCATCGGAGCCCCTGATCTTCCCTTGCCCTGGGTCCTCCAGCCCTTCATCATCATTATCGATCGATTAATCGCGCGCGCGATTCTGCTTCCGCTCGGTGGATTATGATTGGCTTGACGCTTGAACGCATCGGGGCGTACAAGGTCAAGAGCATCTAAAGTGAAGAAAGGATTGCCCCCATGGCCATAAAGGCATGCAAATCGGACCCGCTGGATCGTCGGACATCAGGTGCTGGGTCGCGAAAACAGCCAGGTTGGGTGGTCGGACTTTCGGTCCTTGGCGCCCTTGCTTTGGGGTCGTGCGTCGCCGATGTCCAGAACGGTCCCGCCGATCAGGGCATCGTCGCCTTCTTCAATCCGGCCTCGTCCCCGCCAAACGTGCCGACGCCCACGGATCTGATCCGCGTGGGCGGCAAGCTGCGGGTCCCGGTGGACCCCGGCGAGACCCCGGCCATGGCGGGTGGACCGACCCCGGCGCTGAAGGTCTTCAACGACTACCTGCGCAGCCTCGACGGCTATCCCCCAGACACGTCGGTCAACGCCGCTTTCTCCGGCGACCTGGACCCGGCCTCGCTGAGCGAGGGGGTGTTCGTCCTGGATGCCACCACTGGCAAGGTGTTGCCCGCGGCGGCGGCGCCGCCGGCCCTGGTTACCGGGTTGGCGAGCCACCTGACGATCAACAATGCTCAGCGTTGGCAGGTCGGCCACACCTACGTGGTGGCGGTGCTGAGCTGGACGGATCAATCCGGGCCGCATGGGGTCCGTGGCAAAAACGGCGAGCGGGTCATCGCCGACCAGGCGTTCGCCTTCCTGCGCAGTGCCACACCTCTGGTCGGCAAATGCCAGGACCTGAGCACCTCGGCCTGCACCTGCCCGAATCTCGCCGACTCTTCGTGCCACGCCATCGTCGATGGACTGACCGACGATCAGGCGCGGCAGCTCGAAGCCGGGCGCGCCCAGCTTTCGCCGGCGCTGGACAGGCTGCTCAAGCCCGCCGCCCGTGTCCGCGGCGACGTGGTCCTGGCCTTCGGCTTCACCATCAGCAGCCGGCCCTTCGCGGCCTTCGACCCCACGCGAGCGCAGATTCCCTTCCCGTCGGACACCCTGCTCCAGAACGGCAAGGTGGCGCTGCCCATCGTGAAGGGCGATCCCCAGGCCCCGATCAAGCTGGGGCTGAACCAGCTCGATGGGTTCTCCACGACGGGCAGCACCCTTTTCCCCATCGACACTGCCAGCGGCGCTTCGGGCCCGCCGGTGGCGCTGGACCCGGGGACGGTGTTGCAGAAGAACGCCATCCTGTTCAAACTTTCCCTGCCGCCCACGCTGAAGGACATCCCGGACTACAGCGCCAGGCCGGTGCTGCTGCCCATCGGTTCGGCCACGGCCCCGGCGGGCTACTCCACCCAGGTGCAGCTCTCGCCGACGCGGGCCCTGCGCGACGGCGTGCGCTACGTGGCGATCCTGACCACGGACATCAAGGACCAGTCGGGTCAGCCCCTGACTCCGTCGCCGCTGACGGTCCTTCTGACCCAGTCGGCGCCGCTGGTCGACAAGAACGGCAAGTCGTTCATCTCCTCGATCCCCGACGCCAGCGCGGTGCAGCTTGAGGGGCTGCGTGGACTGGTGGCGCCGCTCCTGGGGCTCCTGAGCGGGACCCAGGACTTCAACATTCCTCCGGCGAAGATTGCCGGGTTCACCATCTTCACCACGCTGAATGTGGCGGCGCCGCTGCAGGGCTTCGTCGCGCTGCCCGCCGCGGGCCAGGTGCCGACCACGGTGACCATCACCACCAAGGTGACCACCCTGCCGGCGCAGTTCGCCAACGTGGCCGCCCTGGTGAACGGGAAGATGACCACGCTTCAATTGGTGGGCAACCTTTTGCCCTTCTCCAGCAACGATCCGGCGATGGCGGCGACGACCGGCACGCAGGTGACGATCCCGTTCCTGATGAGCGTGCCGAAGAAGGCCAAGGTATTGGGCGCCGGTTCGCCGGTGATCATCGTGCAGCACGGCCTGACCCGCTGGCGCGGCGACGCCCTGGCCATTGCCAACGGGCTGGCCGGCGCCGGGCTGACGATGATCGCCATCGACGTGGTCTACCATGGGTCGCGGGGGGTGTGCCGCGCCGACGCGGAGTGCGAGGCAGGCACCTGCAGCAACGGCAACGCCACCACGGGCGGCACCTGCACCACGCGCCTGAAGGCCGCTCCGGGGACGTCGCCGCTGCCCGGCACCATGGACTACCAGCCGCGCAACGACGACGGCCAACCCGCGCCCAACACGATGCCGCTCGGGCCCAACCGGGACTTCACCAACTTTGCCAACCTGTTCGCGACGCGGGACAACTTCCGCCAGCATGCCATCGATCAGACCCAGCTTGTGCGAGTGATAAAGGACGCCACCGCCCAGGGCCTGGTCATGCAGCTTGGCACCGACGTCACGTTGCCAGCGCTGGACAACCAGCACATTGGCTACCTGGGGCAGTCGCTGGGGTCGATCCTGGGGACCAATTTCCTGGCCGTCAACCCGGATGTGGGGCCCGGGGTGCTCAACGTCGGCGGCGGTCGCATCGTCGACATCTTCACCGATCCGCAAGGCGGGTTCGCCGCCTCGCTGGGACCGATCCTCATGAACTTTATGGCGCAGCCGGGCACCGCGGAGGAGGCCCAGCTTTTCGAGACCCTGCGCTGGATCCTCGACCCGGGGGACCCGATCAACATGGCCCGCCACGTGCGCCTGGAGCCATTGAGCGATCTGGTCAGTCTCAAGACCTACCCACCCAAGCGGGTCATCCTGCAGGAGGCGGGCATGGACAAGGTCATTCCCAATGAGTGGACCCGGCGGCTGGGTCTGGAATTGGGGCTGCCGCTGGATGGCGCGGGTCATCTCCTGGGGATCAGCATGGAGGGCAGCGGCTCGCAGACCAACGTCTCGACCTTTTTCCCGAACGCAAGCCACGGGGCGATCTTCGATGCCAAGGATCCTGCCATCGTAGCCGAGCAGACCCAGGCGGTCACCTACCTGGCGACCGGAATCCAGGGCGACCCACCCCTCATCTTGCCGCCGCCGGCGAACTGACCGTCCAAGTGAATGGAGCGCGAGATGCGTAAAGCTGCACTCATCCTGTCGGTAAAGGCAGATAGATTGACCGCGGCGCCTGCGGCGCTTGGCGAGCCAACAACCGCGGCGCTTGACGAGCGATGGACCGCGGCGCCTCAGGCGCTTGGCGAGCCATTCCAGGCGGGCGGTGCTCGGGGACGCCGTGCCACGATCCTGCCGTGGTCGTTGTTGCTGCTGGGGGCGTTGGCGCCGGCCCCCGCCGCCGCCGCCGGCTTTGCCATCAACGAGCAATCGCCACAGGGCACGGCGCTGGCCGGGGCGATGACCGCCCGGGTCGACGACGCCTCGGCGGTGTTCTACAACCCCGCTGCGTTGGGCTTCCAGTCGGGCATCTCGGCGTTGGTCGGGTTCACCCTGATCTCCGCCCAGCCCAGTGTCACCTCGAACCTGAACGGCGTCAGCAGTTCCTTCGACAGCGTGCGGGGCAACTTCGTCCTGCCCACGTTTTTCGTGGCCGCTCGGGTGCACGACCGGGTATCCGTGGGGGTCGGCGGCTTCACCAACTACGGCCTGACGGTGGACTGGCAGAACCCCGACAATGGGCAGCCCTTTCCCGGGCGCTACAAGGTGCTGCGGGCGGGCCTGCAGACCTTCACGGTGAACCCGACAGTGGCAGTGCGGCCGATCCCGGAGATCTCGCTGGCGGTGGGGCTGGACGTGGTGCTGGGCTCGGTTGAACTGGCGCGCAATCTTTCGTTCGGCGGCGCCGACGGACGCGTCTCGCTATCGGACGGGGCGACGGCGGTGGGGGCCAACGTGGGGGCCCTGGTCCGCCTCTTTGGCGGAGGCCTGAGCCTGGGGCTCTCGTACCGCTCGGCGTTCAACCTGAACTTCGACAACGGCACGGTCGGCTACGTGCCGCCCACGGGGGTCGCGTCGGTCTTCCCTTACACCAAGGCGCAGACCTCGCTGTCGATGCCCCACGCCATCGCCGCGGGCATCGCCGTGCGCCCGCTTTCCTGGCTGACCATCAGCGCCGACATGAACGCCTTCCTGTGGTCGAACACCAGCGAGCTGCGGCTGACCCTGTCCGATGAAAGTGGGAAGCAGACGTTGACCTCGACGACGCCGCGCAACTGGAACGACGCCTACGCCGGCCGCATCGGCTTCGAGGCGGACCTGTCCCATACGATGTCGAATGGCCACTTCGTGCCCAAGGTGCGCTTCGGCTTTGGCTATGACCAGAGCCCGGTGCCCGCGGCCACGTTGGATCCTTCACTGCCCGACGCAGACCGCTTCCTGACCTCGGTGGGCGCGTCGTTCGGTTGCCGGGGACTGGGCAGCATCGACGTGGGCTACCAGGCGATCTTCCTGCGCGATCGCACCGCGGAGAACCCCGACCTGCGTCTGGTCTACGAGCCCTCCATGGCCCACATTCTGAGCGTGGCGCTGGTGCTAAACTACGACCGGGTGCTGGGGCGCAGGGCCCCGGGGTACGGCAGCCTGACAGAAGGGGTCATGAATCGCGAAGCGCAGTAGGCGCCGCGGTCCATGGTTCGCTAAGCGCAGTAGGCACCACGGTCCATTTATCGCCAAGCTCTTTTCCTCAGATTTTCGATTGCCCCACATCACCGGAGGACGTATCACACATGGGCCTGTCTCTGCGGCAGGTGATGAGGACCCACGCATGACCTCGCTACAATCGTATCTTGCCTCCCATCGTAACGAGATGACCGAGCAGTGGATCCGGCGCATCCAGGCGACCCTGGTTTCCCCGGCCCTGCCTGCGGCGGAGCTGCGCGATTACGTGCCGGCCTTCCTGGATGAGATCATCAGCGCCTTGCGGGGCGAGGAGGGCCTGTCCTCGGGGTCGCCGCTGCCGGAGAGCAGCCCCAGCGCTGCGGAGCACGGCATGCAGCGCCTGCGCCTGGGCTTCGACCTGAACTCGGTGGTGCGCGAGTACGGCGCCCTGCGGGACTGCATCGTCCAGGGCGCAGTCGCCGCCGGGGTAATCCCGACGTTGAGCGAGCTTCAGGTGCTTTCGGAGTGCCTGGTCACCGGCATTGCCGAGGCAGTCTCGGAGTACGCCCGGCAGCGCGACGCCGAGCTGCAACGACAGGCCACCGAGCACCTGGCGTTTTTGGCCCACGAGCTGCGCAACCCGCTCTTCTCGGCGATGCTGGCCTTTCGATCGCTGCGGCGCAAGGGCCTGATCTCCGAAGGGCGGCCGGCGTCGGCGGTGGAGCATGGGCTGAACCAGATGCAGGAGCTGCTCGACCGGACGCTGAAGGTGGCCCGGGTGGGATCGGGGGTCGAACTTCGTCTGGAGGCCGTGGGACTGAGGACCTTCCTGGATCAAATTCGCCAGGACACGTTATCCGCCGCGGAGTTTCGCGACATCAGCATAACGGTGCAGGTAGAACACGATTCGGAACTGCAGGCGGACCCGCGCCTGTTCCGCTCGGCCCTGGAGAACCTGGTCTATAATGCCATCAAGTTTACCCGGCCCCACGGGCAGATCTACGTGCGCGGCAAGGTCAAAGGGAGCTTCACAATCGTCGAGGTCGAGGATGAGTGCGGCGGGCTGCCGGAAGAGGCGACCGAAAAACTGTTCGAGGCCTTCGTGCGTCTGGACACCGAGAGCCGCGGCTTCGGTCTGGGGCTGGCCATCGCCAGGCAGGCCGCGGAAGCCCACGGCGGCACGCTTCGGGTGCAGGATCTACCCGGGAAGGGGTGCATGTTCGTGCTGGAACTGCCCTCGGCGGGGCGGGCGGCGGCCCCGGGACCGGGAGAGGGATCGAGCTCAGGTGCAAAAGAGGTCAGTGGGTAAGCCTGGACGCGGATCGCGACTTACGCTTCAAGCAGACGCAGGCTGAGGCAGAAAGGGAGGATCGACATGGGAGAGAAGAACAAGCGGAAGCTCCGCATCCTGACCATCGACGACGAAGACTCGACACGGCAGATGCTGGAGATGATCTACGGCTACGTCTACCGGCTGGACGACGCGGAGAACCTGGCCGATGGCAGGGCCAAGCTGATGCGCAACCAGTATGACGTGGTCATCCTGGACATGAATCTACCGGATGGTCACGGCACCGACCTCTTGCGGGCGATCCGGCAGGACCCGGACCTGTTGGCGTGCCGCGACGTGCCGGTGGTGATGTTGACGGCGTCTTCAGACGGGGACCTGTGCGAGCAGAGCTGGGACCTGGGGTCGATCGCGTATGTGAAGAAGCCCTTCGAGATCCCGGACCTGTCGACGGCCATCGACATGGCGGCGGCGATGCGAGAGTGAGTGGGAAAGTGAAATCCACGCAGACCGATACGGAGGTACGGTACCAGGCCCTGGATACCGAGCGCAAGAAGGCCGAGGCGGAACTTCAGCGCAGCGTGGATCGCTTCCGTTCGCTGGTCATTGCCACCGGACAGATCATCTGGACCAACAGTGCCGAGGGCAAGATGGTCGGGGAGCAAACGGGCTGGGCATCGATGACCGGGCAGAGCTTCGAGGAGTACCAGGGCTACGGCTGGTCGACCGCGGTGCACCCGGAGGACCGGACGCACACCCTGGAGCAATGGGAGGAGTCGGTAAGGACCCATAGCCTCTTCGCCATCGAGCACCGGGTGCGCCGCTTCGATGGGGAGTATCGGCACTTCGCGGTGCGCGGAGTGCCCGTGCTGGAACCCGATGGCAAGGTGCGCGAATGGGTCGGCTCGCACACCGACATCACGGACCGGAAGCAGGCGGCGGAGGAGATCCTGCGGGCGAAGGAGGAGGCAGAGAGCGCCAACCGCACCAAGACGCTTTTTCTGGCCAACATGAGCCATGAGCTGCGTACGCCGCTGAACGCGGTCATCGGCTACAGCGAGATGCTTCAGGAAGAAGCCCAGGACCTGGGCGCCCAGAGGCTGGTGCCGGACTTGGAGAAGATCAACACCGCGGGCAAGCACCTGCTGTCCTTGATCAACGACGTGCTGGACCTGTCCAAGATCGAAGCCGGCAAGATGGACCTGTATCTGGAAACGTTCAGGGTAAAGGACGTGGTGCAGGAGGTGGCCGACACAGTGGCGCCGCTTCTGGCCAAGAACGAAGATTCCCTGATGCTGGACTGCGAGCCGGATCTGGGGGAGATGCACGCGGATTTGACCAAGCTTCGGCAGAGCCTTTTCAATCTGTTGTCCAACGCCAGCAAGTTCACCCATCAAGGGCAGATCCGCCTGTCGGTGCGCCGGGAGGCGGGGACGCACGGGGTGGATCAGGTGTTCTTTGCCGTGTCGGACACGGGCATCGGCATGAACCCCAAGCAACAGGGGCGGCTCTTCGAGGTGTTCAGTCAGGCCGACCCCTCCACCACCCGGCGTTTTGGCGGCACCGGGCTGGGGCTGGCCATCAGCCGGCGGTTCTGCCAGATGATGGGCGGGGACATCCAGGTCCACAGTGAGGAGGGTCGAGGCTCTACGTTCACCATACGGGTGCCTGCGCTGGTGTCCCCGCAGGAAAACGAAACCCAGGCGGGGACGGGCAAGTCGGCACCCGAAGAGGCGTCCAGCGAGCGCACGGTGCTGGTGATCGACGACGACGCGGACACCCGAGAGCTGATGCGGCGGCACCTGTCCAGGGAGGGGATTCGCGCCGAGACCGCCAGCAGCGGGGACGAGGGGCTGCGCCTGGCGAAAAAACTGCGGCCGATGGTGATCACCCTGGACGTGATGATGCCGGGGATGGACGGCTGGTCGGTGCTATCGGCGTTGAAGGCCGACCCGGACCTGTCGGACATCCCGGTGGTGATGATCTCCATGGTCAGCGAGAAGAACCTGGGCTACGCCCTGGGCGCGGCGGACTATCTGAGCAAGCCCGTGGATCGGAATCAGCTGTCGCGGGTGCTGGGGCGCTACCGCTGCCTGGTGCCACCCTGCCCGGTGCTGCTGGTCGAGGACGACGCGATCACCCGGCAGATGATGAAGTCCATGCTGGAGAAGGAGGGCTGGGTGGTGCAGGAGGCCGAGAACGGCCAGGTGGCGCTTGATCGGGTGGCCGAGAACCGGCCGAGCTTGATCCTGCTGGATTTGATGATGCCGGAAATGGATGGGTTCGAGTTCGTGGCCCAGTTGAGACGACACCCGGAGTGGCACAGCATCCCGGTGGTGGTGCTGACGGCCAAGGACGTCACGGAGGAGGAGCGGCGGCGCCTGAAGGGGTACGTGGAGAAGATCCTGTACAAGGGGGCGCAGGGCCGTGACCAGCTGATGAACGAGGTGCGCCGCATGGTGACCTCTCTGTGCAAGGGTTGAGGGAAAGACCATGCCGAAGATATTGTTGGTGGAAGACAACGAGATGAACCGCGACATGCTCTCGCGGCGTCTCCAGCGCAAGGGCTACGAGGTGCTGCTGGCGGCCGATGGACAGCAGGGGCTCGATGTGGCCCGGGCGCAGCGGCCGGTGCTGATCCTCATGGACATGAGCCTGCCGGTGCTGGACGGCTGGGAGGCGACGCGGCAGCTCAAGGCCCAGGCTGACACCCGGGGCATTCCGATCATCGCGCTGACGGCCCACGCCATGTCCAACGATCGCGATCGGGCGCTGGAGGCGGGTTGTGACGATTACGACACCAAGCCGGTGGACCTGCCGCGGCTGCTGGAGAAGATCGAGACGATCCTGGCCCGGGCCGGAGGAAGCGAAGGAGGGGTCACGGGCCAGGGAGACGGACGATGAGCGAGACCGAGCATCCCCAAAGAGGTACCGCCGACGCGCCACGCGAGACCCTCTCGCCGCGGCTGCGTCACGATCTGTTCAACTCGTTGAACCACATCCTGGGGTATACCGAGCTGCTCATCGACGGGGCGGAGGAGCACAAGGACCAGGCCCTGCTGAGCGACCTGTTGCGCATCCGCGGCGCCGGGAATGTGTTGCAGCAGCTGCTTGAGCAGACCGCCGCTCAAGGGCCGATCTCGGTGGAGACCCTGGGGCGTTTGCGGTCGGATGTGATGGAGCGGCACAGCGCGGGGGAGCGGAACGCCCCGGACGGGGAGCGCCCGGCGGGCTTCCTTTTGCTAGTGGATGACGATGCCGCCAACCTGGACCTTATATCCCGGCACCTTTTGCGACAAGGGCACCGGGTGATGACCGCCCGCGGCGGCGAGGAGGCGCTGGCGTTGGCGGCGGCGCACCCCTTTGACGTGGTGCTGCTGGACGTGCTGATGCCGGAGATGGACGGCCCGGCGGTGCTCCGTCGGATGAAGGAGGACCCGCGACTGCGCCACATCCCGGTCATCATGATCTCCGCCCTGGACGATCTGGACATCGTGGTGTGCTGCATCGAACTGGGGGCCGAGGATTACCTACCCAAGCCGTTCCAGCCGGTGCTGCTGCGGGCGCGCATCGGCGCCCTGCTGGAGAAGAAGCGCCTGCGCGATCAGGAGGTGCGCCTCTTCGAGGAGCTG
>JBBRLA010000197.1:0-12739 GCA_038231615.1 Polyangia bacterium | reverse complement strand
CCAAGGGAGGTCAAGATCAAGATGAGCAATTATCCCCGAAAGCGCAGGTAGCCAACTTGTCGACGACAAATGGTCTTATACGAGCGGCATTGGGGCTAGGTAGGGCGCATCGACGTCCAGCGACTGAAGCACTCCCTGATTCGCGGCGCACTCGATCTGGGCGGCTCGTGGTGAGGGATTGTCGCTCACGACACCGCTCGTTCTTCACTCGGGGCGGCGATTCACGAAGAGGGCAGTCCGTTGGTCAGGTCTTCTTGCCTGCTCAAATGGACAGGTTTCGTCTTTAGCAACCATCCCTCACCACGGGAGTAGCAAATCTAGCCTCAACGGGCCTTCAGCCACAGCTCAAGCATTTAGAGCCACTCCAACGCCGAGATTATGGTATTTCTCCGTCGCTGCTAGGCTTAAGGACTTACCTATGAGGACGAATAACCCACCTCTCGACCCTCAGCTACGCACCGGCCATACAGGTCCGGCCAATTTTCAGTTGACATATTTCGATTTATCGGCGAATTTTCGCAATTTAAATTACCATAAAATCCTTACTCAGCGGCGTGGCGATGGCCGGAGGCGCCCTCTTTCAGGGGAAGACCGCCGACTGCAAACATCGGGTTGCAGTGCAACCCCCAGATGGTACCCGGACCCCCAGTAAAAGCCGCCGCCGGGCAAATCCGGCGACGGAGAATGAAAGAGAGGCCCTGGAACGGGGCTTGCAAAGCATCGACCGCAGAGGTAGTTCATGTCGATGAAAGCACTTTATTGCGGATCCCTGGCCCTGCTGGCCGCCTGCGGCAGCGAGTTGACTGCCAACGACGCCGTCGATCCCGAGGGCATCGGCGAGCAGCGGGTGTGCGCGAGCCACAGCCTGGAAGGCGTCGACGTCTCCAAATACGAAGGGACGGTCAACTGGCACTCGGTGGCGGCCTCGGGGCGGCGCTTCGCCATCACCCGCATCGGCGACGGTATGGGCGGCGACGTGACTTTCAACCCCAACTGGGCCGGGATCAAGAGCGCGGGCATGTACCGCGGCGCCTACCAGTTCTTCCGGCCCGGGGACGACCCGGTGGCGCAGGCCAACATCGTCATCTCCAAGGTCGGGCACCTGGGCCCGGGCGACTTGCCCGCGATCCTGGACGCCGAAGTGACCGATGGAGTCAGCGCGGGGACCATCGTGTCGCGCATGAAGACCTGGCTGGCGAAAGTGGAGGCGGGCACCGGCAAGCGTCCCCTCATCTATACTTCGCCCGGCTTCTGGCCGTCCCTCAACAACCCCGACCTGTCCAAGTACGGCCTGTGGGTCGCCAACTGGGGCGTCTCGTGCCCGCGCCTGCCGACGCACTGGAACACCTGGCGTTTCTGGCAGTACTCCGACCACGGCAACGTCCCCGGCATCGGCAGCACCGACGTGAACCGCTTCTTCGGCACCGAAGCCGAGCTGGCCGCCTACGCCAATGGAACCGGCACGTCCCTCACCGCCTCAGAAGAACCGATTCAGGATCTGCCGGCGGAGTAGCCGCCGAGCCTACAGAATCGACGCCATGCCAGAGGATGGCACGTCAGGCCTGGGACGGCCCCGCTGCCCGGACCCAGGCCCGCTTGCCTTGAAAGACGATGGCCAGTTGCTGAATCGGGCTGGCCCCCCGTGCGCGCAACTCGGCAGCGTAGTCCCGGCAAAGAAGCTGTGCCAGCGCCGAGTTTAACGCCTTGTCGGGTGTCTCCGAGCGCCGCTTGTCGAGCACCTTTAGTTCCAGCACCACCCCGGCCTGTCCCGGGGTTTTGGGCAGGATCATGACATCGTAGCGTCCTCTGCCCGATTCCCGGTTAGAGCGGACCTCGTACCTGGGCTCCAGGATGACCAAAAGCCCGAGGATGAATGCCTGATAGACCCGCTCAGGCTCCTTGCGCGAACGCGGGCCATTCATGGTGGCCGGGGTGTCGTGGACCGAGAAGGCGTGCAGCAGCAGCGTGTCCAGCAACTCTTCGCACAGCTTGTCGTCTCCGGCGAGGAGGGCGGCCACCAGTTCCAGCACGGGGCCGGCGCCGCCCAGCCCCTCCTCCAGCCAGCTTCGGAAGAGGGACCGATAGGTGGACGCAACCTCTAGATTGGGCACGGTCAGGGTGCCCAGCAGGACATCGTCCGTTTTTCTCTGGGATGTTATCTTCAAATAACCGGAAAAGAGCAGGAAGCTCCACAGGGCCTCGGGCCGCTGGGCTACGTCGCGCAGCACGATGTTCTCTTCGATCGGCTTCTCGATACTGCCGCCGTGAAGCAGGTCCTCCATGGCCTCCCGCACCGCGCCATCCGCCGAAAGCAGCAAGCCGCGCAGGATGTCGTCGGAGCTGGTGGACACCCAGTATGGGCGAAACTCCTTGTCTGCGCTGTCCAGGCAGTTCAGTACGGACCATGGGTTGTAGATGACCTGACCACCGAAGAGGTAGCCGTTGTACCACCGGCGAATGCCGTCGATCAGCTCGGGTTGGCCGACCGCTTCGATCATGCGGACGACTTCGGGATCGGTGAAGCCGAAGCGGGTGCCGCATTCACTGCGCAAGAGGCTGTAGACCGCGATGTTGTTGAGGCCCGAGAAGATGCTCTCTTTGGCCACGCGGAGGATGCCGGTGAGCACGCCCTTGAACAGGTGCGGGTTGTCCTTCAGCCCCCCGGACAGGAAGTTGCGGAAGAACTCGACGACATCGTCGTGATAACCGTTGGCAAAGGCCCCATGAATGGGAGTATCGTACTCATCAATGAGGATGACGATTTTCTCGCCATAAGCGCGGAAGAGGTAGTCGGAAAGCTCCCGTAACGCGCCCCACAGCTCGGCGGGGTCGGCCTTCTCCATGACGATGCGATCGAAGTAGGCCCGCTCTCGCTGGGTCAGAAGTCCCGGGGCCAGGACCGCCTTGCCGTGGCGATCGAACTCTGCCGCGACCAACCGGACAAGTGCCCTCATGCAGTCGGTCACCGAGCGGGCTTTCACGTCCTTGAAGCTGAAGAAGATCGTCGGGTAACGCTGGAAGTGTTCGCGGTAGGCCGGCCCCGCTTGCCAGATGGCCAGTTCCTGGAATAGCGGAGACAGGTCCTTCTCGTTCTTCGCCAGAAAGGCCCGCAGCATGGAGAGGTTCAGCGTCTTGCCGAAGCGCCGCGGCCGGGGGAGGAGGAGGATTTTGACGTTGGCATCGAGAACGTCCTGCACGAACGCGGTCTTGTCGATGTAGAAGTAACCGTTTTCGCGAATTTCGCAAAAATCAGAATGGCCGATTGGAAACTTGGGACGCACCTGGGCAGCATGCCACGAAGGCGCGCCGACCGACAGTCAGTTCAAGCACAAGCTACGCGCTCGCCGGGGGTGCCGCGATGACCTCTCGCAGCCGTCTGGCCAACGTGTCCGGTGCTCACGGAACCAGGTCAGGCATTCCACGGATGGCCTTGGACGTGCTACCAACCTCGATTCACCCCCGGCCCGTGTCGGAGCGCGGCTGCCGCGAAGCGGCTTCGTTAAACATCCGATATCGGCGGAATTTCCCTACACAGACATACGCACTTTGCCCTGCGCCATCGCCGATCGTGTACACATCTCCCGGCCCTCCAATATTGGCCCCGCTGTGGACCATCGGGCGAGCATTCTGGGCCCCGGACAGATGCCCTCCCAATGACCCCTTGCCTGGCAGGCCCCATGGTTTTTACCCAGGCCCCACCCTGGCCAGGGGGACGTGGAGGTTCACGAACCGATGGACTTGCTCAACTTGTTCGTCGTGGCCCGCAGGGCATCGATGCTGATGTCAGTCCAGAACCCGCCGAAGAAGAAGCCGATCAACTCCCCGTCGGTGCCCACGAAGCTGTCCGCGTAGAGCAGGTAGCTGGCCAGGCCCAGGCCCACGAGAACAGCCAGAGACTGAACGGCCTCCGCGGCCCATAGCCGCCACCCGGCGCGAACCCTCTGCACATCGAGGGGCACTTCCTTCATGTCGGGCCTGGGTTGTCGCGGGGGCAGATCAGGCGGTCTCGGCATCTCGGGGCCGGTCCCTTGCCGGGCTTGCCCCCTGGCAGCGTCCTGGCTTCCTGCTGGGTCCCCATTGGAGGTATACGAAGTCGGTATGATGGATCGGACCGCAGGTCGCACTTCGCGAATGGTCTGAGCCGCCTCCCCGTACTTCCGCGCAGCGATCAGTGCCTTGATGCGACTGATATCCTCCTTGGATAGGCCCTCGGGCAGGGCTGACACCTGTTCGGCCAGCCGTGTGCCCAGCTCCTTGAGTTGCGGCAAGAGCCCGTGGAGCACATCCTCGAAACTCGCCTCGGAGAATGCCAGGCTCGACCCGAGCGACTCCGACAGGCCAAGAAGCTTCGACCGCTGATCCGCGGACAGCGACCCGGCCACCTGCTCGGTCAGGACAGCTGCCTCGCGAAACAGGTCTTCGATGAACGTCCGCAATTTCTCCCGCGCATCGTGGCTCTTCCTGAGGAGGTCTTCCAAGACAGGCGAGACGTCTTTCAGCGGAAGCGCATCGAGCGCATCGCCCAGCGCTTTCGCTGCGTCCTGCATCCACGTGCTCAGCACGGAGGGGATCGGAGCCTTGTCATTGGCGAGAAGAATGACAACCTTTTTCACGTCGCTCTGCCAGGTTTTGGCCGCCGCGAGCAGCTCCTGTGCCAGTCTGCGCTCCAGCCACTGCCTGGTGTCGCTGGCTCCGCTGACGTCGCCGGCATCGAGCTGCGCCTGGACCTGCTCCAGCTGGCCCAGTGCGTCACGGAGCAAGACTCGCCACGTTGGCGGTACGGACCAGGTCGTGCCGAGAGATCTGCGCATGACGTCGAGGCTGGCCTGGCCTTCCTTCCATCGCTTCTCCAGATCGGCCATGGCCTCCGTCAGCGCTTTGTCCTTGTCCGGGAGGACGGAGAGCAGGTCGGCGCTGGCATCGCTCTTGTCCAGTTCCTCCTGGATTTTGCTCCGCAAGGTCTCCAGCGTTTTGGCTAGCACGGCGTCCGGATGCCGTTCCCCCTGCCTGCGAATGCGGGTCAACAGTTCCAGCGCCTTGATTCGAAGGGCCTGCTGCTCCAGGTAGCGCTTGACCTGGACGCGGATGATCCACCCGAAGGTCAGGCCGGCACCGAAGCAAAGGACCAGGAACCAGGGCGTCCTGCGCGTGCGCACGACGAAGGGGGTGCTGATCACGCTCTTCATCTGAGGGGCCGAGATCTCCAGGATTCCGGACGTCATGCCCACGGCAAACTCGCCCACGATCTTGCAGGTGGAGGTCACGGTCCCTCCGGGGGGCACGTCGATGGACAGGCAGTCCAGCCGGCCGCTGACCACCTTCTCGCCCATGGTAGCGCTGCCGACCTGACGGATTGTCAGCGGTGTCAGCGCGGAGCGCCGCGTGGTCTCACTCAGGTACAGGGGCGGCTGCAGATCGGGACTGGCGCTGCCCCAAGGCGGCTGCGTCCGATCGATGATGAGCTTGTCCGGGGGCCGAAGCTGGCCCTCAGGGCGGATCAATTGAATGGCCAGATCTTGTTCGGCTGGGGCGTTCGGCTGTCCTTCGGCGGCGGGGACCGTAGCCCTCACCCGGACCAGCAGGTCGTAGGTCCCCGGGATGGCGACCTGCGCCCCATCGACGGTCAAGAGCAGGTCTCGGTCGTCATCCAGCGAGACCTTGATCCCCTTCTGCCAGGCGGGTTCATGGAGCTGGCCCCTTGCGACGTCGAGCAACGAGAGCGCGAACGGTCCCTTGTCACCGGGCATGCAGAAGGCCAGCGGCACCCGTACCGTGACCAACACCGGGCCGCCACCCGGATCGCCGGCACCCAGCTCGAAGCTGCCGCCGTGCAGGAGACGCACGATGTTCGCATCGGCCGCGGCGCAGGTCGCGTGGGCCCGCGGCGTGATGAGCAACCCGAACAGGAGCCAGAAAAGGATGCGATGGGGTGCCATATGCCTCCCCTTTCCGGCCTCCAAGGCCAGAAGGCGTGTCAACAAGTCTGCCGTCGATTCTACACCGAAAAGGCCGCCGATGCGGTCAGAGTCGACCATTGACTTCTTGGGTACGTCCCTTGCTGCGGCGCATGGAAAGCGGCTATCCTGAAAGGATGCCATCCCTAGGTGCGAACGGCCCCGCCCTGCACCTCCTGCTGACCGATGGGAACACGCTCGATCCGGTCCTTCCGACGGGGCTGCCCCGGACGGCACTGGCGCAACCCCCGCAGCCCAGAGGCCCCCGGAGACCCGATGAAGTGGTCCTGGGTGGGGTTGCCCTCGATCCGAATGATCTCCCCGGGCAGCGCTGGGGGGTGATCGCCCCGCTTGACGAGGAAGGGGACCGGCTTCTTTGCGCCATGGCGCCACTCATCCGGCTGCGCGAGAAGCAGCAGGGAGCGCCAGCGAAGATCTACCGGGTCCCGCCGGACATGGACGCCGCCTGCTCCTTCGAGTGGAAGAACAAGGTGTACCACGCCGTCCCCCTGAGGGAGCGGCCGTCCTACCTGCTGATCCTCGGGGACCTCCACCAGGTGTCCATCGACTTGCAGTATGTGCTGGCCAATGGGGCGATGGTGGGACGGCTGTGCTTCAATGCCGAGGAAGTGGGAAACGGAACGAGCCAGGGTCCCTATGCCGGCTACGAGGCATACGCAGAGAAGGTGCGATCACTCGCCTCCGGTCCCCCGACGAGCGCCGCGCCGCGGGCGCTGTTCTACTCCGGCCGCGACGAAGGAGACGCCACCAGGCTCGGTCGCGACATCCTGATCAAGGGGTGTATCGAAGGATGGCCAGAGGACGCTGGGGCCCCGCCTGATGATACGCTGAAGGGACAGGGGCTGAACGAGTTCCTGCACAGCGCGGAGGGAGCGTCTCCCACGGTATTGCTCTCGCTGAGCCACGGCCTGGGCCGGCCGGCCCAGGGATGGCCTACCCCGGGGCGACAGCGTGCCCTGCAAGGGGCCCTCTCGCTGGGATGCGGCGAGACCCTGACCGCTGATGTGCTGCGCGGCAAGCGGTTCCTGCCGGCTGGCCTGTGGTTCTGCTTCGCCTGTTTCGGGGCGGGGACTCCTCGTACGAGCGTGTTTCATTCGTGGTTGCTGGAACTGGCCAGCGAGGCGGGCCCGGCAGCGGAGGACGTGAGGAAATTAGCAAAGAGCGTGGCGCAGGGCCTGCCGCAGCCATCCGAGCGGCCCTTCGTGGCGGCGCTGCCGCAAGCCGCGCTGGCCAGCCCAGAAGGACCTCTGGCGGTGATCGGCCACGTTGACCTGGCCTGGAGCTATGGGTTCATGGATGAAAATTTGACCGTCGGCCGGCCCTCGCGAATCCTGTCCGTGCTTCAGGCGCTGGCCGCCGGGTGCCGCGCCGGGGCGGCGCTGAGGGGGCTGACGGAGTCCTACCTGGGCATCAACGAGCAGCTGCTGCAGATGTACCAGGACCAGAGGGACGCCGAGAGGGACGAGCTGCCGGACCCGACGGACAAGATCAGGCTGGGGAATGTATGGATGCTGCGCAATGATCTGCGGGGTTATGTGCTGCTGGGTGACCCGGCGGTGCGGCTGGGGGGCGTGCAGTAGCGGGCCGCCCCCGGAGGCCGTCGAAGAGCGGTCTATCGCGTCGGCCTGGAAGGGGAAGACAGGCAGTCGCCCGCAGCATCGACAGGCCCGAAGGACAGATGTCCCTCTTCCAGTTTGTAGCTGAAACGGCACCTGACTCTACGATCGATGTCACCCGCATCCCAATGTCCTGCCCGGGGAGGAAGGTCCCAGACCTGGGCGGTGGAATGGAATCCGGCGATCGCGACTCGCGTCCCATCTTGACTGAGCGTTGCCGTTGGAAGCGGCACTTGAGATGTCTCCAGGGGCGGGGCCTGGTAGCCCTTCAGGGACAGAAGGAGCGCGCCCGTCACCGCGTCCCAGATCTTGGCGGTCCGATCGGCACTGGCGCTGAACACCAGCGTGAGATCGGGACTGAAGCTGGCGATCAGCACGGGCGCCTCATGGCCCTCCAGGGAGAGCAGGAGCTTGCCGGATCGGGTCTCCCAGATCTTGATGGATTTGTCGTAACTGGCCGTAAGTACCCGATTTCCTTCGAGATCAGGACTGAAGGTTGCGGTCGTGAGCTGGCCCTGATGGCCTTCCGCGTTCTGCAGCGAGCGGACGAGCGAACCGGTCGTGGTGTCCCAGATCCTCGCAAAATTTTCGGACCCGGAGGTGACGATGGACGAACCATCGGGGCTGAACCTGGCGACAGAGACCCCAAACTGCTCCAGCTTGTGGAGTTCGCGACCGTTCGAAGCGTCCCAGATCCTGGCTCCGTCCTGGCTGGCGGTGACGACACGAGAACCGTCGAAGCTGAAGCTGGCCGTCACGATCGGGGTCTCATGCCCCTGTAACCTCGTGGGCGCGTGGCTTGAGGCAGTAGGAGGACCGCTGGCCGTCACGATCGGAGTCTCATGCTCCTGCGACGGGCAGGCCGTTCCGCCCGTCTTGACATTCCAGATGTAAGCTGTCTTGTCCGCACCTGCGGTAAGCACTCGCGTGCCATCGCGGTTGAAACTGGCCGACTGGATCGGTTTTTCGTGCTGCAACGTGCGGATGCATTTGCCGTTCGCGGCGTCCCAGATCATGGCTGTCTTGTCCGCACTGGCGGTCACGATGCGTGTACCTGTCCGGTTGAAACTGACGGCCAAAACCTTGTCCTGATGCCTCCTCAACGTATAAAGTGACTTGCCGTTCCTGGTATCCCAGATGATGGCCGTCTGGTCCTCGCTGCCTGTCACCAGAAAAGCGTCATGGGCGCCGCCAAAACTGATAGACGTGATGTTCTTCGTGTGTCCCTGGAACGGCAGCACGTTGAAGGACGCGTCCCAGATCCTGGCCGTCCGGTCCTCACTGGAAGTGACCACCCGGGTCCCATCGCGGCTGAAATTCGCGGCCAACACGCTGTCGCTGTGTCCCTTCAACAGGATGATCTGCCTGCCTGTCAAGGTGTCCCAGATCCTGGCCACCTTATCAGGTCCCCCCATGACCACGCGTGCGCCATCCGGGCTGAAGCTGATCGTCGGAGGTGTGGTCCCCGTGATGCCCTCCAGGTCAAGCCATTTGCACCGGGCTGCCAGATCGCCCCTGGGTGCCTCGGGGCCCTGGCCACTACAACTGGAATCCGCCTGCTGACCCAGCCAGTCGATCACTTTTCCGCTCTCTACATCCCAGACCATGGCGCGATTGTCCAAACTGGCGACGATCACGCGTTTCCCGTCCGGAGTGAAAGTCGCTGCCAGGATGCCCGGGTGCACCTCCTGACTCTTGAGCAGCTCACCTGTCGAGGAATTCCACAGGGTCGCGATCCCAGGGAAAGACTGGCGATTGAGGCTGATCGTGAGCACGCGGGCCCCATCAGCGCTGAAGCTCGCATCGGTTACCGCTGCCGTGTGCCCCAATGTATGCATCAACAGACCCGAAGGTCTCCAGATCTTGGCTGTCTTGTCCAGACCAGCAGTGAGGACACGGGTGCCATCCGGGCTGAAGCTGACGGCGGTCAACGGCCGGTCATGCTTCAGCAAAGCCAGCTGCTCGCCATTCGACGCATTCCAAATCCTGGCCGTCATGTCGAGCTTGCCCCGGTGGGCATTCTCCTCCAACGGTAACGATGGGCCTGCCGACACGGAATCGTCATATCCGATGGTAATCACCTGATCGGCAGCACGGTTGAAGCTGGCTGCCAGGACCCCCCCTTCATGCACATGTAGCGTCCGGTGCAGCTTGCCGGTCGACGCAATCCAGATCCTGGCCGTCCCGTCCTGACTGGCGGTGACCACGAGCTTGCCATCGAAGCTGAATTCTGCACGCAGCACCTTGCCGTCGTGTCCGGTCAGCGACTGCTGGAGCCTCAGCGCGTCCATTTCAGCCTGGGTCATGAGGATGCGGAGGGAGGGCGTCTCTATATCGGAGCGCCAGTTGCTTTTGTATTGGTCCAGCAAATGACGACGCGTGTCTCCGTGCAGCTGAGAGGCGAGGTTGAGCCAGAGCAGGGCTTCGGTAGAATCTCCACCGAGGAGCTGCTGTCGCCCCTTCTCCTCCCAGGCGTCCGCCAGGATCGATACGGCCACGTCCTTTTCCCGGACGGTGGCTTCCATCGCCGATCGGGCCTTAAGTGTCTGCACGAAGGCGACAGTGGCAGCCAAGGCAAGGATGACGACTGCTATCGAGAGGACTTTCGCAAAATTCTTTACTTGCGCCGTCCTCCGCGCTTTCTCCTTGTCTTGCCTATTTGTTTCCTTCCGCTTTTCTTCCTCCACCCGCTCCGCTTCCCGCGACTCCTCGTCCCTTCTACGCTGCGCCTCCCGTGCCTCCGCATCCGCCCTTCTCTCCGCCTCTTGTTTCCGTTCCTGGACTGTCTTGGCCAGCCAATCATGTCCCAGCTCGTAATACCTGCCCCCCTGATGCTCCTCGGAACGCAAGATGGCCGCCCTCTCCAGATCTATCAGGATGGAGCCGGGGTCGGTCTGACCTTTCAGCACCCCTCTCGCCTGGGGCACGGTCAACGGGATGCGGCTCCCATCAGGAGCGATCAGGCCGTCCTCCAGCAGGATACGGGCCGGCTCTTCCCGGTCGCCGAGCTTCCCCAGCGTTTCATCCAGATAATCGTTGAGAATCTTCTTGGGTGACCCGCCACCCGGGGAGAGCCCCTGTTCCCAGAGCGAACGGCAGACGATCTGTGCATAGACCGCCTGCACCTCGGCGTCCGCTGTTTCAGGCTCGCCGGGCGTCCTGACCTGGAGCAACAGGCTCCCGATCTCCTCGTGCTTCCATTTCCTCTCGGGATCGGCGAAGTCGGCAGCCAGGAACAACGCAGTTGCCATCTCATTCACACTCAGCGTCCCCAGCCGGAACGTATGTTCCACAAGAGAACGCTGGCGGCGCAGGAGGTGACGCAGCCGCCCCAGATAATCTTCTCGTAGCGAAATCACAATTTGCAGCGCGGACGTTGTCTGCTCGGCGATCTCGCCAAGACAGGCCAAAAGGGCGCCGCTGCCGTCTTGATCGCGGCTGCTGGTCAGGAGTTGCTCGATCTGGTCCAGGTATAAAAGGACCGGTCTGCAGGAGCGATCCATGGCACGCTTCACCCCCTGGCTCACACTCCTGGATGGATCATCGTCTGTTGGTTTCGGGCCAAGATCGAGCTGATAGAAGAGCGCGTCGGCCAGCCAGGTGAGCATATTGCCACCGGCGGGCCAGCTATCGACCGTGACACTACGAAAGTCATGATCTCGCTCGAGTGCGGGGATCACGGCTGCTTGCATTAACGATGACTTCCCCGCTCCAGAGGGACCGTAGAGAGTCAGGAAGCGATATGCGAGAATGTTGTTCGCGAGCTGAAGTGCTGCCTGCTCACGTCCAAAAAATCGCTCCTTCTCACTCGCGCGATATGGCAGCGGTCCAGGAAAAGGGTTCGGGTCCTGGTTCATGGGTTCGGCAACTTGTCGAGCAGTGGCACCAGTCTATCGACGGCAGCATCGACTACACCGAATTTATAGTTGGGCGGCAATTGACCGAACAGGCTTTCCAGCATATTTTCCCAGAGTTCTTTTTCGGACGGCTCTTCGTCGGAGATCCGCAGCGCGAGGCCGGGAGGCGCCGAAAGGGGATACAAGCAGAGCAAGAGCATCCGGTGACGCCACTGCAGAGGTGAAATCCCTGCAAGTAGTACAGGTGCGCTGCGCAGCCCTGCCATGATGATCTCGGGGTTTTCCCTGGGAAACATACCCTCGCGCAGATGAGCGCCTCGAATATGGTCATCCTCGGTAAGCTCTGCATTGAGGTGATTGCCCAGTGCAGAATAACCACCATATGGGCGCAATATTACTATGCATCTATCCAAATCTGTCAATTTACCAAATTCTTTCAATGAAGATCGATCTGGTTTTGACCAGATTGTTTCCTTGGCCTTTCTCAACATCATGATAGGATTTTTAGAACCAACAACCCGCTGAACTACGTAGATATCAATATTGGGGTGATGTTTGGCAATTGCTCGCTCCAAGATCGGAAGCCAGAGAAGCGTGGTATGGACCCCGGGCCGCAGCAAGCGGGCCAGAGAGTCAACCAGCGGCGGGATGTCGAGCGTAGGGGCCTCAACGAGTTCGCGGAACACCGTCTGGAACGGGCCATCCGGTTCTGCCTTTCCTAAATGTAGGGCATAGTGCTGCGCAATGGCGCTGAGCGATGCCTTGGCAGAGTGCGGTATCTCTCTTTTGGTGAGTTCTTCGGTCAGAAGCCTATGCAGTTTTTGTTGAGCGCTGTGGTAGGAGGCCCTCTCCGACGAAATGACTGCGGCCTGCTCAGGATGAGAGCCAGACCCGGCCCGATCCTCATGACCGACATGGTCATCATGACCGACATCACCCAGTAGGAGCGAAAACTTCTTGCTCTGGAGGAGTTCACGGAGTGCTGGATCGAGGATCTGAGTTCTGCTTGTGTCAGGTGACTTGACCCTCTTGCTCTTGAAATCAAAGAGCACTGAGTGCCGGTCGCGCAGGTAGAGCACTGGCGAGAATGCCTCGGGCCCCCAGCGCTCCTGCCGTAAGAGGCGCCGGGCGCCATTCAGGCTTGCAGCCACATCTCCTTTCATACTACCTGTTCCTGTTGGCGGGGGTGAAAAAGCGCGAGATTCTGGTGAAGAACGCGGGAACCACCAACTGGACGCGGAGGGCGCCGTTGGTAGTGATGAACCAAGGTCACCACTGGTGAACAAAAGGT
>JBBRLA010000196.1:0-12742 GCA_038231615.1 Polyangia bacterium | reverse complement strand
CTCGTCGTGGTACGTCTGGCCCCGATGAGTGCTCCGCGCTTTACCCATGCGCTTCAAGCTCTCTGTCGGGGCCTCAACGAGCTGAATCCCCGCTTCCCGGAGACCTCCTACCGCTTGCGCTACGAGGTGGCGGATATGGTCACCCCTTCTCCATGAGCCAAATCATTCACGGGCTGCTCCCCCCATGTCAGGAGGTCTGGATTCAGCACTTCGGCAGCGCACCACTACGGCAAAAGCCGGACCTGTTCCCCGAGGTGCCCGGCCTCCGGGCCGAGTTGGAGGCCGGCCAGGCGCAGGCCGCGGCGTGGCTGGTGCTGCGCGACCGGATGCGCCACATGATGAAGCCTATGTCGCCACCGCGGCGGAGATGATCAGCAAGGCGGTGAAGTACGTGGAGCCGACGATGTACGACGCCCTGGCGGGCGTGCCCGAGCAGGACCTGGGCCTGCGCCGGTTGACACTGCTGGCGGCGTTTTTGACCCTGCACAATTATTATAAGAGGCAGCAGAAGAAGCGCGCCAGCAACAGGCGGCCCTCGAAGCGAAGGCGGCGTCTGCGGCCTATGCGCCGCTGACCACCCAGGACGAGGCTGGCTCCCAGCTCCTGTCGGACATGCCGATGTGCAGCGTGGGGCCCCCGTCCCGACTCCAGCCATGGTTCCCGGGCCCGCATAGTCTCTAGAGATTAAAAAACGGCGACTACCCCTGGTCATGTCCCGACTCCAGCCCTGGTCCCCGGGCCCGCATAGGGCTACGTGGGACAGGTGATGCAGCTCTTCACGGCGCTGCAGCTGCGCACTGGGGGGCTCTGCAACAAGAGGGGGACACCGGTCCCCATACCGAATAGACTACCGTCATCATGGCATATGGCGATTTCTCTTTTGAAGATCTGACGAACAAACTGGGGCTGACCTTGCTGGAGGATGAGTCGCTGCATCCCGAGGCAGAGCCCGTGTCCCCTTCGGTCCACTTGTCTGCGTGGCTCGACAAGTATATGCCCCTGGCCACGGCCATCAATACCGAGAAGGCCCGCTCGGAGCTGATCATTCTGCCGATGCTGCTTGAGGCCAGGGACCAGCTCGGTGACCGCTATGGTTTCTTTTCCGGCCGGGAGTTCAACGTCGACAAGGAGCGAGGCCTGGTCGGCGTCTGCGACTTCCTGATGAGTCTATCTTCAGAGAAGTTTGTCATCAAGGCGCCGCTGGTCGTGGTGGTCGAAGCCAAGAACCTGGATATGGTGGCCGGGATCCCGCAGTGCATCGCAGAGATGGTCGCGGTGCAGCAGTTCAATCAATGCGCCGCGGTTGATATACCCAGCGTACACGGAATCGTGAGCACCGGGACCAACTGGCGATTCCTGAAGCTGGAAGGGACCACCGCCTGGGTCGATCTGCGCGAATATCTGATCAGCGATGTAAGTCGGATTCTGGGGGTGCTGTGCCATATCCTCAGAAAGGGCCAGCGTGATCTGGCCCAGCGAAGCGGCAAGGGGCCTCAGATCTTGCTCGGACAATAGCAAAAGGATGCCGCCGAAAGGTGAGCAATGCCCCGACCTTCAACCAAAGCTCCCCGACCTTCAACCAAAGGACCCCCCTCCTTCAATCCAAGCTGCCCCTCCTTCAATCCAAGCTGCCCCTCCTTCAACCCAAAGCTGCCGCACGTTGGCGCGAAAGACGTCACGCCCTTGTCCGTGCGGCGCGTTCCATCGCGCGCACGGTCAGCGGCAGCGAACCTCACCCCCGCTTGCGGCCACCGGCGACGTATGCGAAAAGTCAGTATGCGCTCTACCCTCCGCGTCCGCATGTCCCAGCCGCATTATGGCGGCAACCTCGTCGATGGCGCCCACATCCTGGGCCTCTTTGGCGACGTGGCCACCGAGCTGTGCGTCCTCGCCGATGGCGACGAGGGCCTCTTCCGGGCCTACGAAAGCGTCGAATTCCTGGCCCCGGTCTACTCCGGCGACTTCATCGAGGCCACCGGCGAGATCATCAAATGGGGCAAGACCTCCCTGAAGATGCGCTTCACTGCGCGCAAGATCGTCGCCCCCCTGCCCGCCTTGTCGGCCAGCGCCGCCGGTCCCCTCTCCGAGCCCATTGTCGTCTGCCGCGCCACCGGCACCTGCGTGGTCCCCGAGTCGTCCCGCCGCGCCCCACAAAAAGGCGAGCGCATCGGCCGCCCCGGCCCATGCATTCTCACCGCCGCCATCATCGGCGCCGAGACCACCCGCCAGCAGAACCCCCACCTGCCCCTCACCCCCGACGAGATCGGCGACGAAGCGACCCGCTGCCAGAAGGCCGGCGCCACGGTCATCCACCTCCACGTCCGCGACGACCAGGGCCGGGCCTCCCAGGACACCGAGCGCTTTCGAGCAGCGATCCGCGCCATCCGCGCCCGCTGCGACATCATCATCCAGACCTCCACCGGCGGCGCCGTCGGCATGTCCATCGACGAACGCTGCGGCCCCCTGCTCCTCGCCCCCGAACGCCCCGCCAAAAGCCCTGGCGGCAGCCCCACCCCAGGCAGCCCCGCCAGCGGCCACGACCCCGGCAGCCCCGACCCGGCCGGCAAGGACGCCCCCGAGATGGCCACGCTGAACGTCGGCACCATCAACTTCGGCGACGACATCTTCGTGAACCGCCGCCCCGACACCCAGGAGATCGCCCGGCGCATTGCCACCCGGGGCCTGGTGCCTGAGATCGAAATCTACGACCTGGGCCACCTCGACATCGCCCGGGAGCTTTGCGACAAGGGACTGCTTTTCCCGCCGCTGCACGTGCAGTTCGTGCTGGGCGTCCGCGGCGCTCTGTCCGCCAGCCAGCGCAACGTCGAGCTGCTGGTCGAGCGCCTCTTGGACCTGCCCGGCCCGGTGACCTTTTGCGTCGCCGGGATCGGGCGGCATCAACTCCCGATGGCGGCGGTGGCGGCGCAGCTCGGCGGCAACATCCGCGTGGGTCTGGAGGACAACATCTACCTGGACAAAGGCGTGCTGGCGCAGGGCTCGGCGCCCCTGGTCGAACGGGCGGCGCAGATCTGCCACGAACACGGCAGGCAAGTCGCGACCCTGGCCCAGGCACGGGAGATCCTTTTGTCCCACTGACCTTCGCCGACCTGGGTGTAATGGATACTCAGAGGCGCGGCGTGGGGGCGCCGGTGCCGCCGCTTTCGGGGGCGGGGGACAGGGAGCCAAAGGGGATGTCAAGGATGGCGTAGTGGGGGCAGTTCTTGTAGTTGAAGTGCCACCACTCATTGGGCTCGACGGAGAAGCCCTCTGTCTCCAGGGCCGCGCGAAGCACGTCGCGGTGGGCGCGCTTCGCCCGGGTGCCGCCCGGGTAGCTGGGAAAGGAGCGCTCGGACATCTCGTCGTAGGCCCCGGTCATCGGCACCTCGCCAAAGGTGGCCAGATCGTAGAGGGTGAGGTCGACGGCGCAGCCGCGGTTGTGCTGGGAACCCTTTTGGGGGTTGGCCACGTAGGCCCGCTTGTCTTTGGGGGTGACCTCCCAGAAGAGGCGCGTCACCGACCACGGGCGGTAGCCGTCGAAGATGAGCAGGCCGTAGCCCTTTGGCCGCAGGGCACGGTGGGCCCGCACAAGGGCCTCTGCGGCGGGGCGCTGGAGGAATGCGCGGGCCTCGGTATAGACCGGGCGGCCGACGAAGTTGTTGGCGGTGGCGTAGCGGATGTCGAGGTGAATGGTGGGGTCCAGGCGGGAAAGCTCGACGAGGTCGGGCTTCTGGACGGGGCCGGGCTCGCTGGGCGGGGACAAGGCCGCTGGCTGCGCGGCGGCGTCGATGGGATGGGCCGGCTGGCCGTGGGCCCCGAAGGCCAGGGCGACGGCCAGGATTCCGCCGGCAGGGGCAGTGGTCGCTAAGGGGCGCGCGGCGAATGCAGTCGGGCTGGATGAGGGCGACACGAGCCCAGTGTCGCGCCTTCCGGCAAGCGGGGCAATCCTCTCCTTTTGGCGTACGGCAAAGCTGGCACTCGGCTTGCTTAACCTTGCACCGAGGCAAGGAGAATCCCATGCATTCGCGAGAGCCAGGGTCAAGCGGTGAACCGGGTCTTTCTCAGATCGGCCTGGCGTTTTGCGCTTTCGTCATCGTGATCCTCTTCTTCACCTACGCTGACCCCCGGGCCCATATCTATGGGTCGCTCCCCATGGTGATGCTCTCGCTCTGCCCGCTCCTGTGGCGGCCGGGAAAGCGGCGTCTGGCGCGCAACTTGACGCGCGGCGGCAACATCTGAACCGGTGGACAGGCGGCAACCTGCAAGTCCGCTCAAACCGGGAGGTTCGCCTTAGCAGCATGTCCAACGTTGGACCGAACTGGCCAATTTCCACCACCTGCTGCCCGGTAAAGTCCATCTACTACATCTACATCTCGCGAGCCAGCAAAATTTGCCGATCTGGGCCAGGTTGGCGCGCAGCCTTTGCTTGCGTGCCGCCAGCGGCGTGATAGGCTGGCTCCAGCACGACCTCGCGACGCCGGGAGTTCTGGCCATGCTGGTAAATGAGACCGATACGGTAGAGAAACTTTCGGAAGACGTCATTATCTGGACGGAGAAAGACATGGGGGAACCGGTCCTTCAATTCAATGTGTGCGGCGAGCTGGTGGAGCTTTTGCGGGACTACAGCAGGGCCATCATCCAGCGACGGCGTATCGGCGGCAACCTGCTCTTCCGCTACGACCGCCACGACCCGGCCAAGCAGGTGACGCCCGATGTCTATGTGCTGGCCGACGAACCGGACGACGATCAGGACATCTCTTGCTGGTCGACCTGGGAGCGTGGTGACAAGGCGCCGCTCCTGGCCGTCGAGGTGGTCTCCAAGACGTCGAAGAAGGACTACGCCCTGGACCCCAAGGGGATGCTGGCGCGTTACCAGGCGTTGGGCGTCGGGGAGGTGGTGCGTTACGACCCCCTGTGGGGACGGTACCCGCGAAGCAAGCGGCGCCTGCTGACACACTGGGTGCGGTCGGAAGCAGGGGTGCTGGAAGAGCAGGCGCTGGAACAGCCCAACATGGTGCTGGTGAAGGGCCTGGGAATCTGGCTGGTCCATATCTCGGCGCGGCGGTTGCGGATCGGACAAGGGGGACCCGGGAGCATGGCGATGTGGCCGACGCGGCTGGAACGAATCGCCTTGGCCGATGAAAGATCCAGGGCAGAAGCTGAGCGGGCCGAAGCACAAACAGAACGGGCTGACGCCGAAACAGAACGGGCCGACTCCGAAGCGGAACGAGCCGAGGCCGAAACAGAACGGGCCGAAGCACAAGCGGAACGAGCCGAGGCCGCGGAGTCCGAATTGAAAGGGCTGCGAGAGGAACTGCGCCGACTTAAAGAAGGACGCGCGCCCTAGGCCGCTATTCTAGCGGGCGCGTCGCCTCGAAGAAATAGCGCGTGCCGTCCTCGCTCTCGCGGTAGCGGTAGCTGCCGTTTCTTTCGGGCCCTTCTATATTGACCAGGCGCAGCGCCGCCTCTGGATCGGCCCCGATGGGGATGCCGATGCGCAATACCTCGGCCCGGATCATCGGTAATACCTGCCGCAGAAGGGCCCCGCCCAGTTTGACCTTGCCCCGGTAGCCGGTGATCCCCGAGGCGCGGACGTAGGGGCAGTCCTGTGCCAGAAAGCCGCCCAAAAGGGCCTCTTCGGCGGAATGGCACCAGGGCGCCACCTGATAGCGGCGCTCGTACACCGTGCAGTGGTAACCGCCGTCGGCGTCGCCGCCCAGGAACTTGCAGCGCAGCTCGTCCACTACCACAGGCAGGCCGTTCACCGGGATGGCGAAGAAGCAGGACACCCCGCAGCGGCGGCATAGGGCCTCGTGTGCCTCATCCTCGGGCGTACCCGTGCTGCGCAGGACCGGCAGCGGATTCATGGCGAGACCGGCGGCGGATTCATGACTGAAACAGTATACCCGCCCCCGGCGAACCTGTCAGGGCTTTACCTCGCCCTCGCTATCGGTCAGGCTGATCCTGCATGGAATCGGTTCGGCATCTCATCATCGGCGCGGGCATCAGCGGGCTGGCCACCGCCGCCTTCCTGAAGGACCCCGACTGCCTGGTCCTCGAGGCCGCCGACGAGATCGGCGGCTACTGCAAGACGGTGAAGCGCGACGGCTTCGTCTGGGACTACTCGGGCCACTTCTTCCACTTCAAGCACCCCGACATCGAGGCCTGGCTGCGCGAGCGCATGCCCGGACAGGAGGTGCGCACCATCCAGAAGCGCGCCTTCATCTCATATCAGGCACAGCTCATCGATTTTCCCTTTCAAAAGAACATCCATCAGCTTCCCAAGGACGAATTCATCGAATGCCTCCATGACCTGTATTTCGCCAGAACCTCCGACGGACCACCCAGGCCCGAGGGCAGCTTCAAGGAGATGCTTTACGCCCGTTTCGGCCGGGCCATCGCGGAGAAGTTCCTCATCCCCTACAACGAGAAGCTCTACGCCTGCGACCTTTCGACCCTGGACCGGGACGCCATGGGGCGCTTTTTCCCCCATGCCGATCTGAGCGACATCGTGCGCAACATGCGTCACCCGGACAACCGCTCGTACAACGCCAGCTTCACCTACCCCCGCGGCGGTGCCATCGAATATGTGAAGGCCCTGAAAAGCGCCGTGCGGCCCGAGTCCATCGCCCTGTCGGAACCGTTGATCGGCGTCGATTTGCGCCGCCGCATCGCCCGCACCGGCAAGCGCGAGATCCACTTCGAGCGGATGGTCAGCACCCTGCCCTTCAACCAGCTCGCGCGCCTGTCCGGGCTGCCCCACGACGAGGCGACTTTTAGCTGGAACCGGGTGCTGGTGTTCAACCTGGGCTTCGATCGCAAGGGGCCCCGCGACCCGCACTGGATCTACTACCCCGACCGTGCCCGGTCCTTCTACCGCGTCGGCTTCTACGACAACATCTTCGACACCGACCGCCTGAGCCTCTACGTCGAGCTGGGGCTGCCGCGAACCGGGGCGGTCGATATCGAAGCCTCGCGTCATCGCGTGCTCGCCGACCTGCGGGCCGAGGGCGTCATCACCGATCACCGGCTCGTCGCCGAGCACTGCGTCCTTTTGGACCCGGCCTACGTCCACATTACCCACAAGAGCATCGCCGAACACCGGCGCCTGTCCCTGGTGCTGCGGACGGGCGGCGTCTACCCGATCGGGCGCTACGGCGGCTGGACCTATTGCAGCATCGAGGACAACATCGTCGAGGCCAGGGCGCTGACCGCGGACTTCGCCGCGTAATTCATTTCTCGACGATGTAGCGCTCTTCCAGGTCCTCGGCGACCAGCACCAGCTTCTTCAGCGCCGGGTCGAAGCGGGCCTGCCCCAGGATGGCCCATACCGTGCGACCCGGGACCAAAGCATCCCGATGCGCCAGCTTCGGCGGCACTTCCAGCAGCCAGGACAGCCCCTGGAGCGCCTCGATCTCGTAGTGCCCGCCACCCAGGTCCTTGCCGATCTCGATGTTGCACAGCACAAAGCCGGGGTACTTCCAGCGCACGTCGTGGATGGCCCAGAAAATCGGGGTGCTGGTGATGTGCGTCGGGTTCCAGCGCGCCTTCTTGGCGATGAGCGGCGGGGACGCGATCCGCGCGGCGAAGCCGTTTTGCACAAGGGGCCCCGTTTGCCAGGCTGGCGGCAGGCGCTTGTCGATGGAGCCATTCCCGGCGTCGCAAAGCACCACCAGATCGCCGACCTCGGCACGCAGGGGCGAGCGATCCGGCAACCCGAAGCGGTCGCCGTGGATGAGATGGCTCCGTGCCTCGCCCTTCACCTCAAAGAGGGTCCACGCCTCGCCTTCGTCCAGGGCGTTCTTCGGGGGCAGGCGCACGACCTCCTTGCGCGTGACCCGCCCCCAGTCTCCCCGGAAGCGCCCCTCGCTGGAGGGGACCGGGTCCTTCGGGTTGGCGGAGAGGGTGCAGCGCCAGCCGACCTCGTAATCGGCGGTCTTGTGATAAGTGTCGCGCCAGGCGTGCTGCGTGTCGCGGGCCTGCCGCACCTGGGCGGCGGTGGTCGCCGAGTCCATGATGGACCGCTCGCGGCGCTCGTACAGGGCCACGAAGCGGCGCACGCTCTCGTCGTAGTTGGTGCCGCGGATGATCTTCTGGATCAGGGCGTCGCGCTCGGCGACCATGGCCTCGGAGTTGTCCGGTGCCGGTGCCGTGGGGGGAGGTGCGGCGCCGGTGAAGACGGACAGAATCGTGCCCAACAGAAGGATGCGCCCGACCAGGGCGGTCATGGGCTTATCCATCTTCGACGCTCCGACCAGGGGGGTCATGGGCTTATCCATCTGCGGGGATGTCCGCGATCTTGCGGGTGGCGCGGCCGGCTTCGGGGTCCACGCGATCCAGTTCCGCCAGATCCTGCCGTGCCCTGGCGAAGTCGGCGCAGTCCATGTCGGCGGCAACCAGCAGGCGCAGCACCTCGGAGCGGGGCCGCTTGCCCACGGCCAGGCACCCGAGCAGGAGCCGCCGCTCCTCGGGGAACTGGCGGTAGCGCCGGTAGACCTGCGCCAACTGGCACAGGTCCCAGCGCAGGGTGGTGTGCAATTTTGCCTCCGCGGCGGCGGCCTCCGCGCGGCCCTCCTCGACCTGACGGGACTCCTTGATGGCCTGCTCGACCATGTTTTTGACCGCCGAGAAATAGGGCGATCCGGGGGATCGCTGAAGGAAGTCCTCGCCGTCGCGCAGGAGCAGGCGCTGATCCTTCAGCTTCAGATCCGCCAGCACGCGGAAGAACGCCGGCAGGTCGCGGTTTTCTTCGGGCAGGTAGCCGTCGGCGTCGGCCTTCTGGGCCAGCGCGACCATCTGGCGGTAGCGGCCCGCCTGCTGCAACTTGGCCAAAAGCTCGGCGACGATGGGATAGCGGCCCGCGGGGTCGGTCGCGGCAGCCAGGCGCCGGGTGAGATCGACGATCGACTGGAGGCGCGCGGCCTCGTCCCCGCGCTGGTAGGTGCGCAGCCGCGCTTCCAGGGCGCGCAGGTCGTTGGCCGCGTAAAGGAAGGTGCTGTCCTCGGCGGAAGCGAGCTTCAACAGGTTCAGGCGCTGGAGGTCGTCGGGCTCCTGCACCGCCTGGTTGTAGAGTTCGATGACCTTGAGGCTCTTCAGCGCGGGGCGCGGCCGGGCCAGGGCATGCTTGGCCTTCTCTTTCAGGCCCGCCGAACGGAGCAGCTCCGAGGTGACACGGTCTTGCAGGCGCAGGATTTCACCCTCCTTGCCATCGACCTTGGCGGTGCCGATGATCTCGCCGGTCTCGACGCGGACGACCCGGGCGGTCAGACGGATGGCGCGATCCGCCCGCTGGCAGGCGCCGGCGACCATCAGGGTGGCGCCCAGGAGCTTGCCGACACGGGCGGCAGTGGAGGGGTCGAGGTCGGTGCGCTGCGACTGGAGCTTCTGCTCGGTGAGTATCCTGTCGAGATCGGCGCGCTCGATGACGCGCAGGCCGGAGCGTTCCTTGAGGTCGGTGGTGACGGTCTCGCGCAGGGCCTCGCCGATGGGGCTGCCGCCGCCGCTGAGGTCGCGGAAGGGCATGACACCGACCGTCTCGCCGCCGGGGACCGCGGATGCCGGCCGAGGCGCCAAGCTGCAAAGGAGCCACAGGAGCACGGGGAGGGCTGCGCGGTGCGATAAGGCAGGGCGACGTCCGGCCGAGTCGCGGGGGACCGCCAAGTTAAAGAAGCGCATGGCCGGACTACAATAGACGTCTCCCAGGAATTTTCAAAGAACTTCGCCGCTCAGCACGTCCCGCTCGCCGCCGATGTAGTGCGCCAGTCGAAGGTCTAGACAGTCGTTGCGACAACATTTATTTTGATAATTCGTAGCGACGAAAGGGCCCCCTGTGGCAGGGTGACGACATGACGCTGCGCATTCCGCTGGGTATCTCCGACTTCAGCCGCCTCCGCGAGGAGCGTCTGAGCTATGTCGACAAGTCGCTCTTCATCCGCGACGTGATCGACGATACTGCCTCGGTCATTTTGTTTCCTCGCCCGCGGCGCTTCGGCAAGACGTTGAACCTGTCCATGCTGCGCGCCTTTTTCGAAAAGTCGCCGGAGGATCGCTGGCCCCTCTTCGCGGACCTGGCCATCGCCACGGCCGGGGATGCCTATCGGGCCCACTGCGGGCGCTACCCGACCCTGGCCATGACCTTTAAGGACGTCAAGACCCGGTCGTGGCAGGACTGCCAGGACCTGCTTTCGGAGCTGATCAGCCGCCTTTACGGAGAGCACCGGTACCTGCTAGATCTTGGGGCCCTTTCCTCTGAGGAGGCGGTGAACTTCGCCGCCATCCTCGACAAGAGCGCCAACAACGCCGTGCTCTGGGACAGCCTGCGTGCCCTGTCCCAGGCCCTGCACCGCCACCACGGCGAGCGGGTGCTGATCTTGATCGATGAATATGACACCCCGATTCACGCTGGACTCGCCGCCGGCTACTACGATGACATCATCGAGTTCTTCCGCAACTTCCTCTCCGGTGGCCTGAAAGACAACAGCCACCTGTACAAGGGCGTCCTTACCGGCATCTTGCGCGTGGCCAAGGACAGCATCTTCACGGGCCTGAACAACCTGGAGGTCTACAGCCTGCTGCGTCCCGAGTACGCCGGGTTCTTCGGCTTCACGGAAGCCGAAGTGGGCGCTTTGATGGAGCAGGGCGGTTGTGCGGACAAACTCCCGGAAGTGCAGCACTGGTACAATGGTTACCTGTTCGGCGGCCAGGTGATCTACAACCCATGGAGCGTACTGAGCTATCTGAAAAGCCAGGACCGACAGCCGCGCCCCTACTGGGCCGAGACCAGCGGTAATGATCTCGTCCGCGACTTGATCATGGAGCAAGGGGGGGCCATCCAAGAGGATTGGGAGCGGCTCTTGCGCGGCGAGACCATCGAGAAGAAGCTGCGAGACAATCTGGCCCTGCGCGAACTGGGCGATGATCCCGGCCTGGTCTGGAGCTTCCTCCTGTTCACGGGCTACCTGAAAGTGGTGCGCCTGCGACAGGAGGAAGATGGCACCCTCCTGGGGACGCTGGCGGTGCCCAACCGGGAGGTACACACCATCTTCGCGGAGCGTTTCTCGAAGTGGTTGATAAAGAGCGTGGGCGGCGATCAGGAGCAGCACAAGTTCCTGGCGGCCCTCCTTTCCGGGGACGCCGAGCAGGTGGAGCGGTACCTGGCGACGATCCTCATGCGCCACGCGTCCTTTCACGACACGGCACTGTTCCAGCAGCCCGAGCGCTTCTACCATGGGCTGGTGCTGGGCCTTCTGGTCAGTCTGAGCAAGGGCTACGAGGTGCGCTCGAACCCGGAGGCGGGGCATGGGCGTTGTGATTTGCTCATCAGTCCGCGGCAGGCGGGGCAACCCGGGGTGGTGCTGGAACTGAAGGTGGCGGATCGACGAAAGCGCGAGACCTTGGGGGGGGCGCTCAAGGCGGCGCAGCGGCAGCTCATCGAACGCGATTACGCGGCGACCCTGCGGGCCGGCGGGGCAGCGCCGGTTCACGAGCTGGCGGTGGCCTGGTCACAAAAAGATGTACGTGTCGCCCTGGCTCGCCGGGTAAAAAAGACCAAAACGACCCACAAGGAATAGACGCCACGAGTCACCTGCCACCAACCACGAACAGGTCGGCACGGCATGGATTTGCCGAAGCTGTCCGCATACGGCAAAGAAGAGGAGAGCGAAATGCGCTATCGCAAGTTCGGCAGGACGGGCCTTTATGTATCGGAGATTTGCCTGGGCACGATGACCTTCGGCGGGCAGGGGTTCTGGAAGGTGGTGGGCACGCTGGGCAGCGGCGAGGCGGAGGCGCTGGTCGGCGCGTCCCTGGACGCGGGGGTCAACTTCATCGACACCGCCGACGTGTACTCCGAGGGCCAGTCGGAACAGTTGCTCGGCGAGGCGCTGCGCTCGCTCAAGCGCCCGCGGGATCAGGTCATCATCGCCACCAAGGTGCGCGGCCGCTCCGGCCCCGGGCAAAACCAGGTCGGCCTGAGCCGCGGACACATCCTCTCGTCGATCGACGCCAGCCTGCGGCGGCTCGGGCTGGACTACATCGATCTCTACCAGATCCACGGCCTGGACATCGACACGCCCATCGAGGAAACGGTGCGCGCCCTGGACGACGTGGTGCGGGCCGGGAAGGTGCGCTACGTGGGCTATTGCAACCTGGCTGCCTGGCACACCATGAAGGCCCTGGCGCACGCCGACGCACACGGGCTTTCGCGCTTCGTGAGCGCGCAGATGTACTACTCGATCGCCGGGCGGGACATCGAGCGGGAGGTGGTGCCGCTGGCGCAGGACCAGGGCCTGGCCATCCTGCCGTGGAGCCCGCTGGCGGGAGGGCTGCTCTCCGGCAAGTTCGACCTGGACCAGCCGGGCCCCGAGGGCGCGCGGCGCAGCACCTTCGACTTTCCGCCGGTGGACCGGCCCCGGGCGGCCAAGGTGCTGGCGGCAATGCGCGTGGTGTCGCAGGAGGCGGGCATCTCGGTGGCGCGGGTGGCGCTGGCCTGGGTGCTCTCGCGGCCCTTTGTCACGAGCGTCATCATCGGCGCCAAGAACCCCGAGCAGCTCGCCGACAACCTGGCCGCCAGCGAGGTGCGCCTTTCCGCGGCTCACATCGTCGCCCTTTCCGAGGCCAGCGCCTTGCCGGCGGAGTATCCGGGCTGGATGCTCGAATTCCAGAACCGCGAGCGAAGGCCCCAGGACGCGGCATAACCCGGCTACGCCAGGCGGGTGGTGTCGTGGGTCAGCACCACCAGCAGGGT
>JBBRLA010000195.1:0-12758 GCA_038231615.1 Polyangia bacterium | reverse complement strand
AACGGCTCGACGTGCCGAGTTCTCCAGCTCATCGACGAACCAGCCTATCAGCGAGGCAATGAGCTGCTTGATCGGGTGATTGCGATGCTCAGCAAACTCTGCCGGTAATCGCTCACGCTCACGCTCACGCTCGCTCACGGACAGGGGGGGCCCCTGAATCAGGGAGGCACCCCTCTGCTGTCGTGTGCCCCGGGACACATCATCTAGCAGTGGCAGTGGCAGGTGGCGGTGACGCCGAAATGAGCAAGGGGCGGGGCGTCGATTGCCGATTATCCGCCCTGGGAGGGCAAGGAGCTGCGCAACGAGCCGGGCCCGCTGCCGGGCAGGGCCGGGACCACTGCGCCGATCTGCGGCCGGACCTCGTTGTGGGGCACGCCCGCTAGCGTCAGGTAGCGGCAGGTCCGGGCCTCGGCGGTGGCCTGCTCCTGGGGCAGCCATTCCTGCACGATGTTCATCTTCTGGAAACCGTTGTCGATGTACTGCTCCATATAGTAGCTCTTTCCCGCTGCAAGGTGAGCCTGGGCCTCGGCGGTGTCGCGCTCGGCCGCAGTGGAGATCAGGTGGTCGCCGGGCTCCGCCAGGTAGCAGAAGTAGCTTTGGCCGCGGGTGGCGCCGACCAGGTGGCCGTTGTCGCGGACGAGCGCAGTGAATGAAAAAATCTTGGTTTGCGGCCGGACAATGCAAATCTTCGCCTGCCCCGGCGGCGGGGCGGAGGTGAGATCGAGCGGGGCCGCGCCGGCCTCTGCCAGGTTATAGCCGGAGCACCCCGCCAGGCCGAGTCCACCGAAGAGAAACGCCGCAGCCAAGCCAAAATGTCGCGAAGTCATGGTCTCCTCCTATTCCTTGTGTGGGGGAGTGACGCGAGTGCGGCGGTGGTTTCAAGAAATTTTCGCCAAGGGAATGAGGCGATCGGGAAAGATCGTACCGGCTTGTGCCGGTGGCTACCGCTTCCCGGGGTCCGGGCGAGCGATGCGTTCCACTTCCTTGTCGATCCGCTTGGCGGTCACCGATAGGAGCTGTGCCGCTCCCTTGGTCAGAGCGTGGCCGAACTCCTTGCCGCTCTCTTTCAGGCGCCGCCGCTCCTGCCGCGCCCGCGCCCGCTCGCGCAGACGGTCCGGGTCCGGGAAAAACGCCGCGCGCATATGGTAGAGCAGCAGCACGCCCCAGATGAGCAGCGGCACGAGAAACCACAGGGGCGGTCCCATCCACAGGTTCAGGCCGAGAAGCGCCCCATTGATCATCAGGAAGTTGATGGAATGCGCGCTCAGGCGGCGGTAGGAGATCTGCCGCAGCTCCTGCTGGGTCTCGGCGATCCGCCGGTCGCCCTCGTATTCGACCAGGGCGGCGCCGACCTCGGCCTCGGTGAAGCCGACCTCCTTGGCGGTCTCGATCAGCTCGCCTCCGGTCAGCCCCGCGGCCTGATCGTCCTGCCCTACGTGCCCTCGCTGCTGCACCCGGCGCAGGACCTCCCGCATCTCCACTTCGTTATAGCGCCGGTTGTCATCCGACATGTGGCACTCCTTGTGTCGTTCCCTTTTAGCACACCAGCGGAAGACCTTCGAACGTCAGGCGGGGTGGCAGCGCGTTTCGGCTGCCAGGCCGACGAAAGACAGCTATCATGGATCTATGGATCATGGACCAGATCGACGTGGTGTCGGCACGGAGTGCATCCAAAAAGACGTGTTGTTCCCCGATCGATTCATCCAGGTTCAAGAAGCCCGCCGCCTTTTCGGGGAGCGAGCCGACCGGCTGGGCACGCTTCTGTGGGAAGGCGACACCCCAGCCGATGCCGCCGCCGCGGACCTCGCCAGTCTGCCCCGGGCGCGACGCGAGGCGCTGATCGGTCGCGCGCTTTCGTCGCTCTCCCTCCTGTCCGTCGTGGGTGACGGGCAAGACATCCCGGATTCGCCAGCCGGGCAGAAGGACATCCCTGAGTCGCTGGCCCGGCTGATCGCGGGGGTGAAAAAGCCGCCCTTCTGGGCCGATCTGTCCCGGGCTGAGCGGGGCGGGGCGGTGTTCCTGCGGTCGGGCGCTCTGGGCGGGCTGGTGCTGGGCTGCTATTCGCTGGTGGGGGCGTACTGCTCCCCCGGCGGGAACAAGCCGTTGATGATGTCCGGGCGCCTGGTGGAGGACGCACCGCGCCGTCTGGCGGAGACGGGGCGCTTCGTCCACGCGGTCAGTCGGCCGTTGGGGATGCGCCCCTGGGGCGCCGGGGAGGGGTTTCGCGCCGCGGTGCGGGTGCGCCTGATGCACGCAACGGTGCGGCGGCTCTTGCTGGAGAGCGGGAAGTGGCGGGAGGACGCGTGGGGTGCGCCGATCAACCAGGCGGATATGTCGGCCACCGCGCTGCTCTTTTCGTACGCGGTGGGGGACGGGTTGAACAAGCTGGGGTTCACCCTGACGCTGGCGGAGCGAGAGGACCTGCTGCACCTGTGGCGCTGCACCGGCTGGGTGATGGGGGTGCGCGAAGAGCTGCTCTGCGCCACCGAAGCGGAGGCACGGACGCTCTGGGCGCTGACGCAACTGACCCAGGGGCCGCCGGACGAAGATTCCCGGGCGCTGGTGCGGGCGCTGATGGAGAGCGGCGAGACGGCGGCGCGCACCGATGACGAGCGCCGCCGGGCCCGGCGGATGCGGCCGATGGGGTATGCGCTCTCGCGGGTGCTTCTAGGCCCCGAGTATGCAGCGGGGCTGCACTTTCCGCCCGATCCGCTTGCGTGGCGTTTGCTGGTGCCGGCGGTGCGGCTGGCGGTGCGGGGCAGCCAGAAGTGGGCCCGGCGACTGCCCTTCGGGGCGGAGGTACAGCGGCGGCTGGGGGATCGCTACTGGGAGCAGACCACCCGGCGGGGGCTTTCGGGGCTGGCGGCGACCTTCCCTCTGCCTGAGGGGCTGGGCAGCGCCGCGGCCTAGGGCCTGTCCTCAAACTCTCCCGTCGCCATCCTCGCCGATAAGCTGCGCATCGCCGCATCGCCGCGTCGTCGCTCCGGGTCACGGGCTTCCAGCCCGCTCCCCTCCGCTCCTTCTTGCGCTGCTTGCTTCTCGGCGGGCTGGCTCGGTCCGAGTCTGAGGACAGGCCCTAGAGATTCACGCCGATGGAAAGGAGCGGGCGGTAGAAGAACAGCGCGGCCCTGCTGTTGAAGATGATCGGCATGCTGAACGCCTCGAAGCCGATGTTCACCCGGCCCTTGATGACGTACTTGATGCCGAATTCGGGCAAGATGACCCCCGTGTGCAAGAGCAAGTTGCCGCTGGAGGGATTGGTGGAGTCTTCTGACACGATCCACAGGGTGTAGCCGACACTCAGGCGTGGGTACAGGTAGAGGCCGGGCGCGGAGCGGATGGGGATGTCCACCTGGATGCCCAGCGGGGCCATGAGAAAGGTGCTGGTGACCTGCCCATTGACGCGTTCAAGCTGGAACTGCGGCGAGAAGAGTAGATAGACAGTGCGTGCGGTGTTCAAGGCGAAGCCGGCCTCCAGCCCGAAGGCCAGCTCGATCGGTCCGCAGGTGGCGTTGGTGGTGCTGGTGCCGCAGATGGGCGTGGTGCTGCCGGAAATGAGGGCCGCCAGCGGGATTGCCGGGCCGGCCCGGACACTGAGCAGGATCGGGCCGGCCTTGGCGGGGCGGGGCGGGGGCGGCGGTTGAGCCAGCGGCGGGGCCGGCGGTGCGGCCTCGGGGCCGTGCGGGGCAGCCGGGGGTGCCTTCGCCTTCATGCGGGCGGCGGCGTCGAGCATGGCCTGGGCCTGGGCCATGTTCTCCTGCACCTTGGTGTGAATCTCCACGGGGGGGTTGGGCTCGATCGCCAGGTACTGCTGGTACAGGTCGAGGGCCTCCTGGGAATGCCCAAGCTGGAAGTGCGCCCGCGCCATGTTGTAGAGCAGTCGGGGGAGCTGCTTGACGGCGTAGGCGGCTTTGAACTCCTCGATGGCGCTTTCGAGCTGACCCTCCTGGTACAGGCGCATGCCGTGGTCGTAGTGCTGGCGGAAGTCGTCCGTCGGCCGCGCGTGGGCCGGGCTGGCCGAAAGGGCGAGCAGCGCGGCCCACAGGACGGCCTGGCTAGTCCACGAAGCGAATCTTGTCATTGGTGATGTCGTCCCCGTGCTTCCGCGGCGCGACGTCGAGCGTTGGTTCGGAATCGGCGTGTGGCCGGGCCTGCTTGTCCTTTTGTCGGAGCTTCTCATGACGGTCCTCGTCCCTACCCTGATTCAGCGAGATCTTCTTGTCGATGTATCCCTGGCGCCGCAGTACGATCGCGAGGTCGCCCTTGACCCTGTTCTGTTCGATGAAGAAGGGCGTCGTGCCCAGGACCTGCCCATCGGATTCGCGGGTGACCTCGGCGCCGTCCGGATCGGTGGTGAGCGCCCAGCGCACCCGGGGCGGGGCAGGCGCAAGGGTTTTGGCAGCTACCTCGGTAGGCGTGCTGCCGGCAGGCGAACTTCCGGCGGATGAATGATAATATCTTGGCGGGGCATGCGTGGGCAGCGCATTTCCTGCGGATGTCTTCTGTGGGATCGCTTTTTCCGCGATCGCCTGTTCCGCGAGCCCCTGTTTAATCGGCAGCGGCGGCGGCGGCCTGTCGGGGCGTTTTTCACCGGGCGGATTGTCCGTCGAACGAGACAGGTGCAACGGGACGCGCATCGCCAGGAGCGCCCCGACGCACAGGAGCGCCACGGCAACCCCGCCGGTCACCGCGAGGCGCCGATCCGGCCTTGCCGGGGCCTCGACGCGGCTCTCGATCGCCGCCTGGCCCAGCGTGGACAGGATGCGATCCGGCGGGGCCGGGGTCACCTGGGATTCGGACTGGGTGGGCGCGAAGGCCTCCGGCGCGCTCGTCGTGACGGCTTTCGGGAGGGATGACTTTGACGGCATGGGCGTCGCGGCCACCGGGTTTGACACCGCCGGCTGCCCCGGGTTGCTCACCAGCCCGGCCAGCGAGTCCAGCCGGGTCATCACCTGCGCCATCGTCGGGCGCTCCGCCGGCCCCCGGGACAGCATCTCGTGCACCAGCTTCGCCACCCCCTCTGGCACCGTAGCGTCCGCCTCCCGCAGGGGCAGCGGCGTTTCGTAAAGGTGCGCCGCCATCCAGGCCATCGGGCTGCCGGCGACGAAGGGATACCTGCCGCTGAGCATGCGGTAGAGCATCACCCCCAGGGCATAGACATCGGCGCGGTCATCCACCCCGGCCGCCCCGCGGCACTGCTCCGGGGCCATGAACACCGGCGTGCCCATGGGCATGCCATCGCTGGTCTGCATGCTGGCGTGGGCCCCTTCCGAATTGACCAGCTTGGCGATGCCGAAGTCCAGGATGCGCGCCCGCTTGCCGCCGGGCACTTCGGGGTCCGGCACCAGCATGACGTTGTCCGGCTTCAGGTCGCGGTGGACGATGTGCTTCTCGTGTGCGGCGCACAGGGCCGAGGCGATCTGCCGCGTCAGGCGCAGCGACTCGTCGTGGCCGATCGGCCGCTGGAGGCGGGCCCCCAGGGGTTCGCCGTCCAGGTACTCCATGACGATGTACGCCGCGCCGTCGGGCAGGTGACCGAACTCCGAGACGCTGACGATGCCCGGGTGGCGGATGATGTTGGCGGCGCGGGCCTCGTTGAAGAAGCGTCGGGCGACGGCGCGGTCCTCGGAGAAACGGGGGTGCAAGACCTTGATGGCGGCACGGCGCTCGATCGTATCGTCCGCCGCCTCGTAGACCACGCCCATGCCGCCGCGGCCGAGTTCGCGAACGATGCGGTATCTGCCGATGTTCTGTCCTACCATACAAGCGCCCCGTGGCCCGGGTTAGCGGGCAGGTCTGGTGAGGTCATTACGATCATTCGCATTCAGTAGTACGCATCAAGCATCCCCGCGCTGACCGGCCGGCGCAAGTAATCCGGCCCGCGGCGGGCAAACTGGCCAAACCCTGGCAAAGAAGGCGCTACCGATGAGACGGGCCGCCAGCGCCACCCGGACCGCCGGGACTGCCAGCGCCACCAGGGGGCTTCTCTTCCTTGAACCCCGCCGGGGGGGTGGGGACAAACAGGCTGTCCGGCAGGGGCCCATCCAGCGTCTGGGCGCTCAGCACGTGTTCCTGGGAGCCCTTGGGTCCGCTGACGGTCATCTGGATAAAGTGGTAGTTCTGCTTGTCGATTGTCAGGGCCGCCTTGACTCCCTTGACGCCCGCCTTCTGTTCAGGGGTCAAGTCCTTCGGGAGGTTGGGCGAAAGCACGTAGGCCGGCCGCCCGTCAACAGTGGTCCCGGGCAGCAGGCTGACTCCGTCTTTGGGGTTGAGTACGCTGACGAACTGGGAAAGGGCGATCGGCTTGAGCGGCAGCTTCTGGTAGGACTTCGAGGCCGCCGCGCTGACGATGACGGTCTTGCCATCGCTGACCATGACCTCGATGACGGTCCCGCCGGGTACGCCGGGGCCGGCGACGGTGTTCTTCATGACCCACTTGTCGGGGGCCTTGAACTTGAGTTCCAGGGTGGTCGTCTGGGTGGTGCTCTTGCCGTCGGGGCCGGGGAGGGTCTTCTTGCGGATGAGGACCCCCTGAAAAGTCTTGGCGCCCGCGTAGACCGCCTGCATCTTCTGGTAAATCTCGTCGCCGGTCTCGGCGCGGGCGCGGCCCGGGCAAAGGGCCCACAGGCTCAAGCCGACAAACCCGAGCGCCACGACCGCCCCCAGGCGACGTCGAGGGGGAAGTCCGACACGCCGGAAGGCGGGCCGGGGCCCGGGAACATAAATCGACATGGGAGGTCTCCTTTCGAGCGGGGCCACGGAATCTCGGGGCCGTACTCTAGCGCATTTGCGCTACGCCGTCCACGCACCCCGCCGGGTCGGCCGCAGCAGGGACTCTTGCAGGCGGAAAAGGAACCCGCGCCGGGGGATCAGGTGGGCGCCGAAGCGCTCGACGTGGTCATTCATGAGCTGGCAGTCGATCAGGTCGAAGTCCCACTCGATGAGCCGCTCGGTCAGCGTGGCGAACGCCACTTTGGATGCCTCCGAAACCCGGCTGAACATCGACTCACCGAAGAACGAGCCGCCCAGGGACACCCCGTAGAGGCCCCCGGCCAAGGCCCCCTTTGGCCCTTTCTCGTACACCTCCACCGAGTGGGCGTACCCCGCCTCGTGAAGCCGGATGTAGGCCTGCTGCATCTCGGGCACGATCCACGTCCCGCTGCCCATGGCGGCGCTGCGCCGGGCGGTGGCGCAGCCCCGGATCACCGCGGCGAAGGCGGTGTCGAAGCGCACCTCGAAGACGCCCCGGGTCACCACCTTGCGCAGGCTCCTGCCGATGTGGACCTCCTTTGGCGTGACGATGGCGCGCTCGGGGGGTGACCACCACAGGATGGGCGAGTCGGTATCGTACCACGGGAAGATGCCGCTCTGATAGGCCAAAAGCAGCCGTGGCACGGACAGGTCGCCAAAGGCCGCCAGAAGGCCGTCCGGCCGGGACAGCTCGGGGGAGGGAAAGACCAGCTCGTCGGTCAGGGCGTATATACGTGGGTTGCGCACAAGTACTTTGCCGCCTGTCGGAGGGGCAGTGCGGGAGTTTCGATTGGTCAATGACCTTCCCGCATGCTGGGCGGGGGGGGTCTGGAAAAGACTGGGAATTATGGTCCTGGGTCTTTCTTAGAACCGCGCGAACGAGGCATACGAGGTGCGGACGCACCGCTAGGGGCTTCAGCAACTTTGGTCGGCTGAAGCATCTGCACCGTCACCTGCTGACCGGTTGCGGGCGGATCGGTGGCAACCAGGATTTCCACCGACGAACTGACCACGCTCAGGCATCGGCGCATGTCCTTTACGTTGTGAGTCAGTAGCCACCGCGCCCCGATCTTATGGGCAATCGCGGCAATGAGCGTGTCGAACTTCACCGCTCCGCGCTCTCGCCCTTCGCGGGCCCGGAGTGCCATGCGGACCATTTGGCCGGCAACATCCGCAGCATCTTCGTCCAGAACTTCCACGCGGATCTTGCCCAGAATCTCGCGCGAGATTTCGCGCAGCGCTGCCGATCCGGGACCATCTTTACATAGTTCTGCAACTACCGGAGCCGGGATAACGAATCGAGCCTTTTGCTTTTTTAAATTCTCGATTGTCAGGCCAATATATGCCTGCCAATCGCCGACGATTTTATCGTTCGTCCTGTCAAGAAGAAGGATAATGATGTCCGTGTCGAGGACTGCGATTGGACGGATCATTGCTCATCATTCTCCGTCAGCCACGCACGGGCATCTACAACCACATCCCGGTCTTGTAGCTTTTGCCGTGCCTCTCTGATTAGAGACATGAAATCCTGCTCTTCGGGGCGCTCCTCGATGGATTCAATTTCGCCCTCCCAATCTTGTTCTCCTCTGAGAAACGTGACTCGCGCAAGAACATGGGCGCCCAGAAGCGGAGCTGCCTCGGTCATCAATTCAGCCGATGCGGCAAAATCACCGTGTCCGCCATCATCATAGCGAATTGTAATTGTTGCTTTGTCTCGTGCATCGAGCTTCAGGCCAACGAGACGCCCATGGACGACCGTACCCTCTTCGATCTGGGTATCGTCCTCTGGGATAGGTGCCGCCAAGATGACAGGCTTGGTCTTCTGGCCTTCTAGTGGATCTATGCGCAGCGCCGCGCCTGCATGTGCCGCGACTTTCTGAAGCCGACCGAGGGCACTTCTAGTACGCGGAGAGGAATCCTTGCCACGCTTTCTCGCCGTGGCCACAAAGGAAGTCATCACGCGGTGCGCCCCAGGGGCATCAGCTCGGAGGTCGTAGGCCGCGGAGCCCTGCTTAACCCGTGAGAGACTGAGCTTCGGCGGATCCGTATTCCCGTCGGCTGCGATCGCTTCGAAGGTGGCGGCGGTGGCCTCCAAGAGGTTGGCCAATTGGCGTATCGAGACATCTTTCGGAGTGATGCCGTCGCCAACGATCGCAATCGTAATCGTTGTTGGTTTCTGGGGCTTGCGAGGCGGCATGCGATCGAATCCTCTCAGATTGTGCCCTGACGCGCAACGGCCTTGGAGCGCATAATGAAACTGAACATGCGCCAGGGCAACCCGAAGCGGATCTACCATCGCTGACATCATTCAGTGTCACCCCCCACCTGATACGCTCCCCTGGCTACGAAAATAGTCTTGCGATAGCGAATCCAGAGGACGTCTGGATCGGGGGCTGGGAGATCCTGATCAAGCACGCCGCAGGCGCGACCGTCCTCACTCGTACCGATCACACCGTCTGCGCCATCTGGGGCGCTGGCCTGGAGGACGTGCGGCTGCTTTGCGCGGGGCGTCTCCCCGGCGAAGAGGACGAGGAGTTCTACGCCATCGGCGGGGGCACTGCCGACGAGGCGACGGCGAAGGCTGGGAAAAGATCGATGCCCGCACCGAGGCCAACATCACCGGGATAGTGGCCGTCACCGAAAAGGACGTGTGGGTTTTCTTGCGCGGCTTCATGTGCTATGCTCAGGTCCATTCTGGATGCCCCTGTCTCCCGTCGCCCATCTACCCTGCGGGTGCTGCGCACCTCCCTGTGGGTGGTGTACCATGTGATGCGCCGCTCCATGCGCCAGCGCGCCGGGGGGCCGCTGACCTACCTGCTGAACGCCGCCTTCTTCGTCGGGATCTTCGGCCAGGTGGGGGGGATGGTGTGGCAGCAGTACCAGCGCTTCGCCGGTCTGCTTGCCCATGGGCAGGGGGCGCGGGCCAGCGGGCAGGCGGCGGCGATCTTCCTCCTGGATGGGCTGGGCATTTTGCTGCTGCTGCCGCCGGCCATGATCCGCGCCGATGGCATCGTCGGCAAGCAGCGCGCAGCCATCGACACCGAGCTGTGGCTGGCGCTGCCCCTGGACGGGCGGCAGCGGGTGGTGGCCCGACTCGGGCAGGCGACGTTCTTCCTGTCCCTTTTGGGCATCTTTCTGTTCTCGCACCTTTTGGCCCCGGCGCTGGTGTTCGGGCCGTCGCCCGCAGCGGTGGTGGCGCTGTTCGGGGTGCTGGCGTTGGCGGCGCTCTTGCTGATCGTCGGCGGCGGGGTGGCGGGATACGCGGCGGCGCGGCGCTACCTGCCGCCCTACCGGCAGGGGCAGCTTGTCGCCTGGGCCGGGCTGGCCCTGCTTCCCCTGGGCTACGCCTACGTGCTGGTGGCCCGGGGGACCGGCGGGGCCCTGGGGGATCGGCTGGCGGAGTGGCTGCTTTTCACCCCGGTGTCGGCGCTACTTCAGGCGGTACACGAGGGGCGGACCTGGGCGGCGCTGCGGCACGGGGGCATCCTCCTGGCCCTTTCGGGGGCGGCCGGGTCCCTGGGCTGGACCGCGACGCTGCGCCTGGGGCGCGAGGCGGTGGATGATCTATCGCCGCTCATCCGCACCCGGCGCTACCCCATGGCCCCGGGGCAGCCGCGATCGCTCTCGCTTTTGGCCAAGGATCTTTTGATCTCGACCCGGGACCCGACCCACCGCGGGGTGCTCATCGGCAGCATGCTGGTGGTGAGCCTGCCGCTGACCGCCAGCTTCCTGACCAGCACGTCGGTGCTGGCGCAGCTTCGGGTGAACAGCGGGGACGCGCCGCTCCTGGCACTGGGCTACCTGGCGGTGGGGATCTCGGTGCTGATGGCGGCGGGGCAGTGGGTGCCGCTGGAGGCGCGGGCGCTGGAGTGGCTGCGCACCAGCGGCCTTACGCCCCATCGCATCCTTATCAGCAAGGGGAAGGCGGCCAGCCTGCAGGCGATTGTGCTGACGCTGCCGGTGTACGCGGTGCTGCTCTTGCGGGTGCGCGGGCAGACCGGGCCGCATCCGCTCTTGCTGCCGCTTTTTGCCGTGGGCATGGCGTGGTTCATGGTGGGGGATACGGCGGCGCGCTTCCCACAGTCCCGGCGGGACACCCGGCCGGTGCAGTTGCGCAGCATCTACGCCGGCTACCTGATCGTCATCTGCGCGTCCATCGTCATGCCGCTCTCGCTGTCCGCGGCGGTGGCGGCGCTGATCCTTTTGGGGCTGGGGGCTTTGGGGCGGATCGATGCCGGGGCCGACGCGCTGGCCTACCTGGACGATCCGCCTCCCGAGCCGGGGCCGGTGCGCTTCGCCGACGCCTGGCTGGCGGGGGCGGGGGCGCTGGCGGTACAGGGGCTGGTGGCGGTGCTGCTCCTGCGCTACGTGCGGCACGGCGGCAGCGCGCTTTTGGCGGTGCTGGTGGCCTATACCGCCTCGGCGGCGGTGCTGCTGGTGTTGTCGATCACCTATCTTTCGCGGCGGCGCGACACCGCGGCGCCCGGGGCATCGGCGTGGCCGGTGGGGAGTTGGTTCGGGCCGCCGGCCTCGCACAAGGGCTATGCCATCGGGGTTTGCTTCGGGGTGATCTCGGCGGCGGTGGCGGTGGAGTATGCGCAGGTCCTGCCGCTTGTCGCCCCGGTGCTGGTGCACAATTCCGCACCTTTTGCCGGCCTGGGCATCGGCCCCACGTCCCTTTACCTGCGCATCGCCGCGGGGCTGGTCTTCACGGTGATCGATCCCCTGGCGGAGGAACTCTTCTTCCGCGGCTGGATTCTCCGCGGGCTGGAGTTGCGCCTGGGGCGGACCTGGATCTCCCTTGTGCTGGCCGCCCTGTTCTTCATGGTGCTGCACCCGGCGCTCTCGTACCTGCCGGTGGCGGTGCTCGGGCTCTGCGCCGGGATGACGGTGCGCCTATCGGGATCGCTGCGGCCGGCGATCCTTTGCCACACCATCCACAACGCCGTGCCCATGCTGGTCCTGGTGTTCGGGAGCAGCGGAAAGGCAGCATGATCGTCGCCGAGGGACTGGAGAAGCGGTTTGGCGAGGACGGCCCCGCCGCCGTCGCCGACCTGTCGTTCCGCGTGGAGCCGGGGGAGATCGTCGGCTTCGTCGGGGAGAACGGCGCGGGCAAGACCACCACCTTGCGGCTGCTCATCGGCCTTTTGCGGCCGAGCGGTGGGCGGGCGCAGATCTGCGGGCATGACTGCCAGCGGGACCCTCTGTCGGTGCGGGCGGTGACCGGGTTCGCCGCGGACGAACCCTTTCTGTATGACTTCCTGACGCCGCTGGAGCACGTGCGCTTCCTGTGCGAGCTGCGCGGGCTGCCGGTGAAGGAGTCGCTGGATCGGGCGCGGGATCTGTTTTCGTCTCTGGGCCTGGCCGAGACCAGCCTTGACGCGCCGACGCTCCAGCTGTCCCTGGGGAACAAGAAGAAGGTGGTGTTGGGGCTCTCGCTGTGTCACCAGCCCAAGGTGCTGCTGCTCGACGAACCGACCAACGCCCTGGATCCCGAGGTGGCGCGGCGCTTCCGGGTGCTCCTGGATCGCTTTGCTCAGGAGGGTGGGGCGGTGTTGCTCTCGACGCACCTTTTGGACATGGCGGAACGCCTGTGTCACCGGGTGCTCATGATGCAGAAGGGGCGGCGCCTGGCGATGGGTTCGGTACCGGAGCTGCGCCAGCGCTGCGGGCTGTCGGAGACGGCGACCCTGGAGGACCTGTTCTTCGCCCTGATGAACGGCCCGCCCGCAGGTTCCTGAAGGCTCCCGGGTGTTCTCTGAACCGATCATTGCCGGAACAAGAGGCTCCTTGCAGTTGGAAGGAGCAGGGACGGGAAAGGTAGGGAGAATCTAGATTTTTGCCGGCGATGTCGCTTCTGGAAGAGGAAAGGCGACTGTGTTTGATGGGAAGCTCGCTTGGATCTGCGGAAAGTTCACTTGGATCCGCGAGAAGTTCATTGCTGGAACAAGGAGGTTCCTTTCATTTTCAATGAGCGGGGACGGAAAAGTCGGCGGAATCTACGTTTT
>JBBRLA010000194.1:0-12803 GCA_038231615.1 Polyangia bacterium | reverse complement strand
TTTTACGGCGGGATCAACTTTGTCTACTTGCCGAAGAGCCCCTTTAGGCCTTTGCCAAGCTGGTTCTCCTGGTCCTTCAGGCGCTTCTGCGCCTCCTCTGCCAGGCGTTTCTTGGCCTCTTCGGCGGCGCGCTGCTCCGCCTGCTGCGCCTGGGCCTTCAGTGCTTCCGGCGAAGACAGGTTCTGCACCACCCCGCCGATCTGACCGCCCACCTGCTCACCCACCTGGCCGCCGATGGCTTTGCCCAGGCCCCCGAGCAGTTCCTTGCCCTTGCCTTTAAGCACGGCGCCCGCCAGCGCCGCCACGGTCTTGCCCAGATCGGTGAGCTGCACCCTGGGCGCGGCCAGCGTGCCACCGATGTTCAGGCTCACCGGCACCGGCCCGGGAGGGACCACCCTGCCACCGCTGGCCGCCTTCAGCACCTCGGGCGAGATGTTCAGGTCGCCGCGTAGCGCCAGGCTCTGATCCAGGCCGATGGTCCCCGAAAGGGCCATGTCTCCTTCGGCGGTGCTCGTCTTCAGGGGCTGGGTGGTGTGCAGCTTCCCATCGTGAATGTCGAAGTGCACCGCCAGGTTCTGCAGCGCCATCTGCGCTGGCACCTTGACCTGCTTCAGCATTTGCAGGTGCGCGAGGATCGGGTTCACCACGGTCCCGGCCACCGAAAGCCCCGGCAGCTTTCCATCATTCAAGGCCAGCCCGAGCTGCCCGGAAAGATGCGGTGCCACCTGGGCGAAGGAAAGGCCGGTCCCCACCGCGGACAGGTCCAGGTTGGCCTTGCCCTCGATGTGCCGTTCGATGCTCGACCCATGGCCCATGGCCATGGCATCGGCGATCTCGATCTGGTCCGCCTTGATCTTGAAGTCGAAGCGCGGCGTCGAGGGGCCCAGGTCCAGGGTCGAGCCACTGGCCGATAGCGACCCGCCGAACATCTCGCCGCGCAGGGTGTTTATCATCAGGTTGCCGTTGACCATGCGGACCTCCATCAGCAGGTCGCGCATCGTCTGTCCCTTGAAGCGCCCATTTTTCAGGTGCACCCGGCCCTCCATGTTCAGGTGGCGGGCGAACTTGGGCACCTCGATGGCCTTGTCGTCCCTGGCCGGCGGCGCCGACTTGCCGCCCGTGAGCCGGTCCAGGTCCAGCCCCTCGCCGTCGAAGCCGAAGGAGATGTGCCGCGGCTCGTCCAGCCCCTCGACCTCCGCCATGCCGCGCAGGTGCCCGCCCAGCGCGAACAGATCCAGGTCGCTGATGCGGGCCTTCACCGTGCTCAACTTCTGCGGGTCCCCGGAGACCGCCACCGCAAAGCGCACCTTGCCGTCCAAAAGCCCCGGTGCCTGCTTGCGCAGGGCCAGCACCACCTGCGACAGCCGCGAGAGGTCCAGTTCACACAGCGGCACCGTCAGGTCAAGCTTGTGCCCGGCCATGTCGGCCTGTCCGCGCATCCGCACCTCGCCTCCAGGCAATGTGAGGTCCGCCTCCCGTACGGTCACGACCTGGCCGGCGCGGTCGACGTTGACCTTCACCCGCATCGGCACCCCCGCCCCCTTGTCCAGGGTGCCCGGGACCAGAAGGCGCGCCGCTCCCAAGTCCAGGTCGGCCTCGACATGGGCCGACGACGGCGTCGACTTCACCGTGGCGGCCAGCCGGGCCCCGCCGACCAGTTCCAGATCGGGGGTCCTGGCGTCCGCGCCGGTCATGGCGATCTGGGCGTCGGCGAAAAGCTCCTCGCCGCGGCGCTTCACCGTGCCGGTCACCTGAAGCGCGCCGGCCAGGGTGGCCCCCGGGGGCACCGCTTTCTTCACGCTGGGCAGAAGGCGCAGCAGCCGGTCCAGATCGACCCGACCGGTATCCAGGTGCAGGTCCACGTCGCCACCGCCCCGCGCCTGCCCCTTGACCAGGAGCGCCATCGGCCCCAGCACCACCCCCAGTTTGTCGATGTCCACCAGCCCCTGCTGGAGCTTGCCCGAAAACTCCGCCGAGAGCGCCACCTTCTCCGGTTTGTGCAGCTCCGGCATCGACACCAGCGCGTCGGTCAGGTCCACCCTGGCGTCCACCTGCGCCTCGGCCGGAGTGCCGCTGCCAGCGGCATGTACGGTCATCGGGCCGCGCAGCACGGCCCCCTGGGGCACCGCTCCCGGAGGCAGGATCGAGAGCAGCTTTTCCAGCATCAGCCCGCGGGAGTTCAGCAAAAGGGCATGCACCTCCGGCCGGGTCCACAGGGTGCGCACGTCCATTGTCCCCGAGAGGGTCATGTCGTCGATGGCGACCTCCAGCAACTGGGCATTCAGGTTTCCGGAAAGGGGCTGGAAGCGCAGGTCCAGCCGCAGGGAAACATCGGTGGGTCGCCCGGTCTGGACGGTCGCTTCCGCTTTTGCGTCAGGGCGGACAATCGGGCGCTGTTCCAAGGTCAGCCCCTTGGCCCCGATGCTGCCCTTCACCAGCAGGTCGCCCTTCTCGGTCGGCATTTCCAGAATCAAATCGGCGTTGAAGAGCGCCCCGGCGACGGCCAGCGCCCCTTGGGGCACGAAGCGCAGCACGGGACCGATCTGCAGGGGCTGCACCTTCAGGTCCAGGCTGCGCAGAAGGGCAATCGGCTGCTCCACTTCCAGATCGGCGGGGATCGGCCCCAGGGTCACCGCGAAGTGGAAGTTTCGCTGCGCTGCTAGCACCGCCGCGTCCAGGGTCACGGTGAACGGACGCGAGAGGCGCACGTCCCTGGCGATCAGGTCCAGCTGGTCGATGGTCAGGGGCACCGCGCCGGGCTGCTGATCGTAAAAGTGCAGGCCGATGCGGGTCAGCGCCAGCCGCGAGAGGGAAAGGCGCTGAAGGTAGGCTTTCTGCTCGGTGGTCATCGGCGTCTTTTGCCGCGGGTCCGCGGTCGAAAGGTGTTCGACCACGTCCTCGTAGGACAGGTGTCCGTCGGCGGTGCGCACCACCGTCACCTGCAGGCCGTCGGCCTCGATGTGGCTGACCTGGACCTCGTGCCCCAGGGAGGTGAGCAGCGGCCAGATGGCCACCCCGACCCGCACCGTGGCAAGCTGCATGAGGGGCGCGGCGGCGGCCCCGGTGGCGCCTGGGGCGGCCTCGATGGCCAGGTCGGAGACCTCGGCGGCCAGAGTGGGCAGAAGCTTCAGCTTCACCGCGCCGAAGCGCACCTTGCGTCCGAGCTTGGCCTCGATGTCCGGCTGCGCGGTGACGAGCTGCTTGCGCACCACCCCGCCCAGGTCCACCGCCAGCGCCAGCACCGGCACGGCGATCAGGATGAGGAGCAGCGGCGTCAAAAGGACGAGGAGGGCGATCTTCATCGCGAAGCTCGCAGCGCCGCGGTTCTTTATCACGAAGCGCGCAGCGCCGCGGTTGTTGCTCAGGTGTTCCGGGGTCCATCTGCCCGGCGGGTCTGCACCTGCGACCGATGAGCTGCCGCGATCACTCCCTGGCTGCATGACTTCTCCTTGCAGAAATCGGGTTCGCTGAAATGCGCTGTCATTCTAAGGCCCCCACCCCGGCGTGCCAAGTCCGCCCTGCCGACGGCGTCGCTGCCGTCGCGCAGCCCCAGGTCAAAGCAGGTCGGCGTATTCGTCGGTGAGCGGCACTTCGCTGCGCTGCGTGCCCTCCATGTCGCCGCCGGGCAGGTCGTCCCGGGAACCGGCCCCCTGGGGCGGGCGGTGATAGAAGTAGCGGTCGAAGACCTTCTGGTAGCTGGACCAGCCGGGCGCGGACTCGCGCTCGAAGAGCTGCCGCAGGAAGCCCATCCGCGAATCGAGCTGGTCGGCTGCATGCACCAGCATGGCCTCGGCGGTCTTGGGGCGCTTGGGGCTGCCGAATTCCAGGCGGTCGTGGTGGGACAGCACGATGTGCTGCAGCTCGATCAGCTTGCTCCGGGGAAAGTCGGGCAGGGTCGCGGCCACCTCGGCGAGCCTCTGGCTGCACTGCACCAGATGCCCGATAAGCCGCCCCTCGTGGGTGTATTCGAAAGACCGCTCGCCCGAGAGTTCGTAGATCTTGCCGAAGTCGTGCAATACCGCCCCGGCGATGCACAGGTCGCGGTTGAGCAGACCGGGGGACTCCCGGGCGTAGTGGCGACACAGGCCGTCGACGATCTTCAGCACCGAGAGGTTGTGTTCCATCAGGCCCCCCACCCAGGCGTGGTGGATGGTCTTGGCCGCGGGCACCTGCCGGAAGCGGGAGGCGGTGTCCGGATCGTCGAAAAGGGCGCGCAGCAAGCGCGCGATGTCGGGATCGCGGACGGTGTCGAGGATCTCCCGCAGCTCGCGCCACATCTGTTCGGCGTCCTTTTGCGAGGCGGGGAGGTAGTCCTCGGCGACGACCTCGTCCTTCTGGACCTTCTCGATGTGCTGCACGTGGAGCTGCAGGCGGCCTTGGAAGCTCTTGGCGGTGCCGTTGATGCGGACGTGCTCCTGCTCGTCGAAGGAGGCGCCGAGCTTGTCGGCGTTCTCGAAGACGCGGGCGTCGATTTGCCCGCTTTTGTCCATGAGAATCAGGCTGAGGTAGGCCTTGCCGTTGCGGTCGGTGGCGTTGACCTTGCGTGCCACCAGATAGATGCCCTTGATCTTGGACTTGTCGGCGATGTCCTTGACGAGCACGCGGGGGCCGCCCGCGGGCGGCGAAAGGGTGGATGCGGGACTGGATGTGGCGGAAATATCGTTCATGGGGCATCCCCCGTACCACGGAGGCCGTCGGAAGGAAAGCCCCACAGGCTGCCTTCCAGCTCGGCGATGGTCTCTGGGGAGTGTCCTTCCAGTCGGTTGTTCACCACGGTGTAGATCGGCAGATCGGGCACGTCTTTGATGACCCGCAGAATGTCGGCGCGGACATCGTCCAGGCGGACGTGGAGTCGGTCGTAGGGCTGGTAGGCCTCGACGGCCTCGTCGTACTTGCTGCCGGGAACAAGGTGTGTGCCGCCGACATTCTCAACCAGGCGGCCGGGGCGGAGCAGGGCGCGGATGAGCACGGCCTTGCCGGGGTAGCCATGGGCCAGCAGGCGCTGGTGCTGCCAGCCGATGGGCGGCATGCGGGTCCACGAATTGAGCACGTGGCCGGCGCCGTGGGCGGACAGGACGTCGAGGTAGCGATCGGTGAAGTGATCGAGGGTGCGCAGCTCGACGCAGACGTTGCACGAGGCGCGGGCGTTGGCGCCCCCCAGGAAGCGGTCCAGAAGGCCGGCGAAGGTGGCGGGCTCGATGGCGTTCTCCTGGAGTTCCAGGATCAGGGGGCCCAGGCAGGGCCCCAGGCCCTCTTGCAGGGGCAGGACCACCTGATCGACGAAGATCTCGGGATCCAGGAAGTAGCGGTTCAAGTCGGTGCCCAGGCGCCACTTGTCGCGCTGGATCTGGGTATAGCGGTTGACGGTGATGCCGTGCCAGACCTTGGGACACAGGTCGAAGCCGCCGGGGATGCCTTCGAGCTGCTGGCGAAAGCGGGCCAGCATGGACGTTCTATGGGCCGGGGCGGCGTAGTACAGGTTGTCGGCGCCGGCGGTACGGAAGCGCGGGTCGCGGGCGTATTCGGCGAGGCAGCGTTCGGTGAAGCGGGCCTCGGAGCCGTAGGCGGCGACGTCGCGGTAGACCTTGCCGCTCCAGCCCGTATAAGTCCACGAACTGGTGCCAAAGCGAATGCGCGGGGGGCCGAATTTTTCCGGTGCGGGGAGGTCCTCGGGGTTCAGAAGAGCGCGGCGCTTGCCGGGCTGTGCAGGGGGCTCGACGAAGCCGGGAATGGCGTCGAAGAGGGAGCGTTGGACAGGCATGGCCATGGAATGCCACGGAACGCCATCGAATGCCACGGAACGCCATCGAACAGTCAAAAAATCCACCCCGGCGGCACTGGGAGACCGGGGTTCGCCGGACGTTGTATAGTTCGGCCTGCTGTGCGTTTGGCCGAGCAAAAAGAAGGACCGCTGCCCCTGCTTGTCTGGGGACTGATGGCGGCCTATGCCATTTTCTACGGGGTGCTTTCCTGGCAGCGTTTTGCCACCTTCCACGCCCAGATTGATATGAGCTATTACTTGCGGCTCATCTGGGGCATCGGGCACGGCCACCCCGACCTGCCCCTGGTGAAGGCGCCCCATTTTCTCGGGCTGCACTTGGAGCCCATCGTCTTTCCCCTGGCGGCGCTTTCCGCGCTGGGCATCCCGCTGGCCCCGCTGCTCCTGGGGTTACAGGCGGTGGCGGTGGCTGCGCTGGCCTGGCCGGCCTACCGGCTGGCGCGGCGGCACCTGCTGTCGAACCAAGCCTGGCAAGCCGGCCTCTACGCGCTGGCCGCGCTGCTTTATCCGACGGTGACCGTGGCGACCCTGCACGATTTTCATCCGGTCACCCTGGCGCTGGCCCCGCTGCTCGGGGTCATCGATGCCCTGGACCAGGGGCGAAGAGTGCGCGCGGTGTTCCTGGGCGCCCTGTGCCTGTCCTTCCGGGAGGACATCGCCCTGCAACTTGCCGTGGTGGCCCTGGCCGAGTCGCTTCGGCTGCCGGGCGCGGCGCGGCGCCTGGGGCTTTTTCTGTGCCTGGGGCTGGTCGCCTACTTCTCGATCTATGTGCTGTTGATCCAGCCGCGCTACCTGCCCCCGGCGGGCTCCTACGGTTTGCATTTCGGCGCTCTTTCCCAGGCGCTGGGCGAGCCCGGCGGTCGTAGCGAATCGGGCAGGGCGCTGCTCTTTTTGGCGGGACGACATCCCTTCTTGCTCCTGCGCTACCTTTTGACCCAGGATCGGCTGGCGTATCCGCTGGTGCTCTTGTGGCCGGTGGCTTTCCTGCCGCTGCTCCGGCCGCGCTACCTGCTGGGTGCCCTGCCGGTGATCGCGATCAACCTCCTGTCCGACTTCCCCCGGGTGCGCACCATCGAGGCCCACTATGCCACCGCCCTGGTCCCCTTTCTCCTGGGCCCGGCGATTCTGGGGGGCACCCGAGCGACCCAGATTCTTTCGTCCTTCTCCCTCAGCTCCCTCCGCCCCCTCAGCTCCCTTCGCTCCCCCCGCTTCCTCAGCTCCCTCCGCTTCCTGCCGCTTTTCGCGATATTGCTCTTCTCCGTCCTGTCCCAGGTCCGTCACGGCGCCTCGCCGATCTCGTGGCGCAGCCCCCGCTTTGCCTGGAGCGACTTCCGCGACGCCCCCGATGCCGCCGCTCTCCGCGCCGCCATTGCCGCGGTACCCCCCGAGGCATCCGTGGCCGCGGCCCCGGGACCGCTGGCTCATCTGTGCCAACGGGAAAGGGCGTTGAGCCCGCCTGAATATGACGATGGCAAGCCAGTGGAAGTCACAGTAGCAATCGGAAAGGACAGAAAGTAGCAGGAGGAAGGAAAGTCATCTCAGCAGACAGGCGGACGCCGCTTAGCAGAGCCGTTCGGTGTCTCTGCCTTGGCCAAAAGACCAGCTCGGTGTAGCGCACCACTCGATCCTCGTATGGGGCCACCGCGACGGGCCAGCCGTTGCCGCTGTCGCACCACAGCGCTCAGATGCTCCAGCTCGAAGGGCATGCAGAGCCAACCCGCTCTGCATGGCATTTTCCTTCAGGGGGTCTACCACCGCCTCAAGGCCGATGAGCCCCCGGTGTTCGTACCCCTGCCCCCTCCGACCGGTGTGCCCGATTGGCGGTTGGAGGGCGGAATTTTGTTTTTTTGGTTACGGACGGAATGAGTGGTGATCAGGGAAGCGAGATGGGGAGTGCTGCTTGCGGGTCGTACACGCCAGCTTCGGTGGCCAAATACCCGCCCTCATTTTACCTACGCTCCGCGGATTCGTTGCCGCGTTGACTCCACCTCATTCCGTTCCTCGCTGCTCTCCGAGGCCGAGCGGACTACTTCTTGAGCAAGCGGCTCTTCTTGACAACCCTCGTGCAGCGGGGCAGCTGCGCGATCTCCATCGGTCCGGGTCATCCTCCTAGATCTGGCGGATCTCCGCCAGCGCCTGCTTCCGGGCCGACACCGCCCTTTGTCGCGAAAGGCGGTCAGAACCGGGTTATGATCCCTCGTAGAGGGAGGATACATGGGTCCAGGCCCCGCCCGCTTCGATGTCGTGATCTGCAGCGCCCCGCAGGATCGTCCTGCTGTCCGCCTCCTTTTGGCCTCACTCCAGGCAGCAGGGCTTGCGGTGTGGTTCGAGGAGGAGCAGGTCCTGCCCGGACACAACCTGGTGACGGTGATGCAGGAGGGCCTGACCCGGAGCGACCGCGCCCTGGTGTGCCTGTCGCCCCACTTCGCGGCCTCGCCCTGGGCCCACGTCCAGTGGCAGACCCTGTTCCACCGCCAGTTCACCCAGGGCGGGCACCTCGTGGTCCCGGTGCTCGTCGGCGAGTGTCCCGAGGCCGACATCCCCGAACTGCTGCGCCCCATCGCCCGCGGGGACCTGCGCACCCCGCAGGGCCTCGCGTCCGTGATCGCCGTGCTCGGCGAGAAGCCCGCGCCGTCCCCCCGACCGCCGGCCCCTCCCCCCACCGAATACCGCCTGACCCTGCGCCGCCCCAAGGGGCTGGACGGGCTGGAGGCGACCTGGACCACCCCCGAGGGCATCGGCGAAGCCTTCCCGCTGCGGCCCCCGCTGGATGACAAGCTGGCTGGGGAGATCCGTTGGTACCTGGAGGACTACCTGCGCTTCCCCGGTGCCGGGGACCAGGCCCACGCCGCCGGCATTGAGGACCGCCTCGTGCAACTGGGTTCCGCGCTCTACGACGCCCTGCGCCCCCCCGGCGTTCGCGAGGACCCGCTCACGGAGCTGATGGCCCAGCCCCATCCGCAGCTCACCCTCATCTCCGACGACGCGGACGCCCTGTCGCAGCCCTTCGAGCTGCTGCGCGACAACCGCGGGCCCCTGCTCTTCCGCGGGCTGGTGCTGCGGCGCCAGCTCCCCGGCGCGAAGAAGACCGCACCGCGGCTCCCCGGCCTGCCGCTGCGGGTGCTGCTGATCACCGCCCGGCCCACGGATGTCAGCTTCATCGATCCGCGCGCGTCGGCGCGGCCGATCCTCGACGCGCTGGATCACCTGGGGGGCCTGGCCCAGGTCGAGCTCTGCGAGCCGCCGACGCTGGCGGAGCTGACCCGGCGCCTGGACCAAGCGCAGCGCGAGGGCCTTTGCTACCATCTGGTCCACTTCGACGGCCACGGCGTGTACCTGCGGGAGCAGGGCGTGGGCGCGCTGTGCTTCGAGGACGCGCGGGGTAAGAGCGACCTGGTCCCGGGCACGACCCTGGGCGACCTGCTGACGCGCATGGACATCCCGCTGGTGGTGCTGGAGGCGTGTCAGACCGCGGACCTGTCGCACAAGCCGGTGTTCGGGTCGGTGGCGCCGGCCCTGTTACGCAGCGGGGTGGGCAGCGTCATCGCCTTCTCGCACGCCGTGCTGGTGAGCGCGGCGCGCATCCTGGTGGAGCACTTCTATCAGGGGCTGTGCCAGGGCGACACCGTGGGCCGGGCGCTGGGCGCGGCGCGGCGGCAGCTCTACGCCAACCCGGAGCGCGGCAGCACCCGGCGGGGGCACAAGCTGAAGCTGAAGGACTGGCACATCGCGCAGCTCTACCAGACCGGGGCCGACCCGGTGCTGGTGCCGGGGGGCGTGGCGTCCAGGGCCGGGAAGACCGAGTCGCTGCACCGCGGCAAGGCCCCGGAGGGCAGCTTCGTGCCCGCGCCGATGTACGGCTTCCACGGCCGCGCCCGCGAGTTGCAGGCGCTGCGCCGCAAGCTGCAGGCGCACCGGGCGGTGCTGGTGACCGGGATGGGCGGCATGGGCAAGACCAGCCTGGCGCGCGAGGCCGCCCACTGGTGGCACCGCACCGGCCTGCGGCCCGGGGGCGCAGCGTTCTTCTCCTTCGAGCGGCGCCAGGGGGCGGACCGCGCCATCGAGGCGTTCGGGGCCTACCTGGAGGGCCCCGACTTCACCCGCCTGCCTCCCGAGGAGCGCTGGGCGCGAGCGGTGGCGCTCTTCCGGGACACGGAGGTGTTGTGGGTGTGGGACAACTTCGAGAGCACGCTGCCCCAGTACCAGGACGCCCGCGACCCGGCGGGCGGGTTCCCGGCGGAGGAGCGGGATCGGCTGGCCAAGCTGTTCCGCGAGCTGACGGCGGCGGGGGCCCGGGGCTGGCTGGTGGTGACCTGCCGCCCGGAGGAGACCGGGCTCGGGGGCATCGCCGAGATGGCGCTCTCGGGGCTCTCGGCGGCGGAGGCGCTGGAGATGGCGCACATGATCTGTGAGAAGGGGGAGGTGGACCTGGAGCGGCCGGGCTACGAGCGCGAGGCGGTCGAGGCGCTCTTGCAGGTGCTGGGCTGCCACCCGCTCTCGCTGGAGCTGGTGGTCCGGCACCTGAAGAAGCTGACCCCGGCCCAGGTGCAGGGCGACATGCGCCGGCTGCTGGAGCAGTTTACCCGGAAGGACGCGGAGGAGGCGCGCAACCGCGGGCTGCGGGCGTCGCTGGCGTTCTCGACGGAGTGCCTGAGCAGCGAGGCCCGCGAGATGCTGCCCTGGCTGGCGTGGTTCCAGGGCGGGGTGTTCGAGGATGTCGTCATCGACTTCAGCGAGTGCGGGGCGGAGCGCTGGGACTGCGTCCGGGGGGAGCTGCTGGGGACGGCGCTGGTGCGGGCGGAGGACGAGGTGTCCTACGGGGGTCGATCGTATCTGCACTTCCACCCTACGCTGCCCTTCGCCGCGGACCCGGACACCGTCCCGGAACGGGACGCCGCGGCCCGGCGGTTCGTCGCGGTCTACTTGGAGATGGCGGCGGCGGTGGACCGGGTGTTTCGGGGGGCGCAGCCGGCGGCGGCCATGAAGGTCATGTCGCGGGAGGAGGAGAACCTCCGCCGAGCCACGGCCCTGGCCTTCGAGCTGGGGGACTTCGAGCGGGGGGCGGGGATCGCGGAGACGGTTAGCTCGTATTTGACCAGTGCGGGCAGGGTGCGGGACCGGGAGCGCTGGGCGGCGGCGACCCAGAAGAGCATGGCCGGCGCGGCGCGGGGCCCGGCGGCCTGGGCCGCGGAACGAGACCACGCCGGAGGACTCGCCACGTCGGGTCGAGCCGGGGAAGCCGTGGAGATGCTGGAGCGCCAGCTCCGCGAGGTTGACACCTGGGCCGGTGAGGGGGCGGAGCTGCAGCGGGCGCTCTGCCTTTCGTATATGGGCCGAATTTTGAACCGCGCAGGCCAGCCTCGGCTTGCCGTGGATCCACTGCAAAGGGCAATCAAGTCATTCGAGGGGCTGACAGGTCAGGAGACCAACCTCAGCGCGGCGCTGGGGGACCTGTCCAATGCCCTGCGCAGGCTCGGTCGTCATGATGAGGCACTTACGGTTGCCGAACGGGCCCTTGCACTGGCCCGAAAGAACGGAGACGCCCGGAGCGAGGCCGCTGGGCTGGGTATGATCGCGAGCATTCTTGCGGAGCAGCAGCGCTTCGCCGACGCGGAGGAGCGCTACCGAGAAGCGATTACAGCAGCCCGCCGCGCTGGAGACCCAGGGTTGGAAGGGACCTGCCTTCAGCACATGGGAAGTCTTCTTGATGACCAGGGGCAATATGCCCAGGCCGTGACCCAGTACCAGGTCGCGCTGGAGCGGTTCCAGGCCGCCGATAATCGCCCGGGAGAGATGCAGACTTGTGACCTGCTCGGCAGCGCGGAAAAGAGCCTCGACCATTACGATGCGGCGCGGGCCTGGTACGCGAAGGCGGAAGCCATGGCTGCGGACCTCAAGGACGAGAGGCAGCTCGCCACAACGGCCCAGAACATAGGCATCCTTTTGCAGAGTCAGGCGATGGCGCTTCCAGCGGGACCCGAGAGCCAGGGGGAACGCCGTCGCCTCCTCCTGGAAGCCTGCGCCGCGGTGACGAGATCGCTGGAGATCGATCGCCGCCTCGGCAACGAAGTTGACATGGCCGCCTCCTCCTACCAACTGGGCGCCCTCGCCCTGGACCTGGGCGACCTGGACCGGGCCGAGCACCACCTGCGCGACGGTCTGGGCATCGGGGAACGGCTCGGGCTTCCCGATGTCTGGAAGGACTACGGCAACCTCGAAAAGGTCGCCACCGCCCGCGGCGACGCCGCGCAGGCCGCGGAGTGGCGGGCCAAGAAAGAGGCGCAGTTCGCCAAAGTGGAGCGTCTGCGCCGCGGCGACGGGCCCCCCCGCCTGCCCCCCGGCCTCCTGGATGCTTTGCAGAACCTCTGCCAGGGCGTCTACCAATGCCGAATCGCCGGGAAGCCCGCGCCGCCGGACCTCGCCGAAGTCCTCACCCAGCTCACCGCCGCTGCGGAGCCGCTGGCCACCGTCGGCCGCTTCCTGCAGACCCTCGCCGCCGGCAGCGCCCTCCCAGCCGTCCCCACGGGCCTCCCCGATCCCCTCCCGGAACTGCTCCAAGCTCTCCTCGACGCCCTGAAGTAGGCACCCGGCCGCCGTCCGGGTGCCGGGGCCTCCCTTTACACCACCGCCAGGGTCTCCCCACCTCAAGTTCAGCGAAAGGGTCGAAAAGGCGGTTGAAAAGGGCCCTCAGCTCATCACCAAGCGCGGCGAGGGACCACCACCACCGATGCCGCGGGCCCGACTGACCCGCCAGGTCGGGCGGGCCCCGGCTCTTTCCTGGGAGGGCCGCCGGGAGGCCCTGGGAAGCCCGGGGGGTGTTGAAAAATCCCACAGTACCTGCGTAAAACTACGCAGTCCATCCCGGGGGACCCGACCTAACCCATTGATATTCCACGAACGGGGATCTGGCATTGCGATTGCATTCCTGTTTGGGCAGGTGGCCCGCCGGGCCTCATTTGAAACTGACTTTGGACTGAACATGCAGACACAAGAGATCGAGCAGGACGCCGCGGCGCCTCCGGCA
>JBBRLA010000193.1:0-12806 GCA_038231615.1 Polyangia bacterium | reverse complement strand
GGGAACGACGACGGTCAGGAGCTGCAAGATGATCGACGCGCTGATGTAGGGCATGATGCCCAGCGCGAAGATCGACAGCTGCTCGAGAGCACCCCCGGAAAACATGTTGAACAAGCCAAGGAAGGAGCCGGAGGCTGCCTTGACGATGTTCTTCATGATCTGGCGATCGACGCCAGGGACCGTGACGAACACGCCGATACGGTACACCGCAAGCAGGGCAAGCGTGAAGACGATGCGCCGACGGAGCTCCGGTATCTTGGCGATGCTGGCGATGTTTGACGCCATGAACCCTTCTTGGTGTGGACGAAAGTTTCTAGGGAGCCTTACGTCGGCTCAGCATCCCTGATAATACGGATTGTCTCGGCCCTTCCGCCAGCTTGTTGCAGATGATCCTTGGCGGACTGAGAGAAATAGTGGGCGTGAACGGTAAGGGAAGAGGCTACTTTCTGTCCCTCCCGCACCGAGCCCAGGACCTTGACCAGCTTCGCTGATCGCGGCACCAAGCCCACCTGCTTCAGGCGCTCCAGGTCGACCATCACCTCTGCGGTAGGGAAACGCACGCAGATGTCGCCCAGATTGACCGCGAAGATCTCCTTGCGGAAGCGGTTGTTGAAACCGCGCTTGGGCAAGCGTCGAGCCATCGCCGTCTGACCACCCTCGAAGCCGGGCTTGGGCAGGCCGTGGTGGCCGGTGCGGGCCCGCTGTCCCTTGGTGCCCTTGCCGCTGGTCTTGTGGAGACCCGAGCCGTGGCCGCGTCCCAGACGCTTCTTGGGACGGTTGGCCCCAGGATTCGGAGCGAGCGTATGTAGTGTGGTTCCCATGATGCTTACTCCGCGACTTCCACTTTGACCAGATGCGAAACCTTCTGGACCATTCCTCGGATCGACGGAGTGTCGTTCAGTATCCGGGACATGTGCATCTTGGTGAGGCCCAACGCCCGGATGGTCCGCTTCTGCGTCTCCGGTCGATTGATGCCGCTCCGGATGAGAGTGACTTTCAGTTTGATCGCCATGGGATTCGCCTAGCCCTGGATCTCTTCCAGCGTCTTGCCCCGCCGCCGAGCCGATTCGTGGGGATCACGAAGCTGCTGCAGGGCATTGACCGTCGCATGGATCACATTGTGCGGGTTAGAAGTGCCGATGCACTTTGTCAGGATATCCTGAATCCCCGCAACTTCCACTATTGCACGCGCCGCGCCCCCGGCTATCACCCCGGTCCCCGGCGAGGCGGGGCGCAGAAGGACATGCCCCGAGCCGAAGCGTCCGATCGCCTCGTGGGGAATGGTGCGATGTTCATAGAGGGGGATCTTGAACAGGTTCTTCTTCGCCTGCTCGGTTCCCTTGCGGATCGCCTCGGGTACCTCATTGGCCTTCCCCAGGCCCGTACCGATGTACCCGTTGCCGTCACCCACCACGACCAGGGCGGAAAAGCTGAAGCGCCGACCGCCCTTCACCACCTTGGCAACCCGGTTGATGAAGACGACCCGGTCCTGAAGCTCGCCAACTTCGCTCATATTAATTACCATGGCACATGCTCCTAGAACTTGAGGCCACCTTCACGAGCGCCATCGGCCAGCGCCGAGATTCGGCCATGGTAAATAAAACCATTCCGATCGAAGACCACCTTGTCGATGCCTTTTGCCAGGCAGCGTTTGGCGATCTCCAGCCCGATTCGCTTGGCGCGGTCTTTTTTCTTCTGCTTGGTGGACTTGTCCTCCAAAGCATTTTCCAAGGTCGAGGCCGCAGCCAGGGTGCTGTGATCGACATCGTTGATGACCTGTGCGTAAATGTGTCGGGCAGATCGAAATACGGTCAACCGGGGCCGCTCGGTGCTGCCAGACAGTCGCTTCCGGATCGACAGTTTTCTCTTTGCCCGTGACTCGGTCTTTGTCTTCGCCATGTGCCTAGCTTGCCCCGGTCTTGCCGACCTTGCGTTTGATCTTCTCTTCCAGATACTTGATCCCCTTGCCCTTGTAGGGCTCAGGAGGTCGAGTGCTTCGGATTTTGGAGACGAGCTGGCCCACCGCCTCGTTGTCGGATCCCGAGATGGTGAGCAGCACCGCGTCCTGGCCGGCGTTGACCGTGCTCTTGGTCTTCTCCGACTTGGCCTGAATGCCTGCCGGGAGCGCGAACTCCACCGGGTGAGAGAGGCCCACCGCCAAGTTGATCTTGTTGCCGGCGACCTCGGCGCGGTAACCCACGCCGTTGATCTCCAGCTTGCGGATAAACCCCTCGGAGACCCCCTTCACCATGTTGGCGACCAGCGCCCGGAGCAACCCATGGCGGGACCGCTCGTCACGACCGTCTCCGTCCCGGGTGATGGCGATCTGGCCCGCCTCGAGCTTGGCCGCGACCCCAATCGGGATCACCCGCTTCAACTCGCCCTTGGGCCCCTTGATGGCGATGTGCCCGTCCTTGATGGTCACCTGGACCCCGGCTGGGACGATCACCGGTTTTCTACCGACGCGGGACATTACCAGACCTCACACAACAACTCACCGCCGACACGCAGTTTGCGTGCCTGACGATCAGTCATCACCCCACGGGAGGTGGATAGGATCGCGATGCCCAGGCCCGAACGGACCTTGGGAATGGAGTCATGGGCCACGTACTTGCGCTGACCCGGCCGAGAGACGCGTCGGATGGTCTGAATCACATTCTGATTATCGGTGCCGTAGCGCAGGAGCAGCGTGAGCTGCCCCTGGACGGTCGCCTCAGAACGGGAGACCGACGTCAGAAAACCCTCCTCACGGAGGATCTCTGCCACGCGCTCCTTGATGTTCGAAGCCGGCAGGTCGATCTTGGCCTTTCGGGCCGTAATCGCGTTCCGGATCCGGGTCAACATATCGCCAAGAGGATCGGTCATACTCATAGCATCACCAGCTGGACTTCACTACGCCGGGAATCTCTCCGCGCAACGCCAGAAGGCGGAAGCAGATACGGCAAAGTTTGAATTTCCGGATAAAAGAACGTGCCCTGCCGCATTGCGGGCAACGATTGCGCTGCCGGACCGAGCGAATGTTGCCATTCTTGTCAAGTTTGACGAACTTGAACTCGCCGTGCTGCGCGCGCCATTCCTGACAAAGACGTGCCATGGTCGCTAGCTCCTGAAGGGCATGCCGAGAAACTTCAACAGCGCCTGCCCCTCTTCATCGGTGCGCGCCGTCGTCACGATAGAGACGTTGAGCCCCTTGATCTTGTCGATCCTGTCATAGTTGATCTCGGGGAAGATAATCTGCTCGCGGATGCCCATCGAAAAGTTCCCGCGACCATCGAACGAGCGCGGCGAGATCCCCTTGAAGTCACGCACGCGGGGGAGCGCCAGGCTGACCAGGCGATCGAAGAACTCCCACATCTTTTCCCGGCGCAAGGTCACCATACAACCGATCTTCTGCCCCTCGCGAAGCTTGAAGGTCGCGATGGACTTTTTCGCCTTGGTGACTACCGGCTGCTGCCCGGAGATCGCGCGCAGCTCTTCCAGAGCGGAGTCCAGCACCTTCGGGTTCGCGATGGCCTCACCCAGACCCATGTTGAGGGTGATCTTCACCATTCTGGGGACCTGCATGCGGTTCTTGAGCTTGAATTCCGCCATCATACGCGGCGCGACCTCTTTAAGATAGAGATCCTGCAGGCGCGGCGGAGCCGTCCTCTTGATCGCTTCTCCCGGGAGTTCGGGCGCTGCCGCCTCGGCCTTGCTGCGCCTTGAACTGGTGGCCTTGCTGCTCGACGCGCTCTTCTGAGCGCTCTTGGCGGGCTGGCCTTCCTTGGCGCCCTGCCCTTCTTTCGGGGCCTTCGTCGGCTTCTCCGCCTTGCCGTCGGCAGGCTTTTTCTTCTCTGAATCCGCCATCGTGGTTCTCCGTTCGTTTCTGCCTTTTATTTTTCAGGCAGGTCTCGAACTTGCAGCGTAATTACTTCTGGACCTCGATCGTGGTGCCGGAGCGCCCGACACGATGACGTCCCTCGGTCCCGACAGCGACTTTCACCCGGGTTGGCTTGTCCGTCCCGGGATCGATCGGCATCACGTTCGAGATGTGAATGGAACCTTCCTTCTCGACGATCCCCCCCTGGGGATTCTTCTGAGAGGGCTTGGTGTGCCGCTTCACCATCATCAGGCGCTCGACGACGACTCGATTCTTCTTCAAGAGGATCTTGACGATCTTGCCGCGCTTGCCCTTTTCCTTGCCGGCGATCACCTGAACCATATCGCCGCGACGTATGCGCTCCATCAGAGAACCTCTGGCGCCAGAGAGATGATCTTCATGAACTTCTTTGCTCGAAGCTCACGAGCGACTGGCCCGAAGATACGAGTCCCCAGGGGCTCGTTGTCCTTGTTGACCAGCACGGCGGAATTCGAGTCGAAACGGATGTAAGTCCCGTCCGACCTGGCGATCTCCTTGGCCGTGCGCACAATCACCGCCTTGGCCACATCGCCCTTTTTGACTTTGGCGTTCGGAATCGCTTCTTTGATGGAGACAACGATGATGTCACCGATGGAAGCGTACTTGCGCTTGGACCCACCGAGCACCTTGATGCAGAAGACCTTCTTCGCACCAGAGTTGTCTGCTACGTCAAGTAGCGTAGTCATCTGGATCATGATTTAGCCCTTTGTCTCGGAGGTGGTCCGCTCAGGCCTGACGGGCCTTCTCGACGAGTCGCTGGACCCGCCAACGCTTGTCTTTCGATATGGGGCGCGATTCGACGATCAACACGGTGTCGCCGACGTGCGCCCCATTGTCCTCCGAGTGGGCCTTGTATTTGGCCCTCTTGGTCTCATACTTACCGAACCTCGCATTCAGCACTCTGCGGGCGACGCTGACCACGACCGTCTTCTCCATCTTGTCGGAGGTAACGACACCGATCAGCTCACGTCGCGCGCCGCGGGAGTCCTTTAGCGCCTTGTCTTCTGGCTTCTCTGTCGACTGGACCATAAGCGTCTACTCTTTCATGCCTGGCGCGCCTGGTACAGCCGCCGTAACGTTCGCGCCCTTTGCCCGCTGCGTCGTGATGGTGATGACGCGAGCGATCTCTCTCCGGGTCGAACGAATCTGCATCATGTTCTCAAGCTGATTCGTGTAGCGTCGCAGACGCAGACGAAACAGGTCGGCCTCGAGCCGGCTCAGGCGAGCGCGCAACTCGTCGACCGAGGATTCCCGAATCTCACGCAACGTGGTGGTCCGCTTCATCACAACCCTCCTTGGCGGGAGAGGAACTTGGTCGAGATGGGCAGCTTGTGGTGAGCCAAGCGAAAGGCCTCCTTGGCCAGTTCTTCGGGCACACCTTCCACTTCATAGAGCACCCGCCCGGGGCGGATGACGGCCACCCAGTCCTCGGGTGCACCCTTGCCTTTGCCCATCCGGGTCTCGGCCGGCTTCTTCGTCGTCGGCTTGTCAGGAAAGAGGCGGATGTACACCTTCCCGCCGCGTTTGATGTGGCGCGTGATGGCGATACGGGCTGCCTCGATCTGGCGCGAGGTGATCCGGCCGCACTCAGTGGCCTGCAACCCGTAGTCTCCGAAGGCGACGGAATCACCGCCCTTGGCCCGGCCGCGCATCCTACCTTTTTGCGCCTTCCGATACTTACTTCTCTTTGGGGACAGCATCTTCGCGTCTTTCCAAGTAGTGAGCGCAGCCTGCGGCGCTTAAGTCAACCGATCCAGATTTAGCTACGTCTTTGGCAGGGCGCGCTGCGGTAGCAACTCGCCCTTGAAAATCCAGCACTTCACCCCAATCACGCCATAGGTGGTGTGCGCCTCGGCAAAACCGTATTCGATATCGGCCCGCAGGGTGTGCAGAGGCACCCGACCCTCGCGGTACCACTCGTAGCGCGCCATCTCGGCCCCACCGAGCCGACCCGAGGAGGCCACCCGGATGCCCTTGGCGCCAAACTTCATGGCGGTCTGCACGGCCTTCTTCATAGCGCGACGAAAGGCGACCCGGCGTTCGAGCTGCGTGGCGATGTTCTCGGCCACGAGCTGCGCGTTGGTCTCGGCCTTGCGCACTTCTTGGATGTTCAGGAAGACCTCGTTCTCGGTCAGAGCCTGGACTTCCTTCTTCAGCTGCTCAACGCCGGCGCCGCGCTTGCCGATGACGATACCCGGCCGTGCAGTGAAGATGTTGATCTTCGCCTTGTTGGCGGCACGCTCGACTTCGACAGAGGCAATACCAGCGTGCGCCAGTTTGCGCTTGATTTCCTTCTTGAGCTTGATGTCCTCGTGCAGCCACTTTGCGTAGTTTCGCTCCTCGTACCACTTGGAGCTCCACGTCTTGACAATACCGAGGCGGAAGCCGATCGGGTGCGTCTTTTGGCCCATAGACTTAGCGTCCTTCTCTTCTACTCCGCGACAACGATGGTCACGTGGCTGGTTCGTCTCTGAATGCGGTTGGCACGCCCCATGGCCCGTGGCATCCATCGTTTCAGAATAGCACCGTTGTCGATCGAGCAGCCTCGAACAACCAGACGGTCCACATCCGAATTTCCCTTGTGCTCGGCATTTGCCACGGCCGAGATCAGCAGTTTCCTGATGATCTCACCAGCCCGCTTTGGCGTGCTCTTCAGCATTGCCATGGCCTCGTCAACGCGCTTGCCTCGAACGAGGTTGGCGATGACGCGCATCTTCCGCGGGGACATCCGCACATCTCTAACGACAGCTTTGGCTTCCATGGTCGTTTCTCAAATTCGGGCGATCACACCCGCGTCTACGGACAACCGTTACGTCGCACAACTCAGCAGCGAGGGGCTCACGATCTATCATGAGCCCTGCTTCAGATCAAGTGTTCAAGTGAAAACTATGATCACTTCTTGCCGCCCGGGGGTGGCCTGCCGGGCGAGGCCGCTGCCTTGGCCTTGCGATCCCCGGAATGCCCGTGGAACATCCTCGTCGGTGAGAATTCGCCCATCTTGTGGCCGACCATGTTCTCGGTCACGAAAACGGGCACGAACTTCTTCCCCTGATGCACGGCATAGGTCAGGCCCACCATCTCCGGCAGGACCGTTGATCGCCGCGACCAGGTTTTGATCACCTTCTTGGACTTCGTCCGCTGCGCCTCCAGGGTCTTGGCCAGCAGATGCTTGTCGATGAAGGGGCCCTTCTTGATAGAGCGAGCCATGTTCTACCCCTTCTTTCCGCGGCGGCGGACAATGAACTTGTCCGTGGCCTTGTTCTTGCGAGTCTTGTAACCCTTGCTCGGCATGCCCCAGGGGGAGCATGGGTGACGTCCGCCGGAGGACCGGCCCTCGCCACCGCCCATCGGGTGATCGACCGGGTTCATGGTGACACCGCGGTTATGCGGCATCTGACCCTTCCACCGCAACCTGCCAGCCTTGCCCCACTGGATGTTCGAGTGGTCCAAGTTGCCGACCTGACCGATGGTCGCCCGGCAGTGGGTGTGGACCCGTCGGACCTCGCCAGAAGGCAAGCGGATCTGGGCCCAGTCGCCTTCCTTGGACATCAGTTGGGCCCCGACTCCCGCCGAACGGGCGAGCTGTCCCCCGGCGCCGATTTTCAACTCGACGTTGTGAATCGTCGTGCCCAGGGGAATGTTCCTGAGCTGAAGGGCATTCCCCGGTTTGATGTCGGCGCTGGCGGCTGAGATCACCATGTCCCCGACGTGCAGCTTGTCAGGGCATAAGATGTAAGTCTTCTCGCCATCAGTGTAGTAGAGCAGGGCGATGCGGCAGGTGCGGTTCGGATCGTACTCGATCGCGGCCACACGGGCCTCCACACCGGTCTTGCTCCGCTTGAAGTCGACCAGCCGGTAGCGCTGCTTGTGCCCGCCGCCGTGAAAGCGAGTGGTCACCCGGCCCTGATTGTTGCGCCCGGCGTGAGCCTTGGCGCCCACGGTCAGCTTCTTCTCCGGCTTCGTCTTGGTGATCTCGGCGAAGTCGAAGCCTGTCATGCCCCGGCGCCCCGGCGACGTCGGCTTAAAGATCTTGATGCCCATCAGACTCCCTCAAAGAACTCGATCTTGTTGCCCTCGGCCAGGGTGACAATCGCTTTCTTCCAGTTGGGCCTGCGCCCGATGAACCGGCCGATGCGCTTCTCCTTGCCGCGAACGATCTGGGTGTGGACATCCACGACCTTGACCGAAAAAAGTGCCTCGATGGCCTGGCGGACCTGGACCTTGTTGGCGTCGCCATGGACCTCGAAAAGCACCTTGGACCGACGGTCGTTTTCGTCGACCGCCTTGCCCATGCCCCCCGTCTCCTTGAGCTGGGTGCCCTTCTCGGTGAGAATCGGGCGCTTGATGATCTGGTGGGGCTTCATACTGAAGCCTCTGCCTTGGCTCGCCCGAGGCGGGCCTGAATGTTCTGGATCGCAGAGCGGGCCAGCACCAGGGTCGGGTGCTTCAGAATGTCATAGACATTCAGCCCCTCGATCGCCAGGAACTTCGACGAAGTCAAGTTGCGCACCGACTTCTCCAAGTTGACGTTGCCGATGCTGTCCACCACCAGGGCGCTGGATGCGTTGAGCGCCCCCAGTGCCTTGATCATCAGCTTGGTCTTCGGCTGCGCCAGGTCGAGGGTGTCGACGATCACCAGCCGCTTCTCGTTGACCCGCAGGCTCAGGGCGGACCGCAACGCGGCCTGCCTGATCTTCCGTGGGACTGAATAGGAGTAGTCCCGCGGTTTCGGAGTGAACACCCCGCCGCCGCCGACGTGATTCGGGGCACGGGACGAACCCTGACGGGCGCGACCGGTCCCTTTTTGCCGGAAAGGCTTTTTGCCGCCGCCCCGGACCTCGTCACGACGCAGCGTGCAGTGCGTCCCCGCCCGCCTGCCGGCGAGCTGCTGCTTCACCACCTCCCACAGGAGGTGTTCTTTGACCTCGGCACCAAAGATATAGTCGTCGACTTCTATGTCGCCGACCTTCTGGCCCTCGAGGTTTACGATATCAAGCTTGGCCATGTTCCGCCTCAGTCAGGCCGCTTCAGGTTTTGATTTCGACGTCGACGCCCGCCGACAAATCGAGTTTCATCAGTGCGTCCAGCGTCTGCTGCGTTGGATCCAGGATGTCCAGCAGACGCTTGTGCGTACGGATCTCAAACTGCTCGCGGGACTTCTTGTCGATGTGCGGAGACCGCAACACGCAATATTTGTTGATCTTGGTAGGCAGCGGTATGGGTCCCGCTACCTTGGCACCGGTGCGCTTGGCGGTGTCTACTATCTCTCCGGCTGACTGATCGAGCAACTTGTGATCGTAAGCCTTGAGCCGGATTCGAATCTTTGGCGTCGTCATGAGATAAACCTCGCCCGATTACTCGAGGATCTGAGTGACGACTCCGGCTCCGACCGTGCGACCGCCCTCTCGAATCGCGAAACGCAAATGCTCTTCAGCAGCCACGGCAGTTATCAACTCGATCTCCATCTGGATGTTGTCGCCGGGCATGACCATCTCGACCCCTTCAGGGAGACGGACGATACCAGTCACGTCCGTGGTTCGGAAGTAGAACTGCGGACGATAATTGGTGAAGAACGGCGTGTGACGGCCGCCTTCTTCCTTCTTGAGTACGTAAATCTCGGCCTTGAACCTTTTGTGCGGCGTGATCGAGCCGGGCTTGGCCAACACCTGGCCGCGCTCGATCTCCTCACGCTTGATGCCACGAAGCAGGGTGCCGACGTTGTCGCCAGCCTGCCCCTGATCCAGGAGCTTGCGGAACATCTCGACACCGGTGACCACCGTGCTGCGGGTGTCGCCGAAACCGATGATCTCGACCGTGTCGCCGACCTTGACGATGCCGCGCTCGATCCTGCCGGTCACAACGGTACCGCGGCCGGAGATGGTGAACACGTCCTCGACAGGCATCAGGAACGGCTTGTCAATGTCCCGCTTGGGCTCGGGGATGAAGCTGTCGCAGGCTTCCATCAGCTTCAGGATGGCGCCATCGGCGATGTCGCTGTGCACCCCTTGAAGGGCCTGAAGCGCGCAGCCGCGGATGATCGGCGCGTCATCGCCGGGGAACTTGTATTTGTTCAACAGATCGCGAATCTCCAGCTCGATCAAATCCAGGAGTTCGGGATCGGGGTTCACGTCAACCTTGTTTAGAAAGACGACGAGCTGCGGGACGTTGACCTGCCGGGCCAGGAGCACGTGCTCGCGGGTCTGCGGCATCGGTCCGTCGACCGCGGAGACCACCAGGATGCCGCCGTCCATCTGGGCCGCGCCGGTGATCATGTTCTTCACATAATCGGCGTGCCCCGGGCAGTCGACGTGCGCATAATGGCGCTTGTAGCTCTCGTACTCGACATGGGCGACGGCGATGGTGAGGATCTTGGTCTCGTCGCGGCGACCCTGAGACTCAGAGGCCTTGGCCACCTGGTCGTACGAAATCTCCTTGGCCAGGCCCTTGTCGGACATGACCTTGGTGATTGCCGCGGTCAGAGTCGTCTTGCCGTGGTCAACGTGACCGATGGTGCCGATGTTCACGTGCGGCTTGGTGCGATTAAACTTTTCCTTGGCCATAGCGGCTCCCCTTTCAATCTTGTCTCTGTCAGACTCGCCTCATGTGCCGCCCAAAAGGGCGGCATGGCACGAGGAAAACCCGATTGGCCTCAATAGGCCAATCTTCACTGTTATTTCGGGGGCAGATACAAGACAGTCTCGCTGCGTGGCGCCTCGCCGGTCGCAGGAGGCCAATCAGACGGTGCTGGTTGAGAGGTCGGAGCCGTCCATCAGAAAGTTCTGATCAGCGGCCCCAATCATTCAAGCAACGTTGTCGGATTTCTCCGCCCTTTATGTCTTCGCCAGGAATCGACTCTTATCCAGCCAAAGAACCTAGCACGAACTCAACTACCAACGGTAGTGAGCAAATGCTTTGTTGGCTTCGGCCATCTTGTGCGTGTCTTCCCGCTTCTTGACGGCGTTGCCACGGTTGTTGGCGGCGTCAAGAATCTCTCCCGCCAGTTTCTCGACCATGGTCTTCTCGCCGCGGTTGCGAGCGTAGGCCACCAACCACCGCATCCCGAGGGCCTGAGAGCGATCGGGGCGAACGTCCACCGGAACTTGATAGGTGGAACCGCCGACACGGCGTGACTTCACTTCAAGCTTCGGCTTGACGTTGCTCAGAGCCCGCTCGAAAACCTTGATCGGATCTTCCTTGGCCTTGTCCGAGACCTGGTCCAGGGCGCCGTAGACAATTCGCTCTGCGGTCGACTTCTTGCCTTTACTCATTACGGTGTTCATGAACTTGGTGACGCGACGACGTACATCCTCGGGGTGCTCGGTGTACTTCGGATCGGTAACCGTTTCTCGCTTGGGGACTTCACCTTTGCGCGGCATGACCTGTTCCTTGTAACCTTACTTCGGCCGCTTGGCGCCGTACTTCGATCGGCTCTGACGGCGGTTGGCGACACCGGCAGTATCCAGCGTGCCGCGGACAATGTGATAGCGGACCCCCGGGAGATCCTTGACGCGACCGCCACGGATCAGGCACACGGAGTGCTCTTGAAGGTTGTGCCCCTCGCCGGGGATGTAGCTGGTCACTTCCATGCCGTTGGTCAAGCGAACACGCGCAACCTTGCGAAGGGCCGAGTTCGGCTTCTTCGGAGTCGAGGTGTAGACGCGAATGCAGACCCCACGCTTCTGTGGGCACCCTCTCAAAGCGGGTGCAGAAGTCTTGCGCTTCTGCTTGTCGCGGCCGTGCTTCACAAGTTGGTTGATCGTTGGCATCCGAAGTTTTCCTTAAACCTATGGGCCTGTGGACAGACCCACCCTCCAAAGAGAAGCGCAGTATACGGAGGGTGCGTCTGTAGTCAAGTAAAAGATCCGTAGTTTTTTCGAGTTGCGTCCGATCGCCCTCTCTCGGGGCGATCGGAACGCGACCCCGAACTACTCGTCTCGCGACGAGATCGCCTCGGCGGCGACGGGAGGCATGGTCATGACCTGCTCCATCGGAGCGTGATCGTCGCCCATGTCTTCCTCGGCGCTGTCCACTTCCACCGACATCTTCTTGTAGGCGGTGATGCCGGTCCCTGCGGGGATCAACCGGCCCATGATGACGTTCTCCTTGAGGCCCCGGAGGTAGTCCACCTTTCCGCAGATCGCCGCCTCCGTGAGCACCTTGGTGGTCTCCTGGAAGGACGAGGCGGAGATGAACGACTCGGTGGAAAGCGAGGCCTTGGTGATGCCCAGGAGCAAGGGCTCGCCCCGGGCCGGCTGGCCGCTAGCGGTCAGCACGCGCTCGTTCTCTTCCTCGAAGATGTGGCGCTCCACCTGCTCGTCCACCAGGAAGTTCGTATCCCCGACGTCGAGCACCCGGATGCGCCGCAGCATCTGCCGGACGATCACCTCGATGTGCTTGTCGTTGATCTTCACACCCTGGAGGCGATAGACCTCCTGGACCTCGTCGACCAGGTACTTGGCCAGCGCCTTCTCGCCGAGCACCTTGAGGATGTCGTGCGGGTTGGAACTGCCGTCCATCAGGGGCTCGCCGGCCCGCACCCGATCGCCTTCGCGGACCGAGAGGTGCTTGCCCTTGGAGATCAGATACTCCTTCTGCTCGCCGACGTCCGGAGTGATGACCACCTTGCGCTTGCCCTTGGTGTCGCGGCCGAAGCTCACCACGCCGTCGATCTCGGAGATGACGGAGTGCTCCTTGGGCTTGCGCGCCTCGAAGAGTTCGGCCACGCGGGGCAGACCGCCGGTGATGTCTTTGGTCTTGACCGTCTCGCGGGGGATGCGGGCGATGATGTCGCCGGCCTCCACCCGATCGCCCTCGGCGCAGCTGATGTTCGCGCCGATCGGCAGGAAGTACCGGGCCTCTTGGTTGGAGCCCGGGATCTTCTTGGTCTTCCCGTGCTCGTCCTTGATCG
>JBBRLA010000192.1:0-12859 GCA_038231615.1 Polyangia bacterium | reverse complement strand
CGATACGGCCTGGCCGACGGGCGGCGAGGTCCTGGAGGGCCAGGCGGGCACGGCGAAAGGAATGCGTGCAGAGGGCGGCGTGGAGGTCCCGAAGGTCCTCGGCGCCGCCAGGCTTGAACCGGTGGGGATCTTTGATTTCAGTCATCACGGGTGGTTTTACGCACCCGATCGACCGGATCAAGGGGCGGGCGTATTTCGCAGAAAGAAAAGCCCATCCAGAGCGAGAAGAGCGTCAGCCGACGCGGGAGGCGATGGACAAGCCAGGATGAGGTTGCCGCGACCGCGGTTGTGCACGAATTGCTCAACGAGATCGATTTTCAGGACCCCCAAAAAAGATCTTGACCAATTCGGCGGACTCGATTACTTGTCTTTCCAGCGACGCTAGACACCCCAGACACGTAAAGAGAACGAACCCCATGATACCCAACAAACCCACACCACCCGCCGGGCATGGACATGCCCCTGGGGTGACTCATACCCCCGGCCCCGCAGGTACGGGGACCGATCAGGTAAACCCCGAGGATCTCACCATCCCCGAGGTGGCCAACAACTTGCGCGGGTCCCTGCCCGACAAGATCATCCGCGTCAACGGCCGTCCGGAGGCGGCCCCCACCGATAGTCCGCAGCCCGTGGAGGTGATGCCCAAGGAGCAGTTCGTCCGGGCGGTCGCCGACCGCTGGGTGGATGCCTGCATCAACAAGACCGACAACGTCCCCAGCACGCTCTCGGAGGTACTGGATACCGTCTTTCTGCTCGAAGGCTTCTCGCGGGAGTGGGTGCGGGTAGACCTGCCCTTCAACGCCATGCAGGTCCGGGCCGGGGGCTACTCGGCGCTCCATGCGGACAAGACGGTGGCGGAGGCCAGTTGCCTGAAGCTGGACGCCTCGCGACTCGGGCGCAGTCTGGCCCAGAGCGAGCGCATCCGCCGCATTCGCAACGTGCTGGACCCGGCGTATGCCCTGGTCGATGCCAATGAGACCGTCGTGCTCAACGACGTGGCCACTCAGGTCGACGCCGCCCTTTTGCGGGGGGACTCGGTCATCAAGGCCAACGGCGCCTTGCTCGTGGCGCTAACGGCGGCACGGGCCATCCGAGGCGAGCCCGCGAACACCGCCGTGGCGACCCGCGCCCAGAACGTGCGGCAAGCTGGGGCCGTCCGCGCCGACGAGCAGGCCAAGCTGGCGGCGACGAGCGCGGCGGAACCTACCGCCCACGCCACCACCACGGTCACCACCCAGACCCCCGTGGGCCCGACCGCCGTCAGGGTGCCTCCCGGCGGGCCCGCCCAGAAGAAGTAGCGCCTCCCGCCTCTCTCCCCATCCAGCCCCATCGAGCAAGCCGCCCGGCGGGAGCTGACGATCCCGCTCGCACTACAGCAGCCCCTGCGCGACCAGGCCGCGCGAGCAAGGACGTGGGGGCGAGTGTTCGATGTGCCGCAGCTCGATCCCCCGCTCTTCCCCCCAATCGCCCACGAGCCCCGGGGGCCCGCCTGCACGGGGGACAGCCTGAGCAAGGAGCAGGTGCGCCGGGCCGTGCACCGGGTCTGCCGGGCCGTGGGCCTGCCCCTGGTGTGTCCGCACGCCCTGCGCGGGACCTTCGCTAGCATGGCCATCCGCAGCGGCGCCACCATGGAGGCCGTGGCCGTGGCGCTCGGGCAGGCTGGTCCGGGGGTCGCCGAGCGCCACTACGTCACGGGGGAGGCAGTGGCGCAGGGGCGGGTGCGGGGTCGGATGACCGTGATCGATGGCGGGAAATGACTTCCAACGGACTTCCAACGGCGCGCCGGGCCATGTTGGATGGGGAACACTTCCCGTCGGTGCGAGAGGCGGGATTTGAACCCGCATGCCTTGCGGCGCCAGATCCTAAGTCTGGTGCGTATGCCAATTCCGCCACCCTCGCAGGGATTCGGCCTTTAGCGGCAAGTCAGATGAAGATAAACGAAAAATGCCGCAGTCACCTGCGGCATTTGGAGTGAGCCCAGTAGGAATCGAACCTACAACAAACGGATTAAGAGTCCGCTGCTCTGCCAGTTGAGCTATGGGCCCGAATTCAATTTTCAGCTTACCAGTGCGCCCGGGGCGATTCGAACGCCCGACCGACGGATTCGAAGTCCGTTGCTCTATCCATCTGAGCTACAGGCGCCCAAGTAGGGCAACTCCTTACCAGGATCTGGGCCTTCCATGCAAGCGATAATTTCAGTTTTCTTGCATGAGCCTCGCGGCCCGAGGCCAGACTCAGTAGTAGTTGCCCCTCCCGCGATCGCCCTGAGTGTCCTCGTTCTTTCGCGGCGCGGGTGGCGCCTCGCCATCACCCACGGAAAATATCTTGATGTCATCCTCATTCCGCCGTCCCGGACAAATCCGATTCATGATCGACAGGATGTTCCGCTGCAGGTCATCCATCGACGCGGCCGGAGTGGCCCCGTCCACCAGTTTTCCGATATAGGAGTCGTCGCCTCCACGCATCACCGTCAGGTAGCGCGTGTCTTCCGCCTCGAAAAAGACCCGATCGCGCTGCGGGCACTTCTCTAACTGGTCGCGCATCTTGCTGTCGACCCGAAGGCCCACGAACAATTTCTTGTCGGACTCGATTCGCATGTTAGGCCAGGCTAAGCTAACATCGCAGTGTGACGACGTCAACGCCGCGTCGGCGTGCGCCGATCCCGACCGCCGCCCGGGTCGCCCACAGCGAGCCCGTCGCTGATCTTCCGCCCGCCGTGGAGTGTCCGTGGGTGGTATACCTTCTGCGCTGCGCGGACGGCTCCCTGTACACCGGCTGCACCAACGATCTGCCCCGCCGCCTGCAGGCCCACAGGCGCGGCGGGGTCAAGTACACCCGGGGCAGGCTTCCCATCGAGCTGGCCTACCATGAGCCTGCCCCCGACAAAGGCGCAGCCCTGTCCCGCGAGGCCGCCATCAAGCGCCTCAAAAGGACCGCCAAGCTGGGATTGTTGGCGCCCGCTCATCTGTGATAGGTTTCGTCTTCCCGGTACGTACCCCCTGCTGATCAAGGTCTTCATGAACCCTACGACCCCACACCGCACCCGACCCTGGGATCTTACGTTTCGGCTCGCGATTCGGGCCACCCTCCTGCTGGGCCTCTCGGCCTGCGGCGGCGGCGGCACCCCGTTTACCGGCAAGTTCTCCGAACTCAAGCCCATCTTCGCGCAAAGTTGCAACTTCAGCTCTTGCCACAGGACGGCGTCCCCGGGCTCCGGCAACATGAGCCTCTCCGGCACCGACGCCTACTGCGTCCTTTTCGGCGCCAGCCAAGGGGCCACCTTCCGCTCCACCGCCGCCGCGACCCTTCCGCACCGTGTCGTCGCCGGCGACCGACAAAAGAGCTATCTTTACCGCAAGCTCACCCTGACCGATGCCGAAGCCGGTCTGACCACCGCCCTCGGAAAGCGCATGCCGGACACCGGCATGATGCTCGACGCCGGCGAGATCGAAGGCTTCGGCATGTGGATCGACGCGGGCGCCAAGGACGATACCATGGCCGCCGCATGTAATAACTGATGTGGGGCTTGACCCCTGTACCCCTTTGTGTAAAAATGCTGCGGCTAAAGCCGTTGCCGTTCAGGCTTACTGTCAAGAGAGGCGACTGATGCAGGGCTCCCCGGTCCAGTTCGAATTCGAAGACCTGTCCCCCGTCGAAAAACGACTGATCGTCGTGGTGGCGCGCGAACAGGTCAACAGCAAGCTCGACGAGGCGTTCCGAAAGCTCTCTCGGGAAGTCAACCTGAGGGGCTTCCGCAAGGGCAAGGCCCCCCGTCCTCTGCTCGAACAGCTCTTCGGCAAGAAGGTCGAGACGCAGGTCGCCCAGGATCTGGTCAACGAGAGCATGGTGATGTTCGGCCAGCAGCACCAGATGCGCATGATGTCCGCGCCGGTCCTGGAGCCCCCCCACCCCGAGCCCCGGCGTAACGAGCCGATGCGCTTCACCACACGCCTCGAACTTTACCCTGTGATCGACCCCAAGGACTACGACGGCATCCAGGTCACCCGCCGGGCCACCAAGGTCACCGACGAGACCGTCGCCGAGGCCCTGGAGCACCGTCGCCTGGATCAGGTCGAGATGCTCCCCATCGAGGGCCGCGAGGTGACCGCCAACACCGACGTCGTCAAGATCATCATCAGTGGATCCATCGGCGGGCGCACCCAGAAGGAGCAGGAGATCGCCGTCGACCTGACCGAACCCAAGCAGGACCCTCTCCCGGGCCTGGTCCCGATGCTCATCGGCATCTCCCTGACCGCAAAGGACCACGAGGTCAACTTTACCCTGCCCACCGAAGGGGTGGATCCGCCGGCGTTCGCCGGCCAGCCAGTATCGCTGAAGGTGACCATCAAGGAAGCCCACATCAAGCAGCTCCCGGCCCTGGACGATGAGTTCGCCAAAGACACCGGCGAGGCCGATACCCTGGCCGAGATGCGCGACAAGATCCGCGTCCGCCTCGTCGAGGAGGACGCCGAAGTGGCGCGCCAGGAACTGCGCGACACGCTGATCGGCGAGGCCCTCAAGCGCAACCCCGTGCCCCTGCCGCCCACCCTCTTGCGCCAGGCGATCGAGCAGCTCTCCCAGCCCACCCAGCAGCGCATGCTCTACGAGTCGATCCGCGCGGGCGGAAACTCCAACGCCCTCACCCCCGAGGCGATCCGGGCGGCGGTAGAGAACGAGGCCATCCAGAGCCTGTCCCAGCAATTCCTGCTGAACGCCATCGCCGAAAAAGAGAAGCTCTCCGTCACCGAGGCCGACCTGGAACTGCGGCTCTCGGAGATGGCCCGGCGCAGCGACAAGAGCGTCGCGCGCATCAAGGCCGAGATCCAGAAGCATGATTCTGGGTTCCAGAACCTGCGCCACGACCTCCTCGTGGAAAAGTCGCTTGACTTGCTGGAGTCTCGCGCAAAGATTAGTGAAGCTCAAGAAGCGAATGCGTAAGCACTCTCTCTCCTTCCCCTGCCTCTTACTCTGAATCTGGTGCACAAGATGAACCATCCAAAAGCCCCATTCGATAGCACCCACCTTCCCGGGACGTCGAGCTTCATCATCCCCACCGTCATCGAGCAGACCCACCGCGGCGAGCGCGGTTGGGACATCTTCTCCCGCCTGCTCAAGGACCGCATCGTCTTCCTCGGCACCCCCGTGGACGACATGATCGCCAACGTGATCATTGCCCAGATGCTCTTCCTTGAGTCCGAGGACCCGGACAAGGACGTGATGCTCTACATCAACTCGCCCGGGGGCCTGGTCACCGCCGGCCTGGCCATCTACGACACCATGCAGTACATCCGCTGCGACGTCGCAACCATCTGCATGGGGCAGGCGTCGTCGATGGGGTCGTTCCTTTTGGCCGCCGGGGCCAAGGGCAAGCGTTACTCCTTGCCAAACTCTCGCATCCTCATCCACCAGCCTCTCGGCGGCTTCCAGGGACAGGCGACGGACATCGACATCCACGCCAAGGAAATCCTGAAGACCCGCGATCGCCTCATCGAACTCTACGCCCGGCACACCGGCACCTCCGAAGAGCGCGTCCGCAAGGACATGGAGCGCGACTACTTCATGGGCGCCCCCGAAGCCAAGGAGTATGGCATCATCGACGAGATCCTGGTGAAGAAGAAGAGCCTCCCGGGCCCCAGCAAGTAATCGGTCTCCAGCAATTCGGCAATCGACAAAGTACATCGGGCGGCCCCGTCCGCCCTTCCCATCCACCGATGGCCCTGGCGGGCGGTGGCCAGCCCCAAAAGGGTCCAGGCAGCCCTCCGTCTGGGTCCATGCTACGGTACCAGGCGGAACCTTTTCTTGAAAAATCCGAGGAACAAATTGGATAAGCGGAGAGACGACTCCCACGGCAACCTGAGTTGCTCTTTCTGCGGCAAGAGCCAGAAGGAGGTCAAGAAGCTCATCGCCGGGCCGACGGTCTACATCTGCGATGAATGCATCGGGCTGTGCAACGACATCATCGCCGAGGAGATCGAGAAGGAAGAGCAGACCTTCGGCTCCACCTCGATCCCCAAGCCGGCGGAGATCAAGGGCGTCCTGGACGAGTACGTCATCGGCCAGGAGCGCGCCAAGAAGATCCTGGCGGTCGGCGTGCACAACCACTACAAGCGCATCGAGGCCAAGATGGGCCCCGATGACGCCGAGATGCAGAAGTCGAACAACCTTTTGATCGGCCCCACCGGCTGCGGCAAGACCCTTTTGGCCCAGACCCTGGCGCGCATCCTGAACGTCCCCTTCGCCATCGCTGACGCCACCAACCTCACCGAGGCGGGCTATGTCGGCGAGGACGTCGAGAACATCATCGTCAACCTGCTGCAGAACGCCGATCACGACATCGAGAAGGCCCAGCGCGGCATCGTCTACATCGACGAGATCGACAAGGTCGCCCGCAAAAGCGACAACCCCTCGATCACCCGCGACGTCAGCGGCGAAGGCGTGCAGCAGGCATTGCTCAAGATTATCGAGGGTACCATCGCCTCGGTGCCCCCCAAGGGCGGCAGGAAACACCCACAGCAGGAGTTCCTGCAGATCGATACCACCAACATCCTTTTCATCTGCGGCGGCGCCTTCAACGGCCTGGAAGACATCATCGAGAACCGCATCGGCCAGAAGGGCATGGGCTTCGGCGCCAAGATCGTCTCCAAGACCGAGAAGAAGGTGTGGGAGTACCTGAAGGACGTCCAGCCCGAGGACCTGCTGAAGTACGGCATGATTCCCGAGTTTGTCGGCCGCCTCCCGGTGATCGCCCCCCTGCACGAGCTTTCGGAAGAGGCGCTCATCGACATCTTGACCAAGCCGCGCAACGCCCTCATCAAGCAGTATCAGAAGCTTTTCGAGATGGACGGCATCAAGCTGCGCTTCACCAAGGGGTCCCTGGTGTCCGTGGCCCAGGCGGCCATGAAACAGAAGTCCGGCGCCCGCGGCCTGCGCGCCATCGTCGAGTCGGCCCTTTTGGACACGATGTACGAGCTGCCGTCGCAGCCCAACATCAAGGAGGTCCTGGTCAACGAGGACGTCATCGAGCAGCAGCAGCCGCCCCTCATGATGTACCACCAGAAAGACGTCGCCGAGGGCGGGCGCTAGGCACCCACATCCACTCCGGCCGTTCTTTGGCCCAAACCCACTCGCGTCCAGCCGCGGCACTTCGCTTTGCCGTCGGGACGGACATGGTCTACACTGGCTAAAATGTCTATCTCTTCCAAGCACGACGGCGATCCTCCTCAGGCCAAGCGCCGCCCGCACATCCTTCCCCTGCTCCCCCTACGGGACATCATCATTTTTCCCCACATGGTGGTGCCGCTCTTCGTCGGGCGGGAGAAGTCCATCAACGCCCTGGACGAGGCGATGACCAAGGACAAGGAGCTGTTCCTGGCGGCGCAGAAGCGTGCCAAGACCAACGAGCCCTGCGCCGACGACATCTTCATGACCGGGGCCATCGGCTCGATCATCCAGCTTTTGTGCCTGCCCGACGGCACCGTCAAGGTCCTGGTCGAGGGCAAGCGCCGCGCCCGCATCCGCCGCTTCGTGCCCACCGGGGACTTTCTGGCCGCCGAGGTCGAGGACATCATCGAGCCCGACGAGCGGGGCGTGGAGCTTAACGCCCTGGTCCGCCAGGTGCAAAGCACCTTCGAGCAGTACGTCAAACTGAACAAGCGCATCCCGCCGGAGATGCTGATCTCCACCCAGACCATCAACGACGCCGGCCGCCTGGCCGACACCATCGTGGCATCGCTGTCCCTGAAGCTGGGGGACAAGCAGGCCATCCTGGAGACCGAGTCCCCGGTCAAGCGCCTGGAGCGGCTTTATGAGCTGATGCAGGCCGAGATCGAGATCCTGCAAGTCGAGAAGAAGATTCGCACCCGCGTCAAGAAGCAGATGGAGAAGACGCAGAAAGAATACTACCTCAACGAGCAGATGCACGCGATCCAGAAGGAACTGGGCGAGCGGGACGAGTTCAAGAACGAGATCCAGGAGCTGGAAGACAAGATCAAGCAGAAGCGGATGTCCCGGGAGGCCCAGGGAAAAATCCGCAAGGAGCTGAAGAAGCTCAAGATGATGAGCCCGATGAGCGCGGAGGCCACCGTCGTCCGCAACTACATCGACTGGGTGCTCTCGCTGCCCTGGGAGGACAAGACCCAGGACAAGCTGGACGTCAAGGAGGCCGAGCGCATCCTCGACGAGGACCACTACGGCCTGCAGAAGATCAAGGAGCGCATTCTCGAATACCTGGCGGTGCAGGCGCTGGTGCGCAAGCTGAAAGGGCCGATCCTGTGCCTGGTGGGGCCGCCGGGGGTGGGCAAGACCTCGCTGGCCAAGTCCATCGCCAGGGCCACCGGACGGCGCTTCGTGCGCCTGTCCCTGGGCGGGGTGCGCGACGAGGCGGAGATTCGCGGCCACCGGCGCACATACATCGGGGCGCTGCCGGGGAAGATCATCCAGAGCCTGAAGAAGGCCAACAGCAACAACCCGGTGATGCTGCTGGACGAGGTCGACAAGATGTCTACCGACTTCCGCGGCGACCCGTCCTCGGCGCTTTTGGAGGTCCTGGACCCGGAGCAGAACCAGGCCTTCGTCGACCATTACCTGGACCTGGACTACGACCTGTCCGACGTGATGTTCATCGCCACGGCGAACAGCCTGCACTCCATCCCGGTGCCGCTGCAGGACCGCATGGAGATCATTCACCTGCCGGGTTACACAGAGTGGGAGAAGCTGGCCATAGCGGAACAGTACCTTCTGCCCAAGGGGCGCGAGGAGAACGGCATCGCCCGGGTCAGCCTGAGCCTGGGGTCGGAGGCGATCCGGTCCATGATCCACCACTACACCAAGGAAGCGGGGGTGCGCGGGCTGGAGCGGGAGATTTCGACGGTGTGCCGGAAGATCGCCCGTGAAGTGATGGCAGCCCACAACGAGGGCACGCCGCGGGAAGAGCTGAAGTTCCGGGTGACGGCGCAGAATTTGGCCAAGTACCTGGGGGTGCCGAAGTTCCGCTCGGGAAGGATCGAGGAGCGGGACGAGGTCGGCCTGTGCAACGGTTTGGCGGTGACGATGTTCGGGGGGGAACTTTTGGCCACCGAGGTGAGCGTGGTGCCGGGCAAGGGCAAGCTGGTGCTGACCGGGAAGCTGGGCGACGTGATGCAGGAGTCGGCGCAGGCGGCGATGAGCTACGTGCGATCGCGGGCGGACGCGCTGGGGCTGGAGCGAGATTTTTATCAGAAGGTGGACCTGCACGTGCACTTCCCCGAAGGGGCGGTGCCCAAGGACGGGCCGTCCGCGGGCATCACCATGGTGACCAGCCTGGTGTCGGCGCTCCTGCGGCTGCCGGTGCGGCGGGACATCGCCATGACGGGTGAAGTGACGCTGCGGGGGCGGGTGCTGCCAATCGGGGGGTTGAAGGACAAGATCCTGGCGGCGCACCGGGCGGAGATCTTCACCTGCATCATCCCGAAGGAGAACGAGAAGGACCTGAAGGACATCCCGGCGATGGTGATGAAGCAGATGACGGTGATCGGGGTGGAGCATATGGATCAGGTGCTGCGCACGGCGCTGGTGTTGAGCGAGCCGGAGAAGTTCCTGAGCGAGCCGAGTCAGTCGGTGGACTGGCGGGTCTCGGCGAGCGTGGTGGCGCCGACCCTGGTGGGGCCGGAAAGCAAGGCGACGCATTGATTGATTGATGAGGTGGCGATTTCCCTTGACGGAAGGGGCTGATGTTTGGTACTTCGTATCCACTTTCGTACGCGAAGGTAAAGGACGGCAGGCCAAAAGGGCGTATAGCTCAGCGGTAGAGCATCGGCCTTACAAGCCGAGGGTCACAGGTTCAAGCCCTGTTGCGCCCACCGTCGTCGGTTGTTGTTTCATAGGTTGAAAATTTAATAAGGGGTGGTAGTTAAGTTGGTTATAACGCCGGCCTGTCACGCCGGAGGCCGCGGGTTCAAGTCCCGTCCACCCCGCCAAAAGAATTGAAGAATTCGAGACCCGCGAAAGCGGGTCTTTGTATTTGTAGCACATGCGTCATCGAGGCCATGGAGCAGGCCCGGCGCATGCCGATCCGGTGTCAAGGACACAGCAGCGGAATCACCTGGCGCCCATTCTTTCGATAGATGCGGAAATCACCATCTAGGGTCATCACGGTGCTGCGAGCGTTCTGCTCGGCCATCCGCACCATGCATGCGTCCGCGAAAGACATGGGCACGCTGGCGTTAGCGGCTCATCAGCTTCTTAATCGGCGTGATCTCCTCTTCCAGCCTGAATGGGACCGTGAGCAGGCCCCGCTCGACCAAGCTCATGACCGCCTCCTGCCCGCCAGGCCGAGTGCGCAACAGGAAACATGCTTCGGACAGGACCGCCTCACAGGCAATGAGCGGCGGTTCGACCGTCTCCATCATCTCCGTGGTCCATAAGTGGTGGTGATCACGGCGGTTCAGGAAAGCGACCAGCGGACCCGTATCCAGGAGCACGCATGGTTTCACCGCCCATAGCCCCGCAGGTACTTCTTGTTGGTCGACAGGTCGACAGCGGCCTCCAGACAACCGGCCAGATCGCGGGCCTGTTCAAGAAACGAGCTGCGTGGCGGTTGTTGGCCCCGGCTCAAATAATCGGCGATGGCGCGGCGCACGATGATGGACTTCTTGGTGCTCCGTTTCTTTGCCATCGCCTCAAGCTGCGCGTCGAGGGCCTCCGGTAACTTGAGTGAGATACTCTTCATAGAATCAACTGTACTACGCAACCGGCAGAAGAGTATTACTTTCTCGCATCCGGGCGAGAAGGTAGCAAAGACCTTTATTGCTGGCACTATATTCGTCGGCTAGGATGACCTCATGCAGCTGGGGGCGATCTCGGTTCTGGGCGGCCTTATCCGGGTTGCGGAGTTATTTGCGGGGCTGGATCTCGAATGACAAACGCGAAAAAGACCCGCGCTCCCGGATGCTGGCCCCCGTCGGCTTGTGCCCGTTGCAACCCTGGCACGAGAGCGCAAGGTTCCCCGGATCATCTCCCGCAGCACGCCATCGGTAGCCTGGTGAAGCCTCACCTCACCTCCGTCAGGTCCGCGGAGAAGTCCGCCCACTTCTCTTCCAACTCATGCAACACCCGCCAGTCTCGCGACGTCTGGCAGGCGCACGCATCAACTTCGGCACACCGGGTCGCCCATCACCCTCTCGTACGCCTTTTGCCCCAGCCCGACCAGATGGCTGCTCAGGTCGAGCAGCCCATCGTCCGAGATCGGCAAGCTCTGCCCCGATTTCTCCTCCCACTGCTCGATGGCATCGTGCATCTGACGGCGCAACTCCTCGAATCGCTGGCACATCGCGAACACCTCCAGAATCGGCAGTTTCCGGCACAGCGCATCGCGTACGCGGGGGTAGTGGGTCGTCTCCCGGCCCCAGCCCAACTCCTCCACCAGCGCCCAGAATCGGGCCTCTTCCATGGGCGGCGTGTGCCGCCACAGCACACTCTGGATCAGGAAGCGAAAGCTCGACGTTGTAGCCGCCGGATCGGGGACCTGCACGTCATGCAGCGCCTGCCCATCCCACGCAAGAGTGCCTTCTCGCCGCCGAGGAACCAAAGTTCCTCGCCTTCCGGGCTTCCCGGCTCAATGCCGCGAACCGAGAAGCGGGAGAAGGTCTGCGTGAGCACCAGCGTCCCGTCACAGAAGCGCAAGAGCACCCGGTTCCCGCCCACCCAGACCTCTCCTTTTCTTGGGGCATGGACCGCCAAAAGCTGTTCGCTCGTGTGGCTGTCCAGCGCGGTCCAGACCGAGCCGTCGAAGCGCAGCAGGGTACCGTTGCCGCCCACGGCGTAGGCCTCATCGGCGGCGCGGACGAAGACACAGGCAAGGTCGCGGCGCGTGGGGCTGGGCATTGGGGCGAAGACCTCGCCGGTCCAGCGCAGAATGCGGCCGCCTTCGCCGACCAGAAAGGTAAGGCCGTCGCGGCCGTGGATGGCATTGAATTCGGGCATGGGACCTCCTATAGAACGGTACCGTTTACACAGTCGAACGCATCTTCATCCTCGTGATCATTCTGACGTATGCCATGAGGCCAAGCTGAAGACGCACCCCTCCCGTCAGCCTCCCGGTGGAGTCTGTGCCCATCGAGAAGGGCGGAGAAAGCTACGGCTTCTTCATCGGCCAGCCCGTCTGATCTGTCGCGGTTCCCCGGCTGGCAGTTATCCGTCCAGCCTACTTTGCCTTCGGCGGCTTCATAGGGCGGCCAGCACGAAGCTTTTCCGGCATGTCAGGTTCCTGCGGCCGTGATCGCTCCAACTCGGCGCGCAGGGCCGTCTCGGTGAACTCTACGAATGTGCGACGAGCACGGATGCACTCGGCGCGGACGTGATCTGTCAGGTCCCGCGGTAAACGCACGGCTACCTTCACCTTGTCCTTGGTGTCCTCTGTCTCGGCTTCCGGTTTTGGCATCGGGCGTCCCTTGTGGTAGGCTAAGCCTACCGGGCTGTCCGGCCGGTTCCCACTACTGAAAAGGTCGCAGTTCGGTACTCGCCCGCTCAGGTTGCACCCTGGCGAGCATTTTTCTTTCATCTCCGATCGGCTCAATGGCCAAACGCAAGGCTAGTATTACTAGCAATGCCAGCCAATGCAAGGAATTTTTCTCCTCGTTGATCAGCCGCCTTCCAGAAGACGGCCATTGGGTCAGCTTGCGATAGAATCCCTCTCCATGCCCTCCATCTTCCTCACCATCCCCCCCGAAAAGCGGGTCGCCTCCAACAACCTCGCCTTCGCCATTTATCCGGCCGGCAAGCACCTGGGCGACTATTTCGACGCGACGATTAAGGCAGAAGACCAAGCCACGCTTCAAGTCGTGCTCGGCAACACGGGCGGAGTTAGCTTCAAGGCTCGCACGTT
>JBBRLA010000191.1:0-12906 GCA_038231615.1 Polyangia bacterium | reverse complement strand
GGGTCACGGCATCGAAGGCCACCTGCTGCATCACCGATTGCGATCGCCGGGACGGGCTGTCGGTCACCGACACCGCCGCCGCCAGCACCAGGCACACCAACCCGCCGCCGGCGAAAAGCAAGGCCAGGCGCTGCTCGGTTGCGCTCAAGCCAAAGCCTCTTCGCTGGCTTCCAGGCGACGCAGCACCATCACGGTGACATCGTCTTGCCGCGAGCGCGACCACGAAAGCACATCATCGATGATTCCATCGCGGATCTTCTGCGCCGAGTGGTTCTGCAGCCCAGCCTGGCGGATCAGCATGTCGCGCAGCCGGTCCATGTTGTACTGCAAGTTCTGCCCATTCTTGGCCTCGGTGACCCCATCCGTGTAAAGGAGCAGCGAATCGCCCGGCTCCAGCATCAGCTCGTGTTCCTGTAGGAAGGGCCCGATGTCGTCCTGCACCCCCAGCCAGGTGCCATCGGTGTTGACGGTCTCCACCTGGCGGCTGGCGCGGCGGTAGATGAGCAGCGACTCGTGCGCCCCCGAAAAAAGGAACCGTCCGTGCCCCATGTGCTTCAGCAGCACCATCGTCATATAATTGTCGTCGTGCATGCGCACGCGCAGGTTGTCATAAAGCGCCGCGTTGATGACCCGCAGCACCTCCTTGGGGGTGTAGTGCTGCGACACCTCGCTCGGCTGCCTGGCGATGGCTGCCAGCATGCTCTGCACCATCATCATGATCAGCCCCGGCGTCACCCCGTGCCCGGACACATCGCCGATGGCCACCCAGCCGCCGCTCGGGGTCTGGTGCAGGTCGTAAAAATCCCCGCCGACCTCCTCCGCCGGCACCATCCGCGCCGCCACGTCGTAGCCGTCCAGCATCGGCTGCGCCGGCAAGAGCAGTGTCTGGATCACCGTGGCGATCTCCAGCTCCCGCTCCAGCCGCTCCTTGGTCCGCAGCTCCTCCCGAGAGATCCGCAGCTTGGCGATCATGTCGTTGAACGACCGCCCCAGCGCCCCGATCTCGTCGCGTCCCCCCACCGGCACCCCGCTTTCCAGGTCCCCGCCGGCCACCAGCGCCGTGGCCTGGGCCAGCTTCGCCAGCCGACGGGTCAGCGTGCTGGCGATGACCAGCGCCGCCAGGATCGCCACCGCGAAGGCCGCCCCACCCAGTGTCAGCAGGTCGGCGCGGATCTTGTGGTAGGTCTTCATCGCCTCGTCCAGGTTGCGCAGCATGACGAAGAACGCCTGCGGCGGCCCCTGATCGCCGCGCTTGCGTTCCAGCCCCACCACCCGCGCCACCTGGGCCATGTACCGCTGGCCGGCCACGTCGATGAAGCCGTCGCCCTTGTTCTCGATAAGGCGCATCGCCTCCTTCGACAGCTCCTCGCGATGGGCTTGCAGGTGTTCCCCGATGGCGGCGGCGGTCAGGTGCCCCGAGGTGATCAGCGCCAGCTCGGTGTTGGTCTCGCGGCGGATCTTGCTGGCGATGCGGTCGTCGATGCGGTCCCCGGTCAGCAGGATCCCCGCCGATCGCCCGAGCACCGTCACCACGTGCCCCGCCACCAGGTAAAGCTGCCCGTGAAGCGGCCACGCGGCGTTGAACTCGGTGCGCTCGCCCTCCCCCGCCATCACCTGCTCCGCCGCTCCGGGTGGCGGCGCCGGCCCGGTGGACCCATCCGAGGTCACGTTGGCCCGCACCGTGCCGTCCGGGGCCATCAGCACGAAAAGGTCCGAGCGGGCCACGTCGCGCATGTCCCGGGCCGTGTCCCGCAAGGTCTGCTCGTCAATCTCAGCCGAGTTGACCACCGCCTTCAGGCGCGGTTCGTCCGCCAACACCCGATTTTCCGACGCCAGGCGCTCCAGGCGACCGCGCTGCACTTCGGCCAGCACGTCGCCGGTGCGGTCGATCTCGGTGGCCAACTGGCGGACAATCTCGCGGTGCAGGTAGGCCCCGATGGATAGCACGGCGGCGACCACCACGGCGGCCACCAGGGCCGTCATCGCCAGGGCCAGCTTGACACTGAGCTTCACGGTGACCCTCCTTGGCTTCTGCTGCCGGACAGCGTGTGAACCGCAGATCGTAGCACCAGCAGGTCTGGCTCGCCGTACACCGCCGAAAGCTCCGGCGCGGTCCGGGCGGCCAGGATCGAGATGACCACCTTGCTGGCCGGCCCGCCACCGGTGCCACCTGTCTCGGGGGCCTCCGGGATCTTGAACGACGAGGCGTAGGTCTTGCCCGGGATCATCCGTCGGTCTGCCTTTACCCGCACCGCGCGAAAAAACGGCGCCGGCTGGCCCTTTTCGTCCTCCAGAAACACCCCGTAGGCCTGCTCCTGCGACCCCACCACCGCCCCCGCCTGGTCATGGAACGTGGCCCGCACGATCAGCCGCCGATCCACGTAACCCGAGGGCAGCAAATGCCCCGCCGAGTGCGCCAGTTCCACCGTTACCAGCCCCCCCTGCCGGTCCACCGAGACCTCCAGCCGAAGCTGCTTGCCCAGGGCCATGGCACCGGGAAAGGTGTGAGACGGCACGTCCGGCCGTGCCCGCGACCCACGAGCGACCGGGGCCTTGCCGTCCGCCGGCATGTGGCAGTCCTGGCAGCTTTGGTCCCGCCCGTAGCGCTTCCATCCCGAATAGTCCGTCACCACGGGGATAGTGCGCGCCTCGCCAGCGAAGGTAAAGGACATCAGGTGGTGGCAGCCGGCGCAGATCTCCGACTTCTTGTGAAGTTCGCTGTAGGCCATGTCGTGAAAGTAGTGCCCGCTGGCGCCCAGGATCGGCCCGTAGCGCTTCCCCGACTCGGGGCTGTACACCGGGGTGGCACGGACGTCGTCGACGTGGACCGCGCTCACCGTGTGGCAGCCGTCGCAGCTCACCCCCTCGCTCGGGTTCTGCGGCCCGCCCGCCTCCTGACCGAAGGGCAGACCCGGCAGGTGGCAGCCAGCGCACTCCTCGCGCACCGCCGGCGGCAGCGAGGCCAGCGCCCGCTGGTAGGCATCCGAGTGGGTCGACTTGGCATGGGCCGAGCCCTGCCACTCCCCGCGCATCTTCTCGTGGCACTCCCCGCAGCGCCGGGCCCGCGCGAAAAGGCGCAGGCGCTGCCGAGCCGCCGGCTTCGCGACCGGCTCTGCCTGGACCGGCTCTGCCTGGACCGGCTCCGCCAGCGGGGCCCGCTCCGACGGATCGCTGCAACCGGTCACACTGGACATCGCACGGATGCTCAAAACCAAGGCTGCCCCCCAGACTGGCGCCAAGCGCAGCCTGCGCAGGACCACTACCGGTAGCGTCCGTAAGGCTGGTTGAACTTGTTCAGGTGGGGCTTGCTGGACGAGCCTTCACGCAGATCGAACTTCACCAGCGCCCGTCCCCCGGGATCGACCCGCACCGGCTGGCGCACCGCCTCGCCCCCGGACAGCCACGCGATCAGCGTATAACTGCCCGGCGGCACCTTGGGGATCTCGAAAGTGCCCTCCTTGGTGGTCACCGCGTAAAACGGGTTGTCCACCACCAGGATCTGGGCCCACATGTTCGGGTGAATGTTGCAGTACACATCCACCACCCCGGATCGCTCGAAGGTCACGTTCTTCGAGGTGCCGGCCCGGTAGAGCCCCAAGTCGAAGGTGTTGCCTTCGCTCAGGGAGAACACGTTGTGGAAGAACTTGTCCTCGTTGGGGAACTCGACGCTGGACCCCTTGGTCACCGCCAGGATGTGCGGGGCGAAGGTCTTGTCCCGCTGGGCCATCTTGCGCACGTGCTTGAGCGCGGCGAAGCGTTTGGGCACCTTCTCGATATAGACCACCACATCGCCGTTGTCGGTCTTCTCCTTGCCGCCTCGATCGCGCACCACCACCGAGCCGCTGATCAGCCCCCGGGGCGGAGGCGGAGGCGGCCGGACGGGTTCGTCGGGAACGACCCGCGCCGGGCGGTGCTCGCCCACATCCCGCGGTTCCCGTCCTTCATCGGGGCGCTGGCCGTTGTTCTGCCATTGGCCCTGGCCCGTGGCAATCGGGGCCGTAGCCACCCGTTCCTGACCCGGCCCGCGAACATCCGGGCACTCGCACGGGCATGGGACGCAAGGCACGGGTTTGCTGACGACCTTGATCCGGGTGTCCGCGGCGCCCTGTGCCACGCCGGCCTGGTTGGCTCGGGCCGACGGAAATAGGACGCAAAGGCACAGCCCGAGGGCGGAAATCGAGAGGGTTCTGCGGAACATGCGCATTGGGCCTCAGGTTACGGAGGGCATAAGCCCATGGGGTTCATGTCGTTGGGATCCGGCTGGTCGACCCTGGGATCGGGGTCCACGCCCGCCTCGCCGCCGCCGATGCTCTCATCGGTCAGGGCCTTCAGGAACTCGACCACGTCGGCGATTTCGGAGGGCGTGAGCGAAAGCGGTCGCAGGAGCCGGTCGCGGGTACCCACCACCGGCGTCCCGCCTCCCTGGTTATAGAACTGCACCACTTGAACCAGGTGCGGCGTCGGGTCCGCCGCCACGTCGGCGGGGCTGATCTGCGCGTCCTGCGCCGGGCCGAAGTTCGACAGCGCGCCATTGTGCATGTAGGGCCACGACTTCGCCACGTTGCGCAGGGACGGCGTCTTGAAGGCCCCCAGGTCCCCGGCGGTGGGGCGGGGCACGCAGCGGTTGCTGGTGGCCGACCAGGTGCAGACGCCGTCCAGGGCGCAGGCCTCCGGGGTGGGAATGGCGCAGCGGTCGAAGAACGACGGCGGCAGGCACTGGGTGGGATCGCCGCTGTCGTTGTACATCCCGGCGCTGCCCAGGCAACTGGTGGAGTCGGTCTTCTGGCAGAAATTGATATTGTCGCAACGCCCCGACAGGTGTTCCTGCCAGGCGTATCGCCCCGCGTCCGGGCAGATCGGCTTGGGCGCCGAGCCCTCGTTGAAGCAGTCGGTCACCGTCGGGTACCCCCCGGCGGGGGGCGGCGGGACGACGCTGCCGCTTATGTGCTGCTCCGGGTCGAACACCGGGACCCCCAGGTTGTGGAAGCGCCAGTCGGTGAAGTTGGGGCCGTCGTGGCACAGGATGCACTCTGCCTTGCCGATGAAGAGCCCCAGCCCGCGCTGCGCCGCCACCGACATCGCTGCCGGGTCGCCGGGGTTTTTGAGCCAGCGATCGTAAGGCGAATTCCCCGAGCGCAGCCGCCGGATGAAGGCAGCCAGCGCCTTGCCCGAGTTGACGAAGATCTGGTTGATGGTGTCCTTCACCTCCGCCGTCGGGGCCATCACGTCCGGGGGGCACTTGTTGGCGTCCGGGGTGCTGTTCCAGCAATCTTTCCAGGAGGCGAGCACGCCGACGGGAGAGGCGTTCCACGGATAGGTTCTGCCGGCCAGCCCCATGTCGTCCAGGTTGGGCATGGCCTTGCCGGTCATCTTCTCATAGAGCGTGTGGTGCTGTCGGTAGACCCGCAGGGCGATGTGCGCCCGGTTGGTGCGCTGCACCGCGCCGAACTCGTAGACATCGGCGACCAGCGACCAGACCGAGTCATAGCGTCCATCCCACGGCACCCAGTTCGCCCCGGCCACGCGCGCCCCGTCCGGCGCGGGCACCCCGGCCCCGTAAGCTACATTGTAGAGGCTCGGCGAGTTGCGCCCGGTGAAGCCGGTGGTGCCGCCTGGGCCCGGATCGTGGCTGCCCTGGCTGGACTGCACCCGCCGCACATGGGCACGCCACATCTGGGTCGAATCGTCCCAATAGGCCAACGGCACGCCCGCCGGATCGACTTCCGAGGCCACCTGCGCGCCGCCGTTCGCATCCGTCGGCGGCGTCATCACCAGTGTCGGCGAGAGCGGCCGGTCCTGACCGCTGACGTCCCGGATCGCCGGCAGGCGCACCGTGGTGGCCATCCCGCCGTTCATCCCGGGCATCGTCACCGGCACCATGACCGCCCGTGCACGCGAGTCGATGAAGGCCGCGCCCGGATCGTGGCAACTGACGCAGGCGGTGACCTTGTCCGACGACATGCAGCGATCGAAGAAGAGGTACCGGCCAAGCTGGTACGCCGCTTCCTCGTCCTTGCTCTGGGCGTCGATGCCGCCGGGGACCCCTTGCCCGTAGCGGTTGGTCGGGTCCGGCGGCGGCGGCGCAGCCAGGGGGCCAAGCTGAGCGCGAACGATCGAGCATGCGCCGCTCGACAGCACCGGGCCGCAATCTCCGTCGCTGCCTTCGACCACGCAGCCGGTGCCCAAGGCCAGAAAGCCGGCCACGCAAAGCAGCCCGGCGTACAGGGGCGTCTCATTCCGGGGTCGGTGCCGCAAGCGGGGGGCGAGTTCGGGGTGCTGCATCTCCGTGCTCCCTGCTAATAGCGTAGCACCAGCGAGGTGGTGATGTAGTCCGCGGCGAAGTTCCCGGAGGGCCCCAGCACCGCCGCGTTGTCGGCCAGCCCGTCGGCCATGCGCCCGAAGGGTTGCAGGTGCAGAAACTCCGCCTTGAAGGCGATGTTCTCGTTGATGTCGAAGCGCGCCCCCAGGGTCAGGCGCCACATGAGGTCGTCGTATGCGAAGGGCTCGGCATAGTCCACGTGGATGGCGTCGCGATAGTCCCAGCGTCCCATGAAGGCCAGCCAGTTGAGCAGGCGGTACGACAGTTCCACATACGCGCCCTGCACCTGCAAGTGGGGCAGCGCCGGCTTGTCCGCGCTGCCGATGAACCCGTCGGCCTGTGCCTTCAGGAACTCCGCCCGCAGTTCCAGCCCGTGGTACTCCGCGTGCAGGTCCACGTCCACCGTCCACTGCGACACGAACGGGTTGAACTCCGCCTGGCCGACGTCATAGAAACCGTCCACCTCGCCGCCGTATTCTCCCGAGACGCCCAGCTCGATGCCGCCGCCGTAGGGGGCATGGATGGCGACGCGTCCCGAGAGCGTCTTCATGTACTTCTTGTCGGTCTGCTCGGAGAAGCGGAAGTTCTCCTGGTAGCTGGAGCCGTTCTGGACCGCCAGGGCGATGGAGAGCCATTCGTCGAAGAACCTGCCACGGACCTTCAGGCCCAGCGGCGTGCCACAGGTATAGCGGCAGATGAGGGAAGGCGTGACGCCGAATCGATCGGGCGATTTGCGCACGCGGTATTCGATGCCGATGTTGGGGTCGAAGCGCCCGGCGAAGATGCTGATCTGATGGTGCCCTTGCGAGAAGTTGGTTGCCCATTCCAGAAAAGCCAGATCGACCCCCAGGTAGTCGCCCAGGCGACCCGGACCGGCGGGCTGCACGCTGCCGCCGTCCTGCTTGTCGGCGACCGACACGCTGGCGCTGCGCGGGTAGAAGTTGATCGAGGTCACCGCTTGCAAGCCCTCGCCAAGCTTGATGATGGGGGTCAGGTTGACCTCGTTGATGATGAACGTCGGGTGGCCACCGGACTGGATGTAGTCATAAGGGACGGCCTGGGAGGACTGGCCCGGGTTGTTCTGCGAGCGGACGTCGGCGGGCTGGCCCTGGGAGTTTATGGCGGTGGCCAGGGGATCGCCCAGGAAGCGCCACTTGACCTGGGAAAGCCCGACGGCGGGGGCGCGGGGGCACGGATTGATCGACAGGTCGCCGAAGCCGCAGGGGGCGAAGAACTCAGGAAAACGCTGGACATGCGGGTCGTTGCGGAACGCCTGGTAGCGACCGGCGGCATCCGGGAGGGTGCCGGGGATGGTGGGCTGGGCGATGTAGTTGGTGATGCCCGATCCATTGCCCTGGAAGAAGGCGAAGAAACCGGAGTCGATGTACCCGGTCAGGCGCACCGCGGTGGATGGATTGGCGACGATGTTGAGGCGGCGCTCCAGGTCCGAAAGGCGCTGGGTGAGATCGGCGTTCTTCTGTTCGAGCTGCTCGAAGCGGTCGAGGGGCTCGGCGGTGTCGCGGCTTTCATGGACGGAAAGGTCGGGGCGCTGGGGACGAGGTCCGGGCTTGTCCGCGGGAAGTTCGACGATCTCGTCGTCAGCGGGCTGTCCGGCTGCCTGCTTGTCGGGCAGGACGGTGGCGGGGGCCGGGTGGGGGGCGCTGACCGCGGGCCCCCTGCCGCTCTCGCCTCCCTGAGCGGAAGCGAAGGCCGGGCAGAAGAATGCCACGCCGCAGAGCAGTCCCATCGCGAAGCGCGGAGCACTGCGGGGGCCCATCGCGAAGCGCGGAGCGCCGCGGTGATAGCCGACAACTCCTTTTTGCCTTGCACCTGTCATCATGTTCGCCTGACTCGCGATCTGTCGGTCGTCTTTCGACGGGGTCACCTGGGGCAGCCCTCGCGCTTTACCCGGGCCGATGAGGTTCCATCGTATGTCGGCCGCGCGCAGGTGGTCAACCGAAGAGGGTAGCGGGCTTACCAAAAATGGGCCAGGGGACTCTTCCATGGGTACTTAGACATAAATAATGTAACATAAAACACTTAAAATACGAACTAGAACCTATAAGGTAGGATGTTGGCGGCAATCGGGGTCGCATTGCAGGGGATGCTCGGCTTTTGCTGAAGCCCCCCCTGCCCTGACCCCCCGGGGCCCTGTGCCAGGGTCAGGATGACGCTTGCCAGGGGTGGCGAAGACCTGATCCTGGCGTCCTCGACACCCTATGGTAGGGTGTCCACCACGGCTTCACCACGTCAGCGTGACCCGGCAAGGGGGTACGTAGCAGCGCGGACGGGGCAAATGCAGACAGCGCTGGCCCGGGTCGCCAGGGTCACAAGGGCCCCGATCCGCGGTAGGATGCGTCCGTTGCGCCGGCCCAAAGGACGCCGATGCTGATGCCGATGGACGATCACGACGGATTCGGGCCCTCGCAAAAGGGGACTTCTGGAGAGGTCCGCGACCTCGCCGTCGCCGTCGTCGGCACCGGGTTCTCCGGGCTAGCGATGGCGATCCTGCTCAAACAAGCAGGTATCCAGGACTTCGTCCTGTTCGAGAAAGGCCGGGATGTCGGCGGTACCTGGCGCGAGAACACCTATCCCGGGGCGGCCTGCGACATCCCATCGCACCTCTACTCGTTCTCCTTCGAGCCGAACCCGTCGTGGACGCGGGCGTTCTCGCCGCAGTCGGAAATCCTGGCCTATCTGCGCCACTGCGCGAAGAAGTACGGAATCCTGCCTCACATCCGCTTCGGCGCCGAGGTGACAAGCGCGGTCTTCGACGAACCCAGCGGCATCTGGACGGTGCGCACCCGCGACGGCCGGATCACGCGGGCCCGGGCGCTGGCGCTGGGCAACGGGGCGCTCCACATCCCGGCCCGCCCGGACATCCCCGGCCTTTCCAGCTTCGGCGGGGCATGCTTCCATTCGGCGCAGTGGGACCACGGCTACGATCTTTCGGGCAAGCGGGTGGCGGTGATCGGCACCGGCGCCAGCGCCATCCAGTTCGTGCCACAGATCGTCCCTCAGGTGGACCGGCTGCACCTGTTCCAGCGCACGCCGCCGTGGATCATGCCGCGCCCCGACAGGGCCATCAGCTCGGTGACACGCTGGCTTTTCGCCCATGTGCCCGGGCTGCATTACCTGTATCGGGCGGCCCTGTACTGGATTCTGGAATCACGCGCCGCCGGCTTCGTGGTGGAGCCGCGCCTCCTGCGCCTGGGCGAGGGCCTGGCGCTGCGGCACCTGCGCAAGTCGGTCGCCGATCCTGCGCTGCGGGCGGCGCTGACACCGAACTACCGGATGGGCTGCAAGCGCATCCTTTTGTCCACCGATTACTACCCGGCGATCCAGGCCCAGAACGTCGAGCTGGTCACCACCAGCATCCAGGCGGTCGAGCCCCGCGGCGTGCGCACCCGCGACGGGGTGCTGCGGGAGGTGGACGCGATCCTCCTGGGCACCGGCTTCGCCACGTCGCAGTACCTGGCCCACGTGGCAATCACGGGGATCGGCGGAACAGACCTCAACCAGACGTGGGCCGTGACCCCCGAGGCATACCTGGGGATCACGGTGTCGGGGTTCCCCAACCTGTACCTGCTGATGGGGCCCAACACCGGGCTGGGGCACAACTCGATGGTGTTCATGATTGAGGCGCAGGCGCGCTATGCAGTGCAGTGCATAAAGGCCCTGCGCGAGCGCCGGCTGGTGTCGCTGGACGTGCGCAATGAAGTGCAAGGGGCGTTCAACGCGGTGCTGCGGGAGAAGCTAGCACGGACGGTGTGGGCCTCGGGGTGCAAGAGCTGGTACCAGAACCAGGATGGCACCAACAGCACCCTGTGGCCGGGCTTCACCGTGGGCTACTGGCTGCGCACGCGCCACCCGCGGCTAGCGGACTACACGGCGGTGGCCGAAGGGCCCCGGTGAACAAAGACCTGTCGGCGCTGAAGGACTGGCGGATTTACGTGCCCTGACGGGAGCTTGGCCGTAGGGGCCCCGGGAGGCATTCATTTTCGGTCAGTCCGAATCAAGTGGGGGCGTAGATCTGGATGAGATGGATGCCGACATGAAGCAGGTCCTTTCATCAATGAACGGCGCTCCGCTTCGCTGCGCGCTATCGGACGAAGAGTGGCCCAATCGGATCGGCCAGTGCATCGGCGGGTACCGCGTGGTACGCGAGATCGGCATGGGCGGCATGGGCAAGGTCTTCGAGTGCGTCAACCAGCGGATCGCCAGGAAGGTGGCAATCAAGCTCCTGCACCCTCACCTTTGCCACAACGCGGAGATCCAGCATCGCTTCCTGAACGAGGCGTACTCCGCCAACCGCATCGGGCATCCCAGCATCGTCAGCGCCTTCGAGTTCGGCAGGACCGACGACGGCTGCGCGTACCTGGCGATGGAGTATCTGGAGGGGACGCCGCTGCATCTGTACCTGCAAAAGCGGCCGATGCTGGTCGAGGTGATCCACCTGGCACGGCAGATCGCCTCGGCGCTGGCGGCGGCCCATGCCAAGGGCATCGTGCATCGCGACCTGAAGCCGGCAAACATCTTCGTGGTGGATGACGCGGAAGCGCCGGCCAGCAAGCGGGCCAAGATCCTCGACTTCGGCGTGGCCAAGGTGGTGCGCCCCGCCGAAGATCAGGGGGACGAGGAAGACAGCCTCCACACGGCGGTGGGGACGATTCTGGGCACGCCGGCGTACATGGCGCCGGAGCAGTGCCGCTCGGCGGCGGCGGTCACCGATCGGGCGGACGTGTATTCGCTGGGGGTGATCCTGTACCAGGCGCTGTCGGGGCGGCTGCCGTTTTACAGCAAGAACCCGTTCGAGATGCTGCGCCTGCAACTGACCCAGAAACCCCCGGCCCTTTTGCGCCTGAACCCCGCGGTGCCGCCGACGCTGGCGAAGCTGGTGCACGCGATGCTGGCCAAGGACCCGACGCAGCGACCGGCGATGAGCGAGGTCGAGATCGAGCTGTCCTGGCTGGGGTTCCGTCCGGGGCAGCGGCGGAAGGGCCCGCGGGCGTCGGGGCCGCACGCGGTGCCAATCGCCCGGCCGCTGAACCTAGAGCCGCTGGCGGAGGACTCGCCGATGCTGAGCCGGACGCCGATGCCGTCCCGGTCGCCGGACAGGCCGGAGGTGCTGCCCAGCCTGACTGTGGTGGACACCTCCCGCGGGCCGTTCCGCAGCCAGCAGTTCGCCTGGTGGATGGGCCTGGTGCTGCTGGTGGCGATGCTGGCGGCGTCGGGGATCAAGATCGCGGTCTCGACGTGGGCGGGCCGCAAGGGGGCGCATGTCAGCGCGGCCCGGGGGTCGGGGTGGGAAACGCTGCGTCTCCCGATGGTGCACAAGGTGGACGCGAACACGAAGATCTGACCGCGGGCGGCGGGGCGGCCCGGGTGGCGATCCGCGCCCTTGGGGGCTGGCGAAAGCAGAAAATTGGCGCCTTTAGGGCAGCGGCCCCAACATCGAAGACGATAGGCCCACCGCCTGGGCCAGGTGCCAGATCGTGAAGCTACCCCGTTCATTCATCGTTGTCTCGAATTCTCCCGCATCGCCTCCGCAGAACGAGCTTGTATTGCACGAGCCCGTCTGGCGCCGCGCACGCCGGATGGCCTTGGGCCTGCCCTTGCTGGGCCTCCTTTTGTGTACGCCGGCGTCCGCGGCATCGACCAGCACTGGCGCGATGGCCTTCCGGGCGCTGCGCACGGGACCCGGCCAGGCCGAGGAAGCGATCAACCGGCTTAGCGCCGCCGCCCGTGAGGACCTTAACAGCACGAGCATGCGGCTGCTGGCCGAACGAATCGGCCAGGCCGGCGCTGTGGACCCCGATCCTCGCTTCCGCCGCCTGGCGGCGCAGGCCCTGGCCCATGTCGAGGGGGGAGAAGTCATGCTGCTGCGCCTGGCCGCCGATCCCGAACCGAGCGTCCGGGAAGCCGCGCTGCCAGCCCTCTTGCATCGTCCCGTCACGGCGAGTGCGATGCCGGTATTGCAGGCCGCGCTCTCGGGCAGCACGCTGACCACGGCGGCGGTCCTTTTGGCCAGGATGGGGGACAATCAAGGCATTCCCTTGCTGGCGGAAGCGCTGCAAAAGGGGACCGCCCCGGCGGACAACGCCGCCGCCCTGGCCTCCCTCGGTGCCGGAGAGCAGGCGCGAAGCCTTACCCTCGGCCTGCTCACCCGGGTCGAATCTACCCAGGCTGGCGTCCTGGCTGCCCGGGCCCTTGGCTGCGCCGATCTCACCCCGGCGGTGGTCACCGCGTACCGCCCGGCTTCCGCGCCGGTGCGGCGGCAGATCCTCGATCTGTTCGCCTCGATGGGGCCACAGGCACCCAAAACCGTGCGCACCACTGCTCATCGGGCCCTGCTCGACCCATCGCCTGACGTGCGCGTCGGCGGCATCGAGGCGCTGGTGGCATTCCGCAAATACGACAAGTCGGTGCGCTACCGGGTCATCGATGCCCTGGTCGATCCCGATCCGCGGGTCCGTGGCAGTGCCGCCGCGGCCCTGGTGGCCGTGGGAGACGTGGCCGCTCGCGATGAACTGTACCGCGCCGGGCGCGACCGCTCCCAGGGGGTCCGGCGGGCCTTGTACGCGGCG
>JBBRLA010000190.1:0-12919 GCA_038231615.1 Polyangia bacterium | reverse complement strand
TGGATCTCCGCGATCCGCGCAAGCTCGGGGCTTACAACTACGTGGTGACAGAGTCGTACGCTCTAGATCTCATGGAGCACGGCAGGGACCGCGTCAACACGCCGCTGGCCCGGAACATCTTCGAGGTGCAGAAGCGCCATTGGCAGGCGACCGGCCAGGTGACCGCGGTGTCCGAGGACAACGTCGACCGCGAACCCTGGTTCGTGTACAACACCATCTTCGCCGCGGGATCGCCCTGGAATACGATCACCGACACGGGCATCGACGCGAGCAAGCTGAAGAGCGTATCCACCAAGGCGGCCTTCTCCCTGGCCACCCTTTTCCCGAAGGACCCCTACACCGCCGTGCTGCTGGACAAGGTGAGCAGCGCCTACAACCCGGAGAAGGGTTGGTACTCCGGGATCTACGAGAACGGCCTGGGCTACAACATGGCGATCACCGCGAACACCAACGGCGTCATCCTGGAGGCCCTGCTCTACAAGATGTATGGAGCGCTCCACCAGAGATGCCGATCCTGCAGGCAGGGCCTTCGTCCGTTCGACAGGTCGTTCATCGCCGAATGCCAGCGTGGGTGCTGCCGGGAGGACAAGGGATAATCGGATTGAATGAGATTGAAGCATCTCGCGGGATGGGGGCTCGTCGTGGTCGCCCTGTTCCTCAGCCTGTCGTTCAGCTTTCCGGCTCGCTCCAGGGCCGATGCCAGCGACGGCCCATCCTCGGCCCTGTTGAAGATCGAGTCCGGGCTGCGGTGCGCCGAAGGCGCCGCCGCTGCCAACGAGGCGCTGCAAACGCTCCGCGCCGGTCGCCACCACGTCCTCGGCCTGCCCGACGAGGGGCTGGGCGCGGACACCCCGGCCACCCTGCACGCCGCCACCCTGGACATCCTCTTGTACACGCTGCGCGACGCCACGGGGCGCTGGCCGGAACTGCGAACCGAAATCGAAGAGATGGTGCTGTCGTGGGACTTCTGCCAGGTAAATTATCTGAACCAGCCGTGGGATCTGAAGACCGGTCCCGATGGGGTGGTGCGCTCCCCGGCGGCGCAGCCTTTTCCGCGCGCGCTTGCAGGTCTGGGCGCGTGGGGCTTCCTGCTCGTCGATCCGGCAGACCGCTACGTACCCCGTCTCCTCAAGAATCCCGCCATCGCGCCGCTCCACGGCAGCTTCTTCGTCCATGCACAGTTCCAGGATCGCTGCTTCCCCGACCCGATCAGCGGGAAGACCCCCTACGACCCGACGCCCGGGATGCGACCCGGCCCCATCGACACCGATGCGGAGCCCGGTTCTTCCCCGCCCGCCTATTTTTATTCGTGGGACTCGACATGCCCAGCAAAAGCCATCCATGTTCCCGCGCCGCCCCCGCCTCCCGCGGTCGAAGTGCCGCCGCCGCCGCCACTCCCCCCAGTGAAGGCGCCGCCGCCGCCACCGCCACCGCCGCTGCCCCCAGTGAAGGCGCCATCGCCGCCGCCGCGGCTCAGCATGACCATCCCCATCACGTCGAGCGGCACGGCCCCATCGGTGGCCATTACGCCGAGGGGCCCTCTGGGCTTCGGCGGGAACATCTATCACAACTGGCAGCTCACCGGAGGCCTGTCCGTGGGGGCGACGGCCTCGTGGACACCCGTGTCCTACTGGTTCATGCGAGTCGGCGTCAACTACAAGTACATCGACAACGTCTTCAGCTACTCTTTTGGGCTGGGCTACAACGACTGGCACCCGAACACCTGGGCCGTCCAGCTCAACAACTGGGGCCCCATTGCCCCGAAACAGATCCTGGATCTGTCGGACTCCGTCATCGACATCAGCTACAAGTTCACCCTGCTCGACGTCACCGGTCTGCATCTTTCGGGCGTGGTTTTTCTCGACATCCTCTTTACCGGCAGCCCCATCTTTGGGACGACCTGGGTCTGGACGCCGCTGGACAACTGGTTCTTCATGATCGGCGCGCATCATACCCTCAGCACATCCTCGTTCGGCTGGGTGTATGGGTTCGGTCGCGCGGACTCGCGCGCCTTCAAATGGAACTTGAGCTACTCCAACTTCGGTCCCAACACCACCATCAATCCAAACTTCATAAAAAACGGCTCGATCATGTTTAGCTGGAGCTGGGCCTTCTAGGGGGCCTTCATTTCAACCCAAGGAATCGTCATGAACCACGACCTGCTCACCTCCGCCGACCAGGCTCAGCTCTTGCGGCACGGCCTTACCCCGGAAGAGGGTTACCGGCAGATCCATCTCTTTCGCGATCCGCCCCCCTTCATCCGCCTTGAGCGGCCCTGCGTAGCTGGAGACGGCATCAAAAAGGTAGAAGACGCCGAAGTCGGGCCCCTGGTCGGGCTGTGGGAGGAGGCCGCGCGGGCTGGACGCATCACCAAGTTCGTCCCCGCCTCCGGCAGCGCCACCCGGATGTTCCAGTGCCTTTTGGCGTACAGGAACCATCCGGCCGCCGCGGGCCCAAAGAAGGACGTCCAGCGCTTCCTGGAGAACCTGCCCCGGTTCGCCTTTCACGAGGCGCTTTCTGCACTGCTTCCGGCCCACGCTCATGGCGATGCCGATGCGGTGCTCTCGGCGGTCCTCGATCCGCAGGGTCTGAACTACAAAAGAGCGCCCAAGGCCCTGGTCCTCTTCCACAGATACTCCGAGGGCGCCCGCTCCGCGCTGGAGGAGCATGTCCGGGAGTCGCCCGGGCTGCTTTCGGACGCCCATGGGATCTGCCGGGTCCACTTCACGATCTCGCCGGAGCATCGGGATGACATCGTGGCCCTCTTGACGGACCTGTGCGCCCGGCTGGAGAGTCCGCTAAAGGTCCGCTTCGAGATCTCGGTCTCCGTTCAGAAGGGCTCGACCGACACCCTCGCAGTGGACTCCGAGAATCGGCCCTTTCGCGATGGCTGCGACGGTACGTTGGTCTTGCGGCCAGCGGGGCACGGCGCGCTGATCGAGAACCTGAACGACCTGCGCGGAGACATCGTGGTCATCAAGAACATCGACAACCTGAAGCGGCAGGAGGGGTGCCCGTTCGGCATGCGGTGGAAGCAAGTGCTGGTGGGCCACCTGATCCGGCTGGAGCAACGGTGCTTCTCCTATGCCGCGCGGCTCGATGAAGCCGACGCCGCGCTCCTCGACGATGCGCTGGGTTTCCTGGCCAGCGATCTCTGCACGCCGACGGCGCAGGTAAAGAACGCCTCGCGTTCCGAGAAACAGGCGTTCTTGCGGCAGCGGCTCTTCCGGCCCCTGCGCGTCTGCGGGATGGTAAGGAACCAGGGCGAGCCAGGGGGGGGGCCCTTCTTTGTAAAGGGCACAGAGGGGCACATCTCCCAGCAGATCGTCGAAGCGGCCCAGGTCGATCCCCAGGCACAGGACCAGCAGGCCATCTGGCGGTCCTCGACCCACTTCAACCCGGTCGACCTGGTGACCAGCGTGCGCGACTTTCGCGGCACGCCCTTCGACCTGCTTCATTTCATCGATCCGCGCGCCATCCTCATCTCCCACAAGTCCCGGGACGGCCACCCTTTGAAGGCGCTGGAACGGCCCGGCCTGTGGAACGGCGCCATGGCGGGATGGAACACGGCCTTTGTGGAAGTCCCGCACGAAACCTTCAACCCGGTCAAGACTGTCTTCGATCTACTTCGCCCGGCGCACCAGCCCGAGTAGACGGCTTGACCCGCGGAGACCAGATGGACGGCATCCGAACCATTTCATTTACCATCGACAGCCGGATTGAGAACGTCTCGATCCTCGGGGTGGCGATAGCGGGGATCTGCCACCATCTGGGCATGTCCGAGGAGATCGGCGGCCAGACCGACCTCTGCGTCGAGGAGGCGGTCATCAACATCATCATGCATGGCTACGGACAGCAGCCCGGCCACCCGATCACGGTGGACTTCGTCGCCCGGCCTACCTGCCTGGAACTGCACATTCGCGATCAGGGCACGCCCATCCCGGCGGAGCGCTGGGAGACGAGCCTTTTGGAGATGGGCAAAAACATGAAGGAGGGTGGGCGGGGCCTGCAACTCATCCGTTGCTTGATGACGGAAAGCCGGTATGAGCACTCCAGCCAGGGAAATGCCATGACGCTGATCAAGGACCTCCTGCCATAAAGGGACTTGATCATGAGCGAAAAAATTCTTATCGTTGACGACGAACCGATCGGCGTGGACCTTTTGGCCGCGACCCTGCGCCCTCATGGCTACCAGATCGTCCGCTGCACGGTCGCACTGGACGCCCTGACGCACACCCGGATCGAACGGCCGGACCTGATCCTTCTGGACATCGTGATGCCCGGCAAGAGCGGCTACGAGGTATGCCAGGAGCTGAAGGCGGACCCGATCACGATGGACATTCCGGTCATCTTCCTGTCGGGAAGGGGGCGCTTGCAGGAGAAAATTTATGGTTTGGAGTTGGGAGCCGTAGATTACATCGTTAAACCCTTCGATTTCGAAGAGGTCATCGCGCGCGTGCGGGCCCAGCTCAGACAGCGCAAGCAGGCCCGCTTGCAGGACGAAAAGGCGCAGGTCGCCTCGGACCTCCAGGAGGAACTGGAGGCCGCGGCAGAGATCCAGCGGGCCCTCTTGCCCCGGGCGCCCATCCGTCTCCCCGGCCTCTCCCTGGCCTGGCGCTTCCGGCCCAGCAGGCAGATCGGCGGCGACATGTTCAACATTTTTCCTCTGGACGACAGCCACGTCGGGGCCTACATCCTCGACGTCTCGGGGCACGGCATCCCCGCGGCGATCGTCACCGGCGTCGTGGCGCAGAGCCTCTCGCCGCAGTCCGGCGTGGTGACCCGGCCAAGGCGCAATGGCGAGGGTCGGGAGGTCGTCCCCCCGGCGGCGGTGCTGCGGCAACTCGACGAGGAGTACCCGATCGAGCGCTTCGACAAGTTCTTCACCATCAGTTATCTGGTCATCGACGTCATCGGCGGCACGCTGAGCTACAGCACCGCGGGGCACCCGGCCCCCCTTTTGGTCCGCCCGAATGGCTCGCTTTTGACCCTGACAGCCGGCGGCCCGATCATCGGCCTCGGACGGAAAGCGCAATTTGCCGAGGGAACACTCCAGCTTCTTCGGGGCGACAGGCTCTTCCTGTATAGTGACGGGATTCTCGAGTTCGAGAATCGCAGCGGGGTGCTGTTCGGGAACGAGCGCCTTCTTTCGTGCGTGCGCGACCCACAAAGGTCCGTGGAGGCGGCCTGCGGCCACATCCTGGAATCGCTCTTCCGCTTCGGCGATGACACCGTACCCCTGGATGACATCTCCCTGCTCGGGGTGGAATACACCGGCGTCCCGAACTTCGGGGACCCGAGCGCCGCGTCTTGATCCGTCGGACCACAAAGGCCGGATCGGCGGGCGGGCCTTTTCGCGCTCACACGGTTGTCCCACGGCTTTTGATCCTGGTCTTGCTCTCCGTCCTGCTCGGTGCGGCCGGGTCGCCGCTGCCGCCACTTCCGCCACTTCCGATCGACCAGACTTTCCTGCGGCCCTGCCAGCCCGTGCCCAAAGTACCGCCGTCGCCCCCCCCGGCGCCGCCGGAGTACCCGACCCTGCTGCGCGCGGCGCAGATCATCCACTGCGCCGAGGACGGGGCCCAGATCCAGGCGGTGCTGCGCACCCTTTCACGGAGCACCGATCCGCTCCTGGGCCTACCGCCCGAGGACCTCACCCGGAAGACGCCTCCCGCCCTGCGCGCCGCGACCCTTGATCTGGTTCTTCACGCGCTACACGCCGCCATCGGTCGGTTCCCGGCGCTGCGCGGCGACATCGAGAGCCTGGTCCTGTCGTGGAACTACTGCGCCATCAACTACCAGAACCGCCAGTGGGACCTCTTCTTCCACGACGGCACCGTCACGGCCCACGCCGCCGCGGAGCCCATGACCGTGGGGCGCGAGGGCTTCCGGCGCTGGGGCTTCCTGGACGCGGATCCCACCGACCGCTACGTCCCGACACTCCTTCTCGACCAGAACCGGCTGCCGGAACACTGGGCGGCCTTTCGTCACATCATCACGGTAACTCGTTGCTTCCCCGAGCCTCGCAGTGGGCATACCCTCTTCGATCCGACGACGGATGGCCCGTTCGGTTACCTGCCGAACCCGCTTCTGGTTGATGAGAAGCAAGCCTCCTTGCCGCCCTTGCCGAACTGGCCGCCCCAGTGCCCCCTTGAGGGGGCGGTGGTGGCCACCCCGCAGCCCGCCCCGGCCCCGATGGCGGCAGCCCCGCCCCCGCAGCCTGTCCCGATGGCGGCCCCGGGCGGAGGTTGCCAGAACCCGAAGCCCCTGACGGAGGGAGACCTGGCCATTGCCCACGTCGCCTGGCGCTTCTTCGAGAACAACTACCAGCCCGACACGGGTCTGGTGAACGCCGCGGACAACTATCCGTCCACCACCATGTGGGACATCGCTTCGTCCCTGGCGGCCACGGTGATCGCCCGCGAGCTTTCGTTCTTGCAAAAGGACCCGTTCGACCAGCGCATCGCCGCCTTGCTCAAGACCCTGTCGACCCAGCGCCTCTATCGGGACGAGGCACCCAACAAGGCCTACAACTGCAAGCTCGGCACCATGTCTGACTACGGCAACAACCCCACCGAAGGAATCGGCTACTCTGCCCTGGACTTGGCCCGGCTGATGTCCTGGCTCAGCGCCCTTTCGTGCCTGAACCCGCAGCACGTTGCGGGATCCCAAAGGGTGCTCGGGCGCTGGAACTACTGCCGCATGGTCCGGGATGGTCAGATGTACGGCGCCGCGGTCGATGAGAAGAAGCAGGACTCCTCGGTCCAGGAGGGGCGCCTGGGCTATGAGCAGTACGCGGGCAAGGCATTCGCCCTCTTGGGCTTCGACGTCAAGCCCGCTACTACCTACCGCAACTCATTCGCCACCCGGACCGACATCCTCGGTGTCCCGATCGCCTACGATCGCCGGGACGCGGCCACCCTGGGCGCACATAACTATGTCGTCACCGAATCCTACGCCATGGACGCGGTGGAGCACGGCCTGGACAGCGAGAATCTGCCCCTCATGGAGAACATCTTCAAGGTGCAAAAGCTGCGCTGGCAGAAGACCGGGCAGGTGACCGCGGTGTCCGAGGACAACATCGACCGGCCCCCCTACTTCCTTTACAACAGCATCTTTGTCGACGGCAAGAGCTGGCAGACCATCACCGACACGGGCCAGGACCACCAGGAGTTGCGCACAGTCTCGGTCAAGGCGGCCTTCTCCCTGGCCTATCTCTTCCCGAATGACCCCTACGCCGCGGTCCTGCTCGACACGGTGAAAGACGCCAGGGACCCGGATCGCGGCTACTACTCCGGCGTCTACGAGGACAAGAAGCTCGGCTTCAACAAGTCCATCACCGCCAACACCAACTCGGTCATCCTGGAACTCATGCTGAACAAGATGTACGGGGCGATTCACCGCCTCTGCGCCAACTGCAAGCGGCAGCTTCGTTTTTCGCCGGACCAGCTCCGGTCACCCGAGGCCCGCAAGCTGTGCCGACCCCGTTGATCCCTACCCCGGGCAACGACAGCGGAGCCTGGGCGGGGGTTCAGAGGGTGCGGATCTGCATCGTGTTGGTGGGGATGCCGGTGCCGAAGGGCAGGGCCATGGTGAAGACGGCCATGTCGCCGGTCTGCACCAGGCCACGCTCCTTCAGCAGCGCGGAAAGGGCACCTACCATCTCGTTGGCCGTGGCCGCCATCGGCATGAGCAGCGGCATCACCCCCCAGTGGGCCGCCAGCTGGTTGTACACATCGGTCCTGCTGGTCACCCCCACCACCAGCGCCTCGGATCGGTACTCCGAGATCAGCCGCACCGCCCCGCCGGAGTCGCTGATGGCCACGATCACCGGCGCCCGCACCAGACGCGCTGCGGCCGTGGCGGCGTGGGCCACCGCGTTACTCGGCACCGCCAGGGTCAACGAGGGGCTTTTGGCCATCAGCTCGTGAAAGCGCATGCTCTGCTCGACCTCGCGGATGATGCTGACCATGGTGCGCACCGCCAGCAGCGGATACCGCCCCGAGGCCGACTCCGCCGAGAGCATCACCGCGTCGGTCCCATCGAGGATCGCGTTGGCCACGTCGCTGGCCTCGGCGCGAGTCGGGCGGGCGTTGGTGGTCATCGACTCCAGCATCTGCGTCGCGGTGATCACCAGCTTGCCGCGCAGGTTGGTCATCTCGATGGCCGCCTTTTGAATCAGCGGCACCTTTTCCGGCCCCATCTCGACCCCCAGGTCCCCGCGGGCGATCATGATCCCGTCGGCCACCTCGATGATTTCCCCCAAACACTCTATGGCCTCGGGCTTCTCGATCTTGGCGATGATCGGGGTCAGGGTACGCTCCAGCATCGCCGGGTCGTTGTGTTGCGCCCGGGCCCGGATGATGGCCTCCCTGGCCTGCAAAATGTCGTCCGGCGACCGCACGAACGAGAGCGCCAGGAAATCCACCCCCAGGCGCTGCCCCAGCACCAGGTCGGCGTGGTCCTTGTCGGACAGGGACGGCGCCGACACGCGCACGCCGGGCAGATTGATGCCCTTGTTGTTGGACAGCTTCCCCCCGATGAGCACCCGGGTGATGACGTCCGTGCCCTCGATCTCCAGCACCTCCAGTTGCAAGAGGCCGTCGTCGAGCAGCATCAGGTCCCCCGGGCGCACGTCCTTGTGCAGGTCCAGGTACGTGCTCTGGGCGCGGGTGGCGTCGCCGAGGATGTCGTCGTTGGTCAGGGTGAACTCGGTGCCGGCCTCAAGCTCGGTGCCCTCGCGCATCTTGCCGACGCGGATCTTGGGCCCCTGCAGGTCCTGCAAGATGGCCACGGCCCGCCCGCGGCGTTGCGCCTCCTCGCGGATGATGGCCACGTTGCGTTCGTGGTCGGCGGCGCTGCCATGAGAAAAGTTCAGGCGCGCTACGTCCATCCCCTCGTCGATCAGGTTGCCGATGACCTGCGGCGTCCTGCTTGCCGGGCCCAGGGTGCAGACGATCTTGGCGCGGCGGAACGGGCTGGCTTGGGGGTTCTTCGTAACGGGCACGTGGGATCTCGCTTTCCGGGCCACGGGATCGCGACCATGACCCTACGAGTATACTTTGGGCCCGGCGATCCGCGAGATTTCCCCGGCGACATCATGCGACAATGGAGGCAGATGACGGCACTTCCCCCCTGCCCGCAAGGGCCGCGCACCCTGTACGAGATCAACACGCGGATCTGGCTGCGAGAATTGGGCGTCGCCACCCTGCGGGCGGTGCCGGATCGGGCGCTCGACGAGATCGCCGGCCTGGGCTTCGATCTGGTGTGGCTCATGGGAGTATGGGCGCCCTCGCCCCACGGGCAGCAGATTGCCCGGACGCACCCCGCGTTGCCGCCGTCCTACCGCGCGGCGCTCCCCGATCTGCGCGATGAGGACGTGGTGGCCTCGCCCTACGCGCTCGTGGGCTATGTGTTGTCCTCGGCGCTGGGGACGGATGAGGACCTGGCCGATCTGCGGCGGCGGCTGGCCCGGCGGGGGATGGGGCTGGTGCTGGACTTCGTGCCCAACCACACCGCGGTGGACCATCCCGACGTCGTCGCGCACCCGGAGCGTTATGTCCTGGCGCGAGAGGGGGCAGGGGAGGGCGCGGTGAAGAACGGCGAGGCGTTTGTCGGGGGCGGGCAGGCGATCTTCCACGGGCGCGACCCGTATTTCCCGCCCTGGACCGACACGGCGCAGCTCGACTACCGGCGCGTCGGCACGCGGCAGGCGCAGATCGCCGGGCTGCTCTCGGTGGCCGGGCGCTGCGACGGGGTGCGCTGCGACATGGCGATGCTGCTGCTCTCGGAGATCTTCGCCTGCACATGGGAGCGGCCCGAGGGTGTCGCGGCACAGCCAGTCCCGGATGCGGAGCGCGCCAAGGGGGAGTTCTGGGCCGAGGCCATCGACGCGGTGCGGGCGCGGCACCCGGGGTTCCTGTTCATGGCGGAGGCCTACTGGGGCACCGAGCGGCGGCTGCAGCAGCTCGGCTTCGATTATACCTATGATAAGACGCTCTACGATCGGCTGCTGGAACTGTCCGCCCCGGCGGTCAACGCGCACCTTTCGGCGGGGCGGTCGCGGCAGCGGCGCTTCGTGCGCTTCCTGGAGAACCACGACGAGGATCGCATCGCCGATCGGCTGAAGAACCCCGAGCATCGGGTGGCGGCGATGGCGACGTTTTTCCTGCCCGGGCTGCGGCTTTTCCATGAGGGACAGCTCGCCGGGGTGCGGCGGCGGGTGCCGGTGCAGCTTCAGCGTCGGATGTCGGAGGGCGACAAGGAGATCGCGGCGTTCTACCGGCAGCTCCTGTGCCTCCTTTCGGACCCGGTGGTGCGACAGGGAAGCTGGCGGCTGCTCCCGGCGCTGGAGGCCTGGCCGGGGAACGGGTCGCAGGCGGCGTGGGTGATCTATGGCTGGGACGGGTCGTCCCTAGGCTTGGATTTTGGCCTTGGCCGTGGGGGCGGCCATCGGTTGATGGGGGTCAACCTGGCCAACCACCAGGCGCAGTGCCGGGTGCGGCTGGCGCTGCCGGGCCTCGCGGGGCGGCGGGTGCGCATCACGCAGCTCTTGGGGGCGGGGGCGACGCCGACGGGAGACACCACCACGGAGGACGGGTCGCCGGTCTACCTGCGCGACGGCGATGAACTGGCGGAGGCGGGGTTCTTCCTGGACCTGCCGGGGCACACCGGGCAGCTTCTGGCGGTCGGCCCATGAGGTTTTGCGGATCGGGTCTTGTGCGCGAACTTACTTCTGCGGAGGAAAGCCCTTGAGCGGGCTGACCGGAGGGGGGGCGTGGGCCGGCGTGGGCGGTCGCTGGGGCGGCCTGGATGGCAGGGCCGGCGTCGGCTTCAGCGAGATGTTCAGTGTGCGACGGTGCTCCGGCGTCACCGCGGTCTCGTAGGTGACGTAGCCGGCGGCGCTGATGCTGTAGGCCAGCGGCGTGCTGCTGTAGGGCATCGAATCCACCAGCGGAGTGGTCCCCAGGTCGGTGCCGTCGCGCATCACGTGGGCGCCCGGCGGGGTGGTGACCAGCCGGATGCGACAGACCCGGGGGCGATCGACGTGGCCCTCCCCGGGGGGCTTCACGGGGGCCTCGCCGGGGCCGGGCGGGGTCTTGGGGCGCTTGTCTACCATCGGCGTCACGGTGGGTTTGACCCCGAGCGGGGGGCTCGGGACCTGCGGCGTGGCGCTCTCTTCATGACCCGGCGGGTCGGGGCGGTAGGTGCGGCCCTGGTACCAGCGGATGAGCAGCGCCAAGATTGGCGCCCCGGCGGCGATCAGCAGCACCACCAGAATAAAACGCGGCGAGAGGTGCAGGTTCGAATGGCGCTGGGCCCGCCCCGAGGTGGTGGTCTGCTCCCGCACAAGGTCGTCGCGGCGCTGTGGCGGGGGCGATGGCTGCCCATGGCCGGCGGACGGCGTCGCCGTGGTGTGCATCCCGCTATCGGTGGCGGAAAGGTTCGCCGGGGTCATCATCTCGGCCCGCCCCGAGGTGATGACCACGGTGGGCTTGTCGAAGTCGTCCAGGCCCATGGCGTCGTTTTGCAGGGGCTGGCCCCGGCCGCTTTGCGGGCCGATCGGCTTGTGGGGGCCGCTGGTGAACATCGGGCCGCTGATCACCGGGGTCGGGGGCGCGGGCGGCGGGGCCTGTGCCGAGGTGCCGCGGACACGCGCCGGGGTCGGCGAGGGACGGTAGGGTTCGCCGACTACCTGCACCACCGGGTTCTGATCGGTGCGGTCAGGGCGCAGAAAGGCCAGGCCCGACCGGCGCAGTTCCCGCAGCCGGGTCACCACTTCGTTGGCGTCGGCGGGGCGGTGCTCGCGGTCGTGCAGGAGCATGTTGGCCAAAAGGTCGTCCAGGTGCTCGCTGAAGCCCATGTCGGGGGCCACCTGGGACAGTCGCGGCGCTTCCCGGCGCAGGCGCTGGGCCAGCACCTCCATGCCGTCCTCGCCGACGTAGGGCGCCCGGTGGGCGAGCATCTCAAAGAGCAAAAGGCCCAGGGCATAGACGTCGCAGCGGGCGTCGATGGGTTGCAACCCCAGGGCCTGCTCGGGCGCCATGTAGCGCGGCGTGCCCAGGCGCAGGTTCACGTCGGTAACCAGCCCCTCGGCGTCGGCGGCTCGGTCCAGGAGCTTGGCCAGCCCGAAGTCGAGGACCTTGACCACCTCCCCGATGCCGTCAAACTGCGCCAGGAAGATGTTGTCGGGCTTGAGGTCCCGGTGCACTACCCCGACCCGGTGGGCGGCGGCCAGGGCGCCGGCCATGGCCTCGAAGATATCCAGGGCGTTTTCGGGCGTCAGCGGCGGTTCCCGGCGCATGCGCTGGCGCAGGGTCTCGCCATAAAGCAGCTCCATCGCCAGATAGAAGATGCCGTCGTCCTCGCCGAACTCGAAGATGGTGATGGCGTTGGGGTGCTGGATGCGGCTGGCGGCGCGGGCCTCCCGGGTGAAGCGCTCGGCGATGCCCTCCTGGTGGGCCAGGTCGACGCGCAGCACCTTCAGCGCGACCTCGCGCTCGATGGGCGACTGGGTCGCACGGTAGACAAACCCCATCCCCCCCGAGCCTATGGTGGCGCGGATGGTGTAGCGGCCGGCTATCGTGCGGCCAACCATCGAGGTTGCGCTATGCGGGTCGGATTCGATCATTACCCTTGCACACGGGCATCCGAGTGCAGGAAGTATTTTAGCCGATCTACGCGGGTTCAGGCCATCTCTCGATCCTGGGAGCCGTGCTGCCGTCGCAGAGGCGCGAGAATCTCGGCGCCGGGGGCGGGTACAGGCACCAAGGGCCGGTTCGGGGATGCGGTAAAGAAGGGGCAGGAAGGAAAGGCGGCCCGGTTCGGGCCCTGTCGCCAGGCCGAGGGCTGGGCCCTAGAAGAACGGCCAGCGGGACCGGGACCGGTTATTGGCCGGCGAAGGTGGCGCCCTTGGCGA
>JBBRLA010000189.1:0-12988 GCA_038231615.1 Polyangia bacterium | reverse complement strand
CAGATCCAGCGCCTGGCGCGCGATCGTCTGGACACCTTGCTTCACGATCTGGAGCGGGAGCTGAGCGCGCCCGGCGTCGGGCCGCCCGAGGTGACCGAGCGGCTGCGGCGCCTGACGCGGCAGGCGGGCATCGGCAAGGAGTGCCTGATCTACTATCTTCCCGATGGCGCCGCCGCCGCGGAGATGCTGGACCACCCGGCGAGCATGGTGCCTCCGTCGCTGCCTGCGTACTCGTTGTCGCTCCTGCGGCAGCGCCTGTCGGGGCAGCTCGACATCCCGGGGCTGCGCCTGACCGGCGAATACGAGCGCCTGAGCACCCAAGGTCCCGATTCTGGCAGGACGCTGGGCACGCTGGCGGTGCTTTACCCCGACTACCTGCATCCGGGCTTCTCGGGGACCGACGAGTCGCCCCTGCGCGGGCAGCTCCTGGCGCTGGTGTTCTTCTTCGTGGTGCTGGTGTTCGTCTCGGGGGGCGTGGTGGTGATCGCCGCGGTGGACCTGGCGCGGCCGGTGCGCTACCTGGAGCGGCGGGCGGCGGCGATGGCCGAGGGTGAGCTGAATCTGCCGGTGGTGCAGACCGCGGTGGAGACCGACGAGGTGGGCCGCCTGACTTTCGCCTTCGAAGAGATGCGCCGGGCGCTCTCGGAGAAGCTGCGTTCCAGCACGCAGTTGAACCTGCGCCTGGAGGCCGAGGTGGCGCGGCGTACCGCCGAGCTGTCGCGGCGCAACGCGGAGGTCAGCGAGGCGTTGAGCAAGCTGCGGCTGACCCGGGATGAGCTTCTGCGCACCGAGAAACTGGCGACGATGGGGCGCATCGCCGCCGGGGTGACCAGCGAAATCAACAACCCGGTGAACGCCATGTCGACCCTCCCGGACCCGATGTCCGACGAGCTGGATGAACTGGGCCGGCTGAGCGCGCAGCGCCCGCTGCCCAGACAAAAGGTGGCGGCGACGCTGGGGGAGCTGCAGCAGATGGTGGACGTGCTTTTGCGCGGGGCGCAGCGGGCCAAGGAGATCGTGCGTGCCACGCGGGTCTACGTGCGCACCGGCGACGATCGCGCCGGGCCGCTGGACCCGAACCAGGTGCTGGACGAGGTGCTGCAACTTTTCGCGGACCTGCCGCGCTATGGGGTCAGCATCGCCCGGGAATATGGCGAAAACCTGCGGGTGGCCACGGCGCGCAGCGATCTGGCGCAGCTTTTGTCGAGCTTCCTGGCGCGCATCACGCCGCGGCTGCGGGACGTGCATCGGGAAAGTCCGCTGGTGACGCTGCGGGCGCGGACGCGGCGGCTTGCGGATGGCCAGCCAGGCAGCAAGCCAGGCAGGATCGAAGTGGCGATCGGCGATGACGGGCCGCTCCTGCCGCGGGCGGAGCTGCAAGCGTTCGCGGAGAGCGATCTCTTGCGACGCTTCGGCGGTCAGGTGAAAGCGCGCAGCCAGGCCACCCCGGCGGGGAACGAGACCTCGCTGGTGCTGGTGCTGGAACCGGCGCCGGGATGACGAGGGGCCGCGCCAAAGGGCCCTCAGGGCTGTACGGACACGTCGGTCGCGGTGTACGGCGGGCGGCGATCGCCCTCGTCGGTGGGACCCAGGGGCAGGGTCACGGTGGCGTGGCTCTCGATGTGGGCGGCGGTGGCCGAAAGGCCCTGACGGCCGGGGGTCAGGCTGGCGCACAGGGCCACCACCGCGTCGGGGGTCAGGTCCACCCCGCCGAGCAGTTCGCTGCCGGCATAGACCACCTGGGTGCCGCCCGATGGGTCGGCATGGAGCAGCGCGCCGGTCGGTTCGCCGCCGCCAAGGGCCTCTGGAGCGACGGCGGTGAAGTAGAGGGCGGCCTTCTCTGGGGGCGTGCGGATCGACGCGCCCGAGGCCACCGGGGGCGCTCGTCCCAGGGCCAGGCGCACCGGGGCGCCCGCGTCGGGCAGGTCCAGCGTGCGCTCGACCTTGACCTCGCGCTGGGTCCGCCCCCCCTGGGTGCCGGCTTCCGAGGGGCCGACGTGCAAGGCGATCAGCCGGGTGGGCTGGTGCCCGGCGGCGAAGCTCTGGGGGTTGTCGCCGCTGAGCACCCAGACGGTCGCGCCATCCGAGGCGAAGCGCAGGTCCGTGAGCAGCGGCTGTCGTGCCAGGGGCAGCGCCTCGACCTGGGCCAGAAGCTCCGGCTTCACCGATTGGGTCCCGGGCTTTATGTCCACCAGCACCACCCGGTTGCCTTCGGGCAGCGCCAGCGCCAGCAGGGTGCCGGTGGGGTCCATCGCCGCGGCCTTGGCGCCCCGGGCCTCCGTGGGGAGCTGCACTGCCTGCCAGGGCGAGGGCCGGCGGGCCTCGCGGGCATCCCACAGGGTGACGTATTCATCGCCGACGAAGGCCACCGCGCCGGCCCGTTCGGAGGTCACCACCAAATGGGCGTGGTGGGTCAGCTCGCGGGTGTCGAAGATCCGCGGCCCCCCGGGGGCCAGGAGGTCCACGATGGCCACGCGGTCGTGATTGCCGGCGCCCATGAGGACGTAGGCCGCGGCGCCGTTGCCGGAGATGGCCAGGCGCCGGGCCCCGGGGATCGAGAGGGGCTGGAAATTTACGGGGGTGCGCAGGGCCGGCGGGCTGCCGGGGCCCCCGCCGATCTCCAGGGCGTGGAGTTGGCCGTGGCGGGTCGCCAGGATCAGGCCGAGGCGCCGCACGGTGACGGGGGTCTGGGCGTTGCCGTCGCCATTTTGCAGGGACAGGGTCTGGGGGCCGATGGGGGTGCCTTCGGGAAGCCGCACGATGACGCCGCCGCCTTCGGCACGCCACAGCACCTCCGCCGGCCTGCCGCCCAGGGTCACCGTGGGCTGCTTGCCGAAACCGCCGCCCTCGATCAGCACAAGCTCGCCCACGGTGAAGAGCCCGTCGGACTCGGCCAGGAGCGGCCCGGCGTTGCCGATGTGGACGTTGCCCAGGTCGCGCACCCGCCGGATGGTCGGACGGGACTGGCGCAAAAAGGCGATGTCGGTGGGGTCGAGCACCTTGGGCCACGAAGCAGCGCCGGAACAGCCCCAAAAGAGCCCAAAGAGCCCGAAAAGGACGCCCAGACAGAGCGATCGGCGAAGCCAGGCGGGGGTCAAGGTCTTGGTCATTGGGGCCACGATCCGCCGCCGCGCGGGCCGCTGTCAATCGCGGCCCCCGCGGGGCCCATCGCGGCCTTGTCCTCCGTCGGGGAGTCTGGCGTTTTGCTTGACACCCACGCCCCCGGCCTGCTACTTCACGGGACCATGCGGATTTACTTCGTCGGGTCGCACGCGACGGGCAAGACCACACTCACCCGCTGGGTAAGCCGGCGCTACGGCCTGCCGATGATCACCGAGGTGGCGCGCGGGGTGCTGGCGGAGCTGGAGACCAACTTCGACAACCTGCGCACCGACATGGAACTGGTGGCGGACTACCAGCGCCGCGTCTTCGAGCGGCAGATGGCCACCGAGCGGTTGCAGGAGAAGGGGTTTGTTTCCGATCGGGCCTTCGACCACCTGGCCTACGCCGCCGAGCACACCACGGTACTCAGCGAGATCATGTTCCATGACGGCGGCAACGAGGTGCGCCGGTACATGGAGTGGGTCAACCAGGGCCTGGTGTTCTTCGTCCGCCCGCAGCGCAGCCTGCTGAAGGAGGACGGGGTGCGCGCCGGGGTGGACTGGGACTCGGTGGTGCGCATCGACGGGATGGTGAAGCTGCTTCTGGAGCAGTACCGCATCAGCTACCTGCCGATCGACACCGCGTCCATGCAGGAGCGGGTGCGGGTGGTGGAGTTTGTGCTGAACCGGACGGCCGGGATGGCCCAGCAGGCGCTGCCCCTGGTCAACCTGCCGCAACGGGTGGTCACTTTGGTAAAGAGCGGCTAGATCACTTCTGCCGATCGACGTTGCGATCAACCAGGTCCCTCACCCGGTCCATCCCTTCGCCGATCTCGCTCTTCTCCCACACGAAGCAGAACGATTCGACGCGCACCTGACAGTTGTATTCCGCTTTCCTGGCCTGCTGGGCCCCGTAGTAGCCCCAGAACAGGACCAGCGCGGCGACAAACACGACCAGCATCCAGGTCTTCATTGGATTTCCTGCATAGAACTGTCTTTTACTGATTATATCACAGGGACCGCCACCTCTGGGCCCGATCGATCCAATCGCCGAGGTCCACGCGCTGCGCCTCGTCGCTTTGTGCCGCCTGTGCGGCTTTCGTACTGCGCCCTGTCGGGGCGGGCAAAAGCGAGTCGCGCAGGCGCGAAAAGGCGGCGGCGGCAGCGGCAGGATCGCCGGCGAGTAGGAGGCTCTGACCCAGGAGCCGGCCCGCCTGTACCATGAAGCGCCGATCCGGCAGGGATAGGTCCAGGGAGCGGCGCAGCTCCGCCGCGGCGGCCAGGTAGCCGCCATGACTGAAGAGCTGCCTGCCAAGCAGGTAGTGCGAAAGCCCTAGCTCCGGCTCGGCGGCGATCGCCTGCCCCAGGGTGTAAAGGTCGAGGGCGCTGTCGCGGTCGCGAGAGACGGCGGCGGCGGCGTCACGGGCGTTGGCATCCGGCTCGGGGGCCCCGACGAGCACCCGCAGGATCAGCGGCCCGGCGACCGGATGATCGACTTCAGAGAGGGCCAGAAGCTTGGCGGTCAGGAGCCGCGCCATGGACTCATCGGTGGGCAGCGCCGACGCTCGCTGGTATGCGGTGCGGGCCGCCGCGGGGTCCCTGGAGAGCCAGGCAAAGTCGCCCAGCAGCGCCTGTGCCCGAGCGCGCAGCACGGGTACCCCATCGGCGAAGGGGTCGGCCAGCAGATCTCTGGCGGCCTGCGCCGCGTCCGACCGCAACCCCGCGCTCCACAGCACGTCCATCAGGTCGTTCAGGTGGCGCGGCTCGGACGGGTCATCCTGGCAGATGGTCAGCAAAAGGTGCCTGGCGCGGGCGACGTCGCCGTGGGACAGTGCATCGGCGGCCTGCTGTCGGCGCAGGGCCAGTTCGTGGGCGCATACCTTGTGAAAGACCGGCGGGCGTCGCACTCGCTCGCGCTCGACCTCGCGCTCCGCCGGGGCCACCTGCTGCTGGTCGATGAAGCGGCCCCACTCGGCGGCCAGTTCGGGCAAAGGCCGGCCATAGGCGCGGGCGAACGAGGCGGCGGTGCCCCCCTCGCGGTAGACTTGCAAGAGCTTCGCCGGGCCCTGGAGGTCGAGGAGGTAGCGGCAAAACGACCCGGCCACCGTGTACGCCCGGCCCGACGAGAGCGCCAAAAACGAGAAGCCCAGCACCTGCAGCAGCGGCGGTTCCAGGTGCGCCTCGCGCATCGCCTTCACCGCCTGGTGCAGCGTCAGCCTGGTGACCGGCCAGTCCGCGGCCTCCGCCAGCCCCTCGATCATGCCCTGGTCCGGGATGATCCCCCGCAGGGACACCCGCAGCACCGGGTCGCCCGCCGCGCCGGCGAAGACATGGGCCAGCTCATGTTTCAGGATCGGGTGCGGCCACGTCTCTCGCTGAAGGTAGATTTCCCGGCGCCACGGTTTGGCGATGTACGTATGGGACGCGCCCATCAGTTCCTGCTTCTGACGGGCCGACTCGAAGAGGTAGCTGATCACCAGCGGGCCGGTTCCCGAATCGGTGCCGGCGATCACCTCGACCCGCAAGAGGCGCGAAAGCACACCCGGCTCCCAATTCGGCGTCACCTGTAAAAGCTCGTGGAGCTGCTCGTAGCGCAACTCGTGCTCCTTGGCGAGCAGGTCGATCTCCTTGGCGATGGCCCCCCCCGGGGCGTAGCGCAAGGCAAAATGCCGGGTGCGCGTCTCGGCCGAGAGCACGCGCAAGAGGGCCGGCACATCTCGCTGGATGCCCAGGGCCCCGCTGGCGGTCGAGAACGTCACCGCCGCCGACAGGGTCACCAGGCACAGGGCCGCTAGCAGCGGGCGGCGAGGCCACGCAACGCTTCTTCCCGCTGCCCGTCGAGAAGCACCCCCGAAGGGCCGCGCCCTAAGGGCCCGTCCGTCCAGCCGAAAGGCGCACAGCGTGAGGGCCGCAACTGCCCACAGCGCATGGTACATCCGGGCCGCGTAGAACGGCAGGCCGATGGCCAGCTCCTCGTCGTAGAGGGCCCCGGGGAAGTAACCGAAGAACGGGTCATAGGCGAAGATCGCCGGGGACGAAAGGAAGCGCCAGCCGGCAAAGAGCACCGAGAACAGGATCGCCAGAAGCCCGAGCAGCACCGCCCATCCCTTTTTGGTGAGCAGCCCGGTGACCGTCCCCAGCGCAGCGCCGCACCCCGCCGAAGCCACCGGCATCATCAGGAAGAACGACGCCCCCGCCAGATAGTCGCAATTCCGCACCCGCAGCCCGTTTAGCAGAAGCAACCCCAGTGGCAAGAGCAGAAGCAGCAGCGTGGTACCAAACGCCCGGCCAAAACACGAGAAGACCGCCCACCCCGGGTACATGTCCGCTGCCTCCGCTCCCGATGGAGACAGTCCATGGCGGGCCGATACCACCGCGACCACCCCGAGGTGCATCGCCGCCACCGAGGACAAAAGCGAGAGGAGCAGCGAGGATTCGTAGCCCAGGAGGTTGAAGAGCGGCACCAAGCACATCGCCGCCGCCGCGATGCCCAGGAGCGCCCCGTGCAGCAAGGTCGCTCGCATCAGCGACGTCTTTTGGGAATGTTCATCCAGGGAATCTTATAGGGCCCGGAAGCTCGGGTGACCAGCCCTACCCGCCCCCGACGAATGTCACCACCTCCAGCACGTCGCCCGCGCACAGGGTCGTCTCCCCGTGCTGCCGCCGGGGCACCACCTCCCCGTTCCGCTCCACCGCGGCCTGCTCCGGCTTCACCTTCAGCATCTGCAACAACCCCAGCACGGTGGTCCCCGCCGGCACCACCCGTGCTTCCCCATTGACCGTGACCTGGGCCCCCTCCATGGCTAGTTTATCACCCGGCGCAGGGAGCTTAATTCCCCCGGCGCGAATTGTACCGGATAGTTCCCGGTGAAGCAGGCGTCGCAGTAGCCCTCGCCGATGACCCGCAGCTTCTTCTGACCGGTCTTTGGCGTGGCCTCGTCCACCGCTTCCATCATGCCTTCGCGGGACAGGTACTTCAGGCTGTTGGAAGTCACGTAGCGGGCGATCTCGTCGGGGGTGTGGCTGGACGCGATCAGCTCGGAGCGCGTCGGCGTGTCGATGCCGTAAAAGCATGGGTGGGTCGTTGGCGGAGAGCTGATGCGCAGGTGCACCTCCCGGGCCCCCGCACCGCGCAGCATCTTCACGATCTTGCGCGCCGTGGTCCCGCGCACCAGCGAGTCATCGACGACCACCACCCGCTTGCCCTCCAGCACCTGCCGCACCGCGTTCAGCTTCAGCTTGACCCCGAAGTGGCGGATCGACTGTTCGGGCTCGATGAAGGTCCGCCCCACATAGTGCGAGCGCACCAGGCCCATGGCGAAAGGAATGCCGCTTTCGTGGGAGTAGCCGATGGCCGCCGGCACCCCGGAGTCGGGCACCGGCACCACCAAGTCCACCTCCACCGGGTGCTCCTTGGCCAGCCGCCGCCCCAGCGCATCGCGCACGGCGTACACCGAGCGCCCATCGATGACACTGTCGGGGCGGGCGAAGTAGACATGCTCGAAGACACAGAAGCGCTTGTTCTCCGGCACGGTCCACGGCTTCAGGCTGTGCAGGCCCGTGCTGTCGCAGACCACGATCTCGCCGGGTTCGACCTCGCGGATGAATTCGGCGCCGATCAGGTCAAAGGCCACCGTCTCCGATGAGAACACGAACGCCCCTTTGAGGCGCCCGATGCACAGCGGCCGGAAACCCCGCGGGTCGCGGGCGGCGATGAGCTGCTTCTCGGTCATGAACAAAATCGAATAGGCGCCCTCGACCTGCTTCAGGGCAGTGACCACCCGGTTCACCGCGTCCAACTCGCGGGCCCGGGCCAAAAGGTGCACGACCACCTCGCTGTCGGAGGTCGACTGGAAAATCGAGCCGTCCAGCTCCAGGCGCTTGCGCAGATCGCAGGCGTTGATGAGATTGCCGTTGTGGGACACGGCGACCGAGCCGTGGGCGTACTCGACGCAGAAGGGCTGGGCGTTCTTCAGCGTCGAATCGCCAGAGGTGGAGTAGCGGACGTGCCCGATGGCGTAGGGACCGGTCAGGTCCTTGAGTTGGCTCTTGCCGAAGGCCTCGCCGACCAGACCCATGCGGCGCTCGGTGCGCAAGCGGTCCCCGTCGGAGACGGTGATGCCGGCGGACTCTTGCCCGCGGTGCTGCAGGGCGTGCAGGCCCAGGTAGGTCAGGTTGGCTGCCTCTGGATGACCATAGACTCCGAAGATGCCGCACATGGCTAGGGTCGCTTTCTGCGTGGGTTGAATCGCTAAGCGAAATGCACCGCGGCAATGAATCGAATCTTGCCGCCGGGCAGAAGCAGAGCTTCTAGCACGGGTTATCCGTCACTGCCAGCCAGGGCTGCCATGGAGATCGCTAGCCAGCTCCCAGGGTGGCCGGGGCGTCGATGCGGGCCGGGGGCCGCCGCGACGGGCCCTGCCCCCACAGCGCCCAGGCGGCCAGGGCCAGGGTGATGGCCGTACAAAGTCCCAGGGGCAGGAGCCAGCGCCCCGGGCCGCTCAGGTAGCTGCCGAAGCGGCGGGCCCGGGTGGTCTCATCGGTAAGCGCGCGCTTGCGCCGCTCGGCCCTGCCGGGCCGGGGCCCCTCGGGGAGCGCCGGGGTGCGCCGGGTCTGGTTGTTCTGGTCCAGAAGCGGGCCGACCAGTTCGTCGATGGATCGCGTCGTCGGCGGCAGGAAAAGCAAGAGTTCGGCCGAGTCCATCCGCTCGATCTCGATGGTCGCCGGCTCGTCCTCTTCGTGATCGTCCAGATCGTCGGCCGTCGGCACGATCCCAGTCGCGGCGAGCGACTCGGCGCGCCGGTTCTCCTGAGACTGGGACGTGTCGGAGATCCCGCCCGCCCCGTCTGCATAGCGAATGGGCACCGTCAGGGAGTCCCGGGCATCCATCCGCTCCATCGGCACCGCCGGCTCGGTCTCCCGGGTCGATGCAGGGTCGTCCACCGCGGCCAGGTCGGCGTGGATCGTCGGGAGCTGCCGGGAGGGGCGAAACGGCCAGAGCGGATGGCTGCGGTTCTGCCCCGGCAGCACCGGCACGCTGGATTGCCACGCCGGGGCCGTCATTCCCGGACCCGGCCCCTGACTGGCGATGGCGACCACGCCCTTGGGCTCGTTGCCCGGCAGCCACATGGCCGTCGAGTCGTCCTTCGCCAGAAGCCCCCCTTTGCGCAGGGTGGCCTCGGCCCGCTCATACAGTTCCAGGGCGCTCGATGCGCGCCGCCCATCGCTGCCGACCTGCCGCAGCATTTCGCCAAGGGCCGCCATGCCGGGGGCCCTAGGGTCCGGCTCCTCGCCGGCGAGCACCCCGGCCGAAAGGCCCACCAGCGCCCCGAAGACCCCGGCGAGCTGCCGCAGGTCGCTGCCCACCTCCCCCTGCAGGGCCACGGCCCCCTGCCGCGACTGGAGGTCCAGAAGCAGGCCGGTCAGCTTGACCACGCCCACCTCCCCCGCGCCCCGGGCGAAGTCTACCCCCGCCAGCTTGATGGTGCTGGTCGAGACATTGCCGTGGCTCATCCCGGCCTGGTGAATGGCCGAAAGGCCGGCGGCGCCCTGCGCCAGGATCGCCAGTGCGTCCGGCGGCGGAAGCGGCCCTTTGCGGCCGATCCACTCCTTCAGGCTCTCGCCGCTGATCTGCTCCTCGATGAGGAACGGCGTACCCTCGGGGTCCAGCCTGCCGGCGCGGTAGACCCGCGACACGTTGCGGTGAGAGAGGCCGCAGATCCGCTGTGCCCGCGAAAGCCCCAGCAGGCCGCCCGCTCCAGGAGCCCCTGCCAATCGGGCCGCTCTGGCGAACGGCCGGGCGCCGTCCCCTTCCTCCCCGGGCCCATTGCCGTACCCGTCAAAGACGCGCAGCACCGCCTTGCCCTGCTCCGGGTGCTCCACCTCGAAACGAGACCCCGCCGCGCCCTGCCCGAGCAGACGAGTGATGCGATAGCCTTCGACGATGCGACCGAGCATGGTATCGATTCACCACACGATTCGTCGAGCCCAAGCCAGCACAGAAGCATGATTCACGATGCCCCACCGCTGGTCAAGCCGCTCTCTCACGGTCCCTCGCACATGCGCAGCTCGACGCGGATGGCGATCTGCGCCGCCATCATCCCGGCGAGCACGCCATCCTCATAATTCCACTTTGGATCGCCCCGCAGCTGGGGGTAATCATCCGGCTGCAGGATGTCGTCCGCGGTCAGCCGCGGGTCAATCTGCCTGGCATGCGAGAGTACTCGCTTGCGCTGGTGCTCAATGAGCCGATCCAGATAGCCATCCACCTGAGCGACCAGGGCCAAAAGGGCCGCCGTCCCGCCAGCCGAGCCATTACCCGATGCGCCAGAAACACCCGATGCAATAGCTGTTCCGCCAGATGTGGGGGACATACCCTCAGTCGAGCATGTCTGGCCCAGCGCGTCAAGACAAGCCGGACAGCACGCAACGCAGCGCACGCACGCACGCACCTATCGACCCCGTGGCCCCAGCGCCCAAAGCTTTGTCGTCAAGCCCCCCCGCTCCGTGCTATGATTCCCCCGATGAGGGTCAGGCTGTCTGCATGGTTCGGTCTGCTATGGGCCGGCTTCTTGGTGATGTCCAACGCAAAGGCTCATGCCCAGTGCGCGTTGCGCTACAACGAGGCCTTCGTCCGCCTCCCCGCCCTGGGGCTGCGCGCCCTGGATTCGGCCCGCGCCGGCGCCGAGGTGTCCTCTCTTTTCGGCCCCCAGCCGGAGAGTTGCGAGGCCGGCGCCTACCAACGCTTCGTCGACGCCTTCCGCGACTACGCCCGCGCGGCCATGCGCGCCGATCCCAAGGACCGCGACGGGATGCTGCGGGTGGCCATCCCGGTCATCTCCCAGGCCCCGCGCAAGGTGCCCTTCCAGGAGAGCAAGGCCGTGGTGACGATCTTCCGTCAGGCGCGCTCGGACCTGCACGCCACCGCAGACGATGTGGGCATCACCCCGCTGATGCAACAGCTCCTTTATGCCTTTGAACAAAAAGGCCCCCCCCAGTCGCTGCCGCCGCCACCGCTCTCCCAGGGCGACCCCACCGCTCAGGCCATCCGGGTGCCGACGACGCCGCTACCCCCCTGGGCGGTGATCTCCCTCTATGAGATGCGCGAACTCTTGCGGCAGCAGAACCACGCCGCCGCCCAGCGCAAACTGGAGGACATCCTCCGGTGGATGGAGACGCCACAATGAAGCACGCCGCGCCCCTTCTGTTCGCCGGCACGCTCATCTGTGCCGCATTCGCGCCCGCCGCCCTCGCCCAACGCGAGAAACCCGAGGGACAGGGCGGCATGAGCTGCGTGCAGGGCTACGCCAAGGCCTTCTATGATCTGGGCAATCAGGCAACGAACCTCAAGCTGAAAAGTGAGAGCGCCCCGGCGGAGACCCGGGCGATCTTCAAATCGCGGCCGGCGCGGTGTGAAGTGGGGGCCTATGCCTACTACCTGGAGCAGCTCGTCAAGTTCAGCAAGCGAGCCCTGCGTTCCGGGGCGACGCCCGCGACCCCCAAGGAGGGCTGGATCCGGGCGGCTACGGTAGCGACGGGCTACGCGCCAGAGCGGGTGCCGCAGGCGGAGTACGGCGACGATCTTTCCCGTTTCCGCGCGGCCCGGGGCGAGATCGCCGCCCTGGTGACTGAGGCGGGGGCCGGGCCGCTTCTGGGCGCGCTGCTGGTGTCCCTGGATCGGGCCTCGCCGGTGCCCGGGGCATACGGCCCGATGCGTCCCCCACAGGCGACCCCGTTCGTAGCGGCCAGCCCCCTGCCCGTCTATTCAACGGCGCCGACGGCACCAGCCGCCGTGTGCCCGACGCCGCCCCGTCCCGTCCTCTACCCTGTAACGCTGCCGCCGATGACGTCGCCGCAGCAAGTGAATGTCCCGACGGTGCCGCTCCCCGACTGGGGGGTCGTGTCGCTACACCAGATGTCCGACCTGATCAAGGTCGGACGAGGCGAAGCGGCCCTGGACAAGCTGGACCCGATCCTGCGCTGGGTAGAGTCGCAACACTAACCAAACAAAAGGCCGAGGCCCCCAGCGAGCCTCTATCCTCGGCCCCGCAGGTTGCTGGTCGGCGCGGCTCGGGCATGGTGGTCCCCGTTCTGCTCGGTGAGAACCCACCGGCAGGGCTGGGGCCGGCGGGGAGGTGAGATGGCTCGCCGGCCTGTTGCGAAAAAAAGGATGATCCATAGTCCGTGCTGATGCAACTAAAAAATGCAACAATTTAGTCAACGTCGAGACTGTAAGGGCTGTTGTGGTAGCAACAACAGCAATGCCGACGCAGCGCTCCAGAGGAGTAGGAGGGCGGCTCCTTCGGGCCCGACAGCTACGCGAGATGAGTCAGAATGCGCTGGCGACTGTCGCTGGGATCACTCATACGACCGTACGGGACATCGAGAATGATCGTCGGTTTCCAGCAATAGATACCATTGAGCGGCTGGCCGATGCGCTGCGCGTTACGGCGTGCTGGCTTGCTTATGGCGAGGGTGAGGGACCAGAGAAAGACTAACGGGAGGCAAGCGAGGCCGTCGATGGCCGTCCCGCCTCATGGCCGCACTTCTCCCCATGCAATCCTGGTAAGGTGTGCTGCCGTCCCAAACCAGCCTTCGCGCGTTGGCGACGGAATCGGTGTATCGTGCATGGGCGGAAGAAGTCGCCAAAAAGCTCGGCCGGGGCGCTCGAGCGCGGCCGGTCCGAGGGCACGGGGCCTGCCCCCGACGACGCGGCCATCGCCGCCGAGGCCGCCTGCGGCGTGACTGTGGCGTGCCCGCAGAGCGGATATTTGCAGCACATCGATCACGAGGCCCTGGTCGCGGCGGCGGCCCGCGTGGGCGCCAGGGTGGTCCTGCGCTACCGACCCGGCCAGTTCGCCCTCCGGGGCGAGCCCCTGGCCGCGGTG
>JBBRLA010000188.1:0-13077 GCA_038231615.1 Polyangia bacterium | reverse complement strand
GGCCTCCTCTTACCTGACCAGGCGCCGCAGCACCGCCTCGGCCCCATCTTTCAGCGCTGGGGGCATTTTCGCCCAGACCTCCGGCCGCTCTTTCGGGAACCTTTCGAGGTACCAGGTCATGCTCTCCATCTGGGTATCGATGTAAAGCCCCAGCCCGAAGAGCCCGCGCGAGGTCCACTCATCCGCGGAAAGCCCCGCCAAAAGCCCCTCTCGCTCCTCAATGGGTCAGCGGCTTGTCGAGGTTCTGCTCTTTCACCCCGGACAACCCATGGCTGGCCGCGTCGTCGTCCTTGACCACGACCTTGCCCTTGAGCCGACCCGGGAGCGCGTCCAGCGTAGACTGCCTGGGGCGGGGCTGGCTGGAGTTTGGCCAGGGGCGCGGAGGATGGCTGAGCCAAGAGAACTTGTAACAGTCTCCCAAAGGACTATTATTAGACTATGAAAAGTTCAGCCAGGGGGATTCGCGTCTCCGAAGACATCGTGCCCGTTAGCGATTTCAAGGCCAGGGCAGCAGACTGGCTCCTGCGCATCGTCGAGACGCGGCAGCCACTCATCATCACGCAGAATGGCAAGGCGGCCGGTGTCCTTCTCTCGCCTGCGGAGTTCGATCGACTCACGGAGCGGGCGCGCTTCATCTCCGCCGTCGAGGAGGGGATCGCGGACGCCGACGCGGGCCGGGTGCATTCCCATGAAGAGGTCGTTGCTGCCCTCAAGAAGCGCGCAAGGACGCGGGCGAAGCGGTGACGACGACAAGGAAGGGGCGTACTCCGAAAGCACCGCCGGTCTCTGTGGTCTGGACGGACCGGGCACTGAACGATCTCCTGGCGATCGAGGAGTACATTGCGGCCGACGATCCGGTGGCTGCTGCCAGATGGGCAGAGGGGCTCGCGGACAAGGCGATGTCGGCGGCCAGGGCGCCTCTTGGTGGGAGTGTCGTCCCGGAACTGAACCGACCGGAGGTGCGCGAAGTGTTCAAGCGCAGCTACCGGATCGTCTATCGAGTACGCACCGAAGGCATCGACATCCTTACCCTCTTCGAGGGGCATCGGCTGTTCCCCGCCGACGTACGGGACGAGGTGATACCGGACGAAGAGAAATAGGTCAATTTCCAGGACCCGCAAGCCACTCGGGACGAACGAACAAGGCGGGAATCAGGGCGAGCAGACGCCTGGCCAGTTGGCCCCGGCGACAACGGTGTAGTTGATGCATGTGGTCCCGGCGGGTGGATCGGCAAACTCCCAGCTCAGGGTCGGCCGGATCGCGCAAAGTGCATGCCTTTTTTCTCCGACGGGACTACATTTGTCTGAGATTGGCCATGGCGACCGATGAACCGCACGCCCTCTCCCCCGAAGCTCTGGCCAGGCGATATGTATGGTGGCAGGACCCCGGCGTGACCTTGCGGGACGAGCCCCATCTCCTCTGCCAGATCATGCACCTGGGGACAGATCGCGACTACGTGTCCGCGCGCTCCTACTTCGGTGAGGAGGCGTTTCGGCAGGCGTTGCTCTCGGCCAGGCCGGGGGCCATGGATGAGCGCTCGTGGAACTTCTGGCACGTCTACTTTCGCCTCCCGGCGCGACCCATGCCAAAACGCAGCTTCGGTGAGGCCGAGGGTGATCGGCCATGATCCCCCGCCTCTCGGCGCTGCCTGCACCGCAGCGGATCTTCTGGGATCAGCATGCGGACGGCATTCCGAGGCAGTGGGTGCTCTATGGGGGCACGGCGATCGCCCTGCGGCTCGGGCATCGCCTGTCCATCGATTTTGACTTTTTCAGCAGCAGTCCCCTCGACGAATCCGGACGCGTGGGAGAGCCGGAGAGGGTCGGCAATGTACATATCGCCTCGCCACTTGATCTTCTGGCCATCAAGATGAAGGTCCTGCACGATCGGGTCGACGCCAAGGACTATCTCGACATTGAGGCGCTCTTGCGCTCGGGCCTGGACCTCACCACCGGGATCAGGGCGGCACAGGCGCTCTATGGGGACCGGCTCAACCCCCTGGATACGGCCAAGGCGGTGTGCTGGTTCAAGGACGGGGGCCTCATGGCCAGCTTGCCTGACGCGACGAGAGAATATCTGACTCGGGCAGCGGCCACGTTCGATCCGGCGGCTGCGCCGTTGCCGTTGCGGGCAGGCATGATCGATCCTTGAAAATCAGTGCCGGGCGCCTTGGTCACCAGGCCTACCCGCCTTTTTTCGGGACCCCCGCCCGAAGAGCCCGCGCGCGGTCCACTCGTCCGCAGAAAGCCCCTCCTTCAGCTTCTCTTGCTCCTCATGGGTCAACGCTGGCGGTCATCCGCTGGCAACCCGTGCAGTGGCACGCCATGGTCAGGAGGCCACCTGTCCGCAACGACATCCGCCGTCCTCATGTACGCCCCCGGGCGACTCGGCAGTTCGGGACGATGCAGGTATAGAATGGAGGGTCAGCGCACCGGCGCACTTCCGTCTCTTCGTCTGCCTCGGGCCGTGATGTATGCCACGTGATCGTGGGCGAAGCTGATTTTCCGCACATCGGATGTGCGCCCTGTGTCTTTGATACGAACGGTCGGCCCTGCGACCGCAAGGACACGGAGGAGATCACCATGCGCCCCATCGTTGCCACTCTCGGTTTCACCCTGCTCGCGCTGACCGCGTGCGGAACCGTCGATGAAACACCGGGCCAGCCACCCGCTGGCGTTTGTCCCCAGGCCCGACAGGCACTGGAAGCGGCGCCGACGCTGGCAGGCATGACGCCTTCAAGTGCCGTGTTCACCTTCACCTCCCAGATGAGCGCGCTGGAGGCCGACTTCACCAAGAATTGCCAGGGCGCGGACCGGGTGAAGGCCGGTTTCTGCGACGGCATCCCCTACCAGTACATCAGCATCGAGCGGGACGGGACGACACACAGCTTCCTGTACACCAAGAACCGCCTGACGGGCATGCATTCCGGTACTGCCGACGCGTCCTGTGCCTCGCCGATCTACGGCGATGCCACTCCGTGCATGCCATCCGCGCAGATCGTCACTTTCTGCAGACAGCTCCCCACGCGCCTGTAGCAGTTCCTCCTCCTGATGATCCAACGCGCAGCAGGGACGGGTCGCCATCGTGCACGAGTTCGGCCACGCCATCGGGCTGAACCACTCGGATGGCTTCGACATCATGCGGACCTCAACGCCCCTTCCTCTCGCCGGTGGCAACGCCGCGGAGCCGTACCCGGATGACGCCAACGGCGCGCGTTTCCTCTACCCGGTGAGCATCTCGACCAACGTCTTCGCCTCGGCGCAGAAGTTCTCGGGCGGCTCGATCCTGGCGACGGACCCAGCCGGCACCATCAACGTGTGTCGGCGGCAGGCGATCAGCGTCACCTACTCCGTTGTCAACAACGGCTCCACCGATGTGAACGCCGGATTCCGGATCTTCATCGCGAATTCGCCGGGTGGCTCCTCGTCCACCTCACTCCTTCCCGTCCCCTCCTTCCTCCTGACTCCAAAAAGGAAGGCGGCACCACGGTGCCGGCCGGGGGCATCCAAGCCTGCATGCCCCATCTCGGCCTCGTCTGCATGACCACCTCCAATGAGGTCCGCTTCCGCACCGTCACCCGCACCCGCCTGCGCACCTTCGACGAAGCCGGCCAGCGCAAGCTGCTCGGCGAGCTGTACCGCGACAACGCCGTCCGGCTGGGCCGGGGGTTCTCCTTCTGCAAACAGAACGACATCCGCCTGTTTCGCATGTCCTCCGACCTCTTTCCCTTCGCCGACACCGATCTGGGCGCCGACGTTTTGGGCGAGATGCGCGACGACCTCAAGGCCCTGGGCGAGCAGGCGGCGGGCCTGCGGCTGGTCATGCACCCCGACCAGTACGTCGTGCTCAGCTCTGACAGCCCGGCGGTGGTGGACAACGCCAGGCGCGTTCTGCTCATGCACGGGCTGATCCTCGACTTGCTCGGGCAGCCTCGCTCGCCCTGGGCCAGCGTCATCATCCACGGTGGCAAGGGCGACCGCCTTTTGCCATTGGCCCGGCAGGTGCGTCTCTTGCCAGAGTCGGTGCACTCGCGCCTGGTGCTGGAGAACGACGAGCGCGCCTACAGCGCACAGGAGATCCTGGAGGCCTGCCAGCGCGGCGGCGTCCCCATGGTCTTCGACGCCCACCACCATGTCATTCACGAGGGTCTGGGCAGCTATGATGACCCGAGCGTGGCCACGGCGCTGGAACGGGCGCGGCGCACCTGGCCCGACGAGCAATGGCAGCTCACCCACATCTCCAACGGTCGCGAGGGTTTTGGCGACAAGCGCCACAGCGACTTCATCGCCACCATGCCTTCGTGCTACCGCGCCGCCCCGTGGATCGAGGTCGAGGCCAAATCCAAGGAGCTGGCCATCGCCCGACTGCGTGACATGGGCTGGTAAAATAAGACGCACGTGGGATAAGATGAATGGGGAGGTCCCATGCTCTGCTCGCCTGCTCGCCCCGGGGTTGTCGTCCTTCTCCTGGTCCTTCTTTGCTTCCCTGCTTCCGCCGCGGAGACCGCCGAGGCCGACGCCCAGGACCAGGCGGGGTCCAAGGCGTGGGTGAAGGAGCGCCTGAGCAACGTCAAGGCCGGGAAGCGGGAGCTGGTGCGCATCCCCTTTGCCCATCACGGGGAGTGGGGGTGCAACTGCCCGGGGGAGTACATCGGAACGCAAACCGACTCCGAGGGGGGCATCGCATGGCTGAACCCGGAGTTCGAGCCCAAGGTGCAGGAGACCCGCTCGGAGAAACGGGACGAGGAAGAGGGGGGCTATATGAGGGTCGCAGAGGGGTACTTCACCGGCAAACGCACTAAGGAGAAAGGCGAGGAGGAGGGGCAGACCTACACGCTCGAAGGCTTTCACGTCCTGCGCTGGCGCCCGCTGCGCGGCGACAAGGATGCCAGGCTCACCGTTGTGTCGGCCGGGCCCGAGTGGACTGAAAAGGTCCAGACCTTCACCGATGACCGGCCCTGGCTGGTGGTGGTCGACAGCCTGGCCCTTTTGGACAAGAAGACCGAGGCCCGGGCCACGGCGCTGCGCGACAAGCTGGTCGCCGCCGGGGCGAAGGACGCGGAGGTCATCGACAGCAGGCGGGCGCCGATGCTTTTCTGCTGCTACCGGGTGGTGGTGTCCGGCCGCTACGCCACCCGCGAGGCGGCGCTGGCAGCGGCGGATGAGCTGAAGAAGAAGAAGATCTCCGCGGGGGTGCGACGCGGGTGTAGGCCAGGCTGCCAACCGGTGAGTACCTGGGCGACGAGCCGTTCAACTTTCGCAAGATATTAATAATCCGCAATGGCAAAAAAGTCGAGATCTATGAATCCAGTGTATCCTTGGAGGTGTCGACCACCCGGTGACCGGGCCGCCGACGGATGCCGCCATGTACACGCTGACCGCCACGCTCCATGAGACCGACCGGATCCTGATCTATCGCGCCCTCCGGGACCTGGACCGGCTGCCCGTGGTCCTGAAGGTGCTGACGCCCCAGCATCGGCCGCGTGACATGGAGCGGCTCAGACACGAGTACGAGATCACCCGGGCGCCGGAGGCCCCGGCCTGCGCCCCGGTTCCGCTGGCACTTTTGACCTTTCAGGGCATGCTGGCGCTGGTCATGAAGGACGTCGGCGCCAACTCGCTGGACCGCCAACTGGGGTCGCCCATGGAGGTCGGCACGTTCCTTTTGCTGGCGATCCGCATCGCGGCGGCGGTGGCCGACATCCATCGACGGCACCTGGTCCATCGGGACCTGAAGCCCCAGAACATCCTATGCCACCCCCAGACCGAAGAGGTGTGGATCACCGGCTTTGGAATCGCCACCCCGATCCCGTGTACCCGGGAGCCCGCCGGCGCCGGGCGCATGATCGAAGGCTCCCTGCCCTACATGGCGCCGGAGCAGACCGGCCGGATGAACCGCACCGTCGATCAGCGCACCGACCTGTACTCGATCGGCATCACTTTCTACGAGATGTTGACGGGCCGGCTGCCCTTTCAGGCCGCCGATCCCATGGAATGGGTCCACTGCCACATCGCCGGGACCTTCTTTCCGGTGGCCCAGGTCCTGCCCGCGGTCCCGACGGCGGTGTCAGACATCGTCGCCAGGCTCTTGTCAAAAGAGGCCGCGGACCGCTACCAGAGCGCCCGCGGCCTGGAATCGGACCTGCGCCGATGCCTCGAAAAGTGGCGAGCTTGCGGTGCCATCGACCCCTTCCCCCTCGGCATCGGGGACGTCCCCGACCGCCTGCACATCCCGCAAAAACTCTACGGGCGAGAAAAGGAGATCGCCGCGCTCCTTTCGGCCTTTGACCGCGTGGTGGAAGCCGGGGCGCCCGAACTGGTCCTGGTCTCAGGCTACTCCGGCATCGGCAAGTCATCCCTGGTCAACGAACTGCACAGGCCCATCGTCCGCGAGCGGGGCTTCTTCATCTCGGGCAAATTCGACCAGTACAAGCGCGACATCCCCCATGCCACGCTGGTCCAGGCCGTGCAGGAACTGGTGCTCGAGATCCTCGCGGGGAGCCAGGAAGAGGTCGCCGCCTGGCAGGTGCAACTCAAGGCGGCCCTCGGGAAAAACGGACAGCTCATCGTGGACGTGATCCCCCTGGTCGCGGTGCTCATCGGCCCGCAGCCGCCGGTCCCCGCGCTGCCGTCGGGCGATGCCCAGAGCCGGTTCCACGACGTGTTCCGCCGCTTCCTCGGCGTGTTTGCCCAAAAGCAGCACCCACTCGCCATCTTCCTCGACGACCTGCAGTGGGCTGACCCGGCCAGCCTTTTGCTGCTCCAGGACCTCATGACCCACCCCGACATGCGCCACCTCCTGCTGGTCGGGGCCTATCGCGATAACGAGGTCTCCCCATCACACCCCCTCTTGCAGGTCCTTGTGGAGGCCCGCCGGGCGGGGGCCCGGATCTCGAACATCGTACTCGGTCCACTCTCCGTGGAGCACATCGGGGCCTTGGTCGCCGACGCGCTGCACTGCGAGCGCGCGCCGGCCGCTCCCCTGGCCGACCTGATAGAGGAGAAGACCGCCGGCAACCCGTTCTTCGTCATCCAGTTCATCACCACCCTCGCCGATGAACATCTGATCGAGTTCGACAGCCGGACCGCGACCTTTTGCTGGGACGTGGCCCGCGTCCGCGAACAGGGGTTTACCGACAACGTCGTCGAGCTGATGGTCGGCAAGCTGCGGCGCCTGCCGGTGTCGACCCAGGAGGCGTTGATGCTCGCGGCGTGCGTGGGCAACACCACCTCCCTGGCGACGTTGGCGATCTTGCAGGGCCGGACCCAGGATGACACCCAGAAGGAAGTGGAAAAGGCGGTCCGGGAAGGGCTGATGCTGCACAGCGGCGATGGGTATCGCTTTCTCCACGATCGGGTGCAGCAGGCGGCGCACTCGCTCATCCCGGCTGCCGATCGCGGCGCGGTCCACTTGCGCATCGGCCGTCTGCTGCTCGATCACCTGTCGCCGGAGCAGGTCGAGGAGGGCATCTTCGACCTGGTGAACCAGCTCAACCTCGGTGCCCCGCTCATCGAGGCGCCGGAGGAAAAGGAGCGCGTGGCGCGCCTCAACCTGATCGCCGGCAGGAAGGCCAAGGCGGCCACCGCCTACCGCTCGGCGGTCAACTTTCTATCCGCCGGCGTGGCGCTTCTGGCCTCCGATTGCTGGGAGCAAACGTACGCGCTGTCTTTCGCCCTGAGCTTCGAGCGCGCGGAGTGTGAATTCATGAGCGGGGGCGTGGATGAGGCGGAGCGTCTGCTCGGGCCGCTCAAGGAGCAGGCCAAGAGGCGCATCGACAAGGCGGCGGTGTACCGCGTGCTGGTCGATCTGCACGTGACGAAGTCCGAGAACAAGGAGGCGATCACCGCCGCCCTGGAGTGCCTGGACCTGTTCAGCGTCCACATGATGCACCATCCAGGCCGGGCCGAGGTCGAGAAAGAGTATGTGCGGATCCAGGCACTTTTGGGCCCGCGCTCGATCGAGGAGCTGATCGACCTGCCCTTGATGACCGACCCCGAGGTACAGGCCGCGATGCGGCTTCTCTCGGTGCTCTTCGCCCCGGCCTTTTTCACCGATCACAACCTGCTCGCCCTGCACCTGTGCCACATGGTGAACCTGAGCCTGCGTTATGGGATCACCGATGCCTCGACCCAGGGCTTTGCGTGGTTCGGCGTGATTCTGGGCCCGATGTTTCATCGCTATCAGGACGCCTACCGCTTCGGGCGGCTGGCCTGCGATCTGGCCGAGAAGCATGACTTCGTCGCGTTCAAGGCCAAGGCGTATTATTCGATGGAGCTGATCTCGATCTGGCAGCGGCCGATCAAGGAGGCAGTGGATCTCATCAAGACGGCGTTCCGCATCGGTGCCCAGACCGGGGATGTCACAGTGACCTGCTATTCGTGCAACCACACCCTGACCGACCTGATCTTGCAAGGCCTGCCGCTCGGCGAGGTGTATCGCGAGTCCCAGCCGCTTCTGGACTACGTGCGCCGGGCCCGGTTCCACGACGTCGCCGACATCATCGTCAGCATCCAGCGCTTCGTCCAGAACCTGCGCGGCCTGACCCGGAGCTTCTCGAGCTTCAGCGGCGATGACTTCGACGAGGAAGAGTTCGAAGCCGGCCTGACCCAGGCCCGCATGCCCACGATGGTGTGCTGGTACTATATCCTCAAGCTCCAGGCACGCTTCTTTTCGGGCGACCATGAAGCGGCCGGCGCGGCGGCCCGGCGCGCCGGAGAGCTGTTGTGGGCCTCGCTCAGCCATCCGCAGCTCCTCGACTATCACTACTATGGGGCGCTTCTTTCGGCCGCCCGGCATGACCGGGCATCGGTCGATGATCGGGCAGAAATTCTCCAGACCATGGGTACCCACCTGCGCCAGCTCGAAGAGTGGGCCCACAACCACGCCGGGACGTTTTACGACAAGTTCGCCCTGGTCTCGGCTGAAATGGCCCGCCTGCGCGGCCAGGGAGAGGAGGCCATGCGTTTCTATCAGGAAGCCATCCTCTCGGCGCGGGATAACGGCTTTGTTCAGAACGAGGGGCTGGCCTTGGAGCTGGGATCGCGCTTCTACCGCGCCCGCGGATTCGACCTCATCGCCGACGCCTACCTGCGCGAAGCCCGCGCCCGTTACCTGCGCTGGGGTGCCGACGGCAAGGTGCGGCAGATCGATCGGCAGCACCCGCGCCTCTCGGTACCCGAGCCGCCGCCCTCGCCCGCGGCGACCTTCGCGGCCCCCGTGGAGCAGCTCGACGTCCTGTCGGTGGTCAAGGCGTCCCAGACGATCTCGCGCGAGATCGTCCACGAGAAGCTGGTCTGCACCTTGCTCCAGGTGGTGCTGGAGCAGGGCGGCGCCCGCAGGGGGTATCTATTGTTCAACAGCGGGGCCGATGTGTCCATCGGCGCCGAGGCCGTGCGCAACAAGCAGGGGGTCTCGGCAAAAATCCTGCCATCGCTCCCGTTGAGCGCGGCGCCGTCCATCTCGGCGGCCATCGTCCAGTACGTGCGTCGCACCAGCGACCGGGTCATCATCGACGACGCCGCCAGCGAGACCCGGTTCGCCACCGACGTGTCTCTGGAACGGGCCGGGGCGCGGTCCGTGCTGTGCTTGCCGCTGCTTAGGCAGGCCGAGATCGTGGCCCTTCTGTACCTGGAAAACGACCTGCTCGCCGGCGCTTTTACCGATGATCGCCTGGCGCTGCTGGAGCTTTTGGCGTCGCAGGCGGCCATCTCGCTGGAGAACGCGCGACTCCTGTCTCAGGAACAGCAGGCCCGCGCCGCCGCCGAGGAGGAGATCCATGTCCGCGACGAGTTCTTGTCGATCACTTCCCATGAATTGCGCACCCCGATGACCTCGCTGCTGCTCGCCGCCCAGAGCTTGAGCAGCGGCCTTTTGCCCATCACCCCGGCCAACGTCCACAACATATCGACGCTCCTGGAACGCCAGGCCATCCGCCTGACCGGCTTGATCAACGAGATGCTCGCCGTGGGTCGGATCCACCTGGGCCGCCTGGATCTGCGGCTGGAGGAGGTTGACCTGTCTGAAGTGGTCCGCGACGTGGTCGAGCGCCTCGCCCCGTCGTTGCTCCAGGCGGGTTGTGAGGTCGACCTGCGGGCGCAGACGCCAGTCATTGGGCGCTGGGCGGAAGATGAACTGGGTCACGTGGTCACCAACCTGCTGTCCAACGCCCTGAAGTTCGGCGCGGCCAAACCTATCCAGATTTCCGTCGATTCTGCCGGCGGCGTGGCCCGTCTGGTGATCATCGACCACGGCATCGGCATCGCCCCTGACGCGCAGGCCCGGATTTTTGAAAAATTTGCCCGCGCCGTCTCTTCCCGTTCCTACGGCGGACTGGGCCTGGGCCTGTACATCGTGCGTCACCTGGCACAGGCCCTGGGCGGATCCGTCCGCGTCGAGAGCGTGCCGGGCACCTTCACCCGATTCACCGTCGAACTGCCTGTCAAGGGCCCGAGGCCCACATGATGCTGGCTGCGCCTCTCACTTCCGGGCTGGTGATGGTCATCGACGACGATGCAGACATCCGCGACGTGATCCGGACGATCCTGCAGCTCGCCGGCTACGATGTCCTGACCGCGTGTGACGGCGCGGACGCCCTGAGCAAGCTCACCGGGCAGGGGCTCCTTCCCGGGGTCATCCTCCTCGACCTGCGCATGCCGGTGATGGACGGACACCAGTTCCGCGAGGCGCAGCTGCGCGATCCACGGCTCGCCGCGGTCCCCGTGGTGGTGATGTCCGGTGACGCAAACGTGGCAGACACCGCCAGAGACCTGTACGCCGAGAGCGTGATACAGAAGCCGGTCCAGATGAGCCGGCTGCTCGCCGAGGTCAGTCGCTTTTGTCGAGCTCCTTGATCTTCTGGGCGATGAGGTGTCGGTGAAGACATCCGCCGCCGCCGCCATGGCGTTGCTTTCCGAACTTCACCGCAACATGCACGCGCTGCTCTGCTCCGGCGCACACCAACGTGCCGTGGGCCCCGGACCGCAGCAACGGTAAGGCGAGCGGCAGGTGTTCATAGCGCCGCATTTGGTCAGGCAGATGCGGGTCCCTGCCTGGGTGAGTCCGCTGCACTCGGAGCCCGCCGGGCACAGGTGGCTCATCTCGTCGCACCCCTTGAACGTGCAGTAGCCGCCGACAAAATGAGTATCCTGGGACTCGGTCAGGCACTGCTTGCTTGCACAGTCGGTGTCAACTTTGCAGGCATCGCCCACCACCCCATGGGGGCGGACGAAGGTGGTGCACGCGCCGACGCGGCAGTCCACGCTGATGTCCGTCGGGCTGAGCGCCTGGTTTCCATCCTCCGCCAAGGTGGGTCTCGCAGCACAGTCGCAGCCCGGGTACATCGAGCGGCACAGCGCCTCATCGCGATCGAAGCGGGCGCGCTCGCCCTGGTTGATGCCCAGGGCCGCCAGGGAGCCGCAGCAGTCCGTCTGGTGGAGAACAATCGCGCAGTCGCCGGCTCCGGTGCACGCCTTGTTGAAGGTCGGAAAGGATCTTGGCATGCCCGTACACATGACCACGTCGCCTCCGTCTCCTCCAGCATCGTTGCTCACGAGCCTGGCATCCAGGTTCCCGCCCGGGCCGTCCCCTCCCCCGTCCCCGGCCCCCGGGTTGGCTCCCTGACACGAGCACAGGACAAGACCCAGCACCAAACCAAAGAGCATGCGCATGGTGAAACCTCCTCGTAATGGAATAAGCGATAAGCTTTACGGCCGACTCATCTTCCTGTCGGAAGAATCTTGGCATTCCTGAGATTAGCAAGCGTCATGCCATCCGAGGTCCGTCTCCGCATAGAAGACCGGTTCAATGATTTCGCGAGTTTGCCTGGGCCGAAGCGGCACGACGTCCTGAGAATCTGTTAAGAGAGTCAGATTTCTGTGACCCAATGCCGCGCATCAGGCTTTGCCGATTATGGCATGGCGCAACTATGCCGGCTGCTCAGCGGGTTGCGGGCCGCGGGCCGCGGGTCAGGGGAGTCCCCTTATGCCGCGTCTCCTGCAATTGCTGCCGCAGGCCGGCGACCTCCTTTTGCAGGGCCTCGATCTGCTGCGCCTGGATCTGGACCGCTGCCACCGCCATGGTGGTGTAGCCGTACAGGTCGACCATGTTGCGCTCCGGGTCCACGCTCATGCTGGGTTCCACGTCGTCGATCATGAATCCAAGGTGTGTGGGCGCCGCCGGTCCGCCGTCCTTGTAGCGAAAAGTCGCCAGCGGGACCTTCCGCAGTTCATCGTGATAGTGGAGAAGATCAGGCTGCCCGAGATAGTGAATGTCGCTCTTGCTGCTCTTTCGCGAAATCGGACAGCCGCCGCTGCCGCTCTTCGGGTCGGTACGGGCACAGACGATCAGGCTGTTACACAGGTTGCCGGGGTCGCACTGCTCTCCCGAGGTGGCGCAGCCGGCCCCGGCGGTCTGGGTGGTGCAGGCCGGCACGCCGGTCGCGCGGTGGCTGCTGCACACCGGGTCGCCGCAGGTCGTATAGTACTTCAGTGTCCCGCCGCCATCCGTGTCGCCGCCGCAGCCCAGGGAGAAGGTCTGCGCTGTTGTGAGGATCACTGGCAGTAGCAGAAGAATGAAAGGATTCTTGAGCTGCCGATGGAACATGGCTGACCTCCTCATGAGAATGGGTGGGGTTGCAACGAGGCAATGAATGATAAGCAGAAAACCCTTCGTAGCAATCCCAGCCACGTTGATGAAGAGTAATTTCAGCAAGAAGCACATGGCCGGAGCAGATTTTGGCGCACCCCCGCAGCGACCGAGGGAGCGACCTACTGGTCGTAACGGCTCTTCCGGGTTTCAGGTGGGCGAATTTGTGACCTCCACGGTTCGACCATTGGGATAACGGTCGCCGCACTTGGCGTTGGAGCCTTGATCGGGATAGGGTCCGGCATACTGTTCGCGATATACCACTGACGCTGATTCGGCTCCGCGCCGTCCCCGGAGCCATGGTTCCTCCCGGTGGTCCGCGCCGTGCTGGCGCACTCTGATGAGCAAGAGCACATCCTGCTCGAAAGCCACCTGCTCATGACGCTGGCGGGGCGCGCACCCTACATTCTGATTCAATTCGTGCGCATCATCAGC
>JBBRLA010000187.1:0-13083 GCA_038231615.1 Polyangia bacterium | reverse complement strand
TCATTGATCGCGAAACGCGAAGCGTCGCGGTCATTGATCGGCGAAGACATCATTTGGGCGCGCCTTACCAGATCAGCTTCTGGGTCGCCCAGTCCGGCGTCTGGGCGGAGGACGACGAGTGCGCTTTCCCCTTCACGGTGATCTGCTGGATGATGTCGCGCACCGCCTTCAGCGCACGCACCCCGTCGCTGGCAGTGACTGTCGGCGGACGCTGCTCGCGCACGCACTGGACGAAGTCGGTCATCTCGACGTGCAGCGGCTCGGCGGCGGGGATCTGCAACTGCTCGACCACGCTGCGCTGCTGGTACTTCACCGTGTCGCCGGAGATCTGATACTGCGACGAGACGTTGCGGTGGATGTGGATCTCCTTGCGCAAAAGGTCTGCCTCGACGAAGGCCTCCTGCGCGGTGACGTCGATGCAGCGCACCTTGTGCTCCGTCACCCGCGAGGCGACGAAGGTGCACATCGGCCCATCGAGGAACCCCAGGTGGGCCACCGCGTGGTCGATCTCACGGGAACGCACCACCCGGCCGATCGAGCGCAGGTCGTTGGCGTAGAGCCCCTGGCACAGGTCGAAGGCCAGGTCGATGTCATGGATCATCAGATCCAGGACCACATCGACGGCCAGGTTGCTGGCGGCGAAGCTGGAGAGCCGGCGGAAGGACACCGCCACCGGCTTGAACTCCCGCATGATCTTCTTCAGTTCCGTGTACACGGGGTTGAAGCGCTCGATGTGACCGACCTGCAGGATCAGCCCCTTCTGCTTCGCCAGGGCATCCAGCTCTTCCCCCTGCTCGACATACTGGGTGATGGCCTTTTCGACAAAAACATGGACCCCCGCATGCAGCGCCTGCTTCACCTGTTCATAATGCAGCGGCGTCGGCGTCGCCACGGCGATCGCGTCGATCTTTTCGAGGAGCTGCCCATAGGACTCGAAGAAGCCCGCCCGGTACCGATCCGCGACCAGCCGCCCCCGGACCTGATCTAGGTCGCTGATCCCGATGAGTTCAGCCTCTGGTAAACCGCGCAGCACCCGTGCGTGGCGTTCCCCCATGAGCCCCGCGCCAATGACTCCAATCTTGGTATTCTTCATTTTCTCGTATCCTAGCTCATATTAATCGGACTGTGAGTTAACCATTCGCCGATCGCCTGTGCCCTCGGCGCATTCCAGACATCGGCCAGGGGCCGTCGGCCCTTGAGTTCAACTGTGGTTCTTGAGAATAATCGCAGTCCCGCCTGATTGGAAGGCCCGCCGGGGTCCTAGCGGGGTCCTAGCTTGTGGTCTTGACCGGAAGAAGAAAGGCGCGGAAGTCGACGTACTGGTCCTTGCCGACCCTGAAGTAAAGCAGATTCAGCCACTCGCTGGGCTCGGTAGCGGCGGCCATAATCCGCTTGTTCTCTTCCGCGGTACTGTCCCAGTGGACCTTGCCCGCCTCCATGGCCCCGTGCATCTCGGTGCCATCGACGGCGATGGTGATGCGCCGGGGATCGGTCTTGCGCAGTTCTATGAGTTTCGCCACCTTGTCGCTGTCCGCCGGGATCGCGTCAATGACATCCTTGGGCGGATGGTCGTCCGGCAGCCCGCTAAAGCTGTCGGGCAGTTGGAAGGTCAACAGGCCCTGCACCCCCGCGTCAGCGGTCCGGGTCAGGTCGGCGACGCTTTGTGACACCAGGTCCCCCGAGGCGCCGCTGACCTTTATCGATACGTTGGTGTAGTGCAAATCATCCGGCTTGGTGCCGCCGATCAGCGTCAGGCCGAAGCAGGACGCCTCATTCTTCGGGCAGGGGTCGCTGGTCTCGCAGCCAGCCACCACCAGACACGACGCAAGCAGTCCGAGGGCCAGGCCCAGCGTCCCACGCCGACGACCGGAATCACCAGAATCAAGTGACGAGGCAGGGAGACGGGTGCTGAAGTAGGCCATGTCGCTTCTTTCCTCGGTCAATGCCCAGTTCGTGGCAAGACGCGCGCAACCTACCATGATCCACGAAAGCTGCCAACGATCCTTCCTCCGGCCTCCCACCGGCCACGACACCCCGTGGATCAAGATCGTTTCTCCTCTCACATATACATATGTCATCCTGTATACGTCGTCATGCCCAAGCCCGCCCACACTTCCGGGATGTCCCCGCCCATCCTCTTGGGTACGCCCAGGCCCCCCGACAGCGCACAGGGGGCCCTGCGCGGCGCCATCCTCCTGGGTATCTACCGGCTCGACGCCCTGCTGGGCCAGGGTCCCTCGGGAAAGGTGTACAACGCCTGGAACGTCCGCCGGCAAACCCCCTGCGCCGTCAAGGTGCTGAAGCCGGAACTCGCCGCGTTGACCGCCGCCCTGGTGCGCCTGCGCCACGACAACCAGGAGATCGGCGGCCTCCACCACCCGCACCTCCAGGGCGGCGCCGCGGACCTGCACTTCACCGAGGACGGCATCCCCATCCTGGTGCGCGAGCTTTGGCACGGCGAATCCCTGCGACAGCGCCTCCTGCGCGGTCCCCTGCGCCTGCCGGAACTCTCCCGCCTCTTCGTGGTCCTTTGCGGGGCGCTCGACGCCGCCCATGCCCACGGGGTGATCCACGGGGACCTCAAGCCGGAGAACCTGATCCTCGGGCACCTCGCCCGCGGCCCGGCGGAGGACACGCTCCAGATCCTCGACTTCGGCATGCACCACCTGCGCCACGGCGAGGGCGGCATCGGTACCCATCCGCTGCTGGGGCCCCTGTCCTACCTGGCCCCGGAGCAGCTTGGGGGAGACGAGGCCGCCATCGGTTGCGAAGCGGCGCCGCGGTTAATCGATCGCGAAGCGCCGAAGGCGCCGCGGTCAGTCGACGGCCGGGCCGACGTGTTCTCCCTGGGGGCACTGCTTCATGAGTGTCTCACCGGCGCGGTGGCCTTCGGGGCGCCCCAGGCCGCCGCGGTGATCTCCCTGATCTCCCTGGGCGAGGCCCCGCGACCCAGCCAGCTCCTCCCAGGCCTGGCACCGGCGCTGGACGCGGTGGTCGAGATGGCCTGTCACAAGTCCCCCGACGAGCGCTTCGCCTCGCCCTCGGCCCTGTGGCTGGCCCTGCTGAATGCCCTGTCAGGAGAAGCGGACGTGGAGGAAGCGCTCGGGGACCTGCGGGGCCCATCAGCGGCCTCCTCCACCGTGGTGCTGCTGCACGACATCGACGATCTCAACCCGGACCCAGAAGGCGAAGAAGGCCAGGAGGAAGACCAGCCAGGCCAGGCGCTTCACGCTTGCCCGAGCAAGCGAGTGTTCCACCGCAGGCGCCGCACCAGCAACGGCGCGCGGGCAATCAAGCTTTTCAAGGAACTGGAGGCGACCGGCAAGGACAGCAAAGACGAGGCGAGCGCCGAGATCCGCCGCGCCGCCGCCGAGCAGGCCGCGCTTCTTCTCGACAGCGCGCAGAGCCGGCAGGCCCACGCGCAAGACCGGCGCGAGGTGGCGCAGTCCGCGCGCGTCCAGTCGGAGCGCGAGTCGGTCGAACGCTACCTGATCGAGACCTATGTCCCGCCCGATTCCCCGGCACGGGCCGGCCCGCCGACAGATGCCGCTGACCCCCCATCCACGCGCTCCGGTTTGCCGCAGGCCCCCGCCGGCCCGCCGGCAGATGCCGCTGACCCCCCATCCACGCGCTCCGGTTTGCCGCAGGCCCCCGCCGACCCGGGTTCCCCATTCCGCCCCGCCGCATCGCAGCCCGTGGGGCCGTCTTCCGCCGCCTCATCCTGTCCCTCGCAGCAATCGCCATCGGTCGCAGAGCTGCTGGCCGGGGTGCGGGATCAGATCCTCTCCCCCAGCCGCGTCCTGCCGCTCTTGCTTGTCGTCGCCGCCGTGGTCCTGCTCGCGATCTTTCTGACCCGCCGGGGTTAGGCTCCTGGCCGCACAATCTTGCTGGCCTGACGCGCCGAGATCGCGTACGCTTCCGGGATGGCGACCGCCAGCGGTGGGCGCGAGGGCCCGCCACGCGCAGACTTCCTCCCAGCGGAATACCGCCCTGCCGAGTATCGCTCCGGCCCCTTCCTGTCCGAGGCGCAGTCCATCGTCATCCCGATCACGCCGGCACAGTCCCCTCCGCGGCGCCTGCTGGGGTTGCGAAGGCGCCTCACGCTCTGGGTGCTCCTGACCGGTCTGGTCTTGCTCGCCGTCGCCAGCGCCGCCTCCCGCGAGCAGAAACGCCGCGCCGCCGAGGACGAACTGCGCCGGGCAGCGGTGCTCCTGCAGCAGGTGATCCTGGCCCAGTCCGCCACCAGCGGATGCGCTGCCCTCATCGACCAGGCCCGCCCCAGGCTGCTCGACGTGCGGCGCCACGCCGGCTACGATCTGGCCCTGTACAGCGGCGACCGCGTGCTGCTCTCCACCCTCTCCTCCAGGGTCAACCCGGCTCCCGTCGATCCTTTTCCGGCCGCCCCGCCCATCCCCTCCGACCTGGCCGCGGCGGTGCTGGAGGGCAACCTGCCCCTTTTCCGCCCGCTCGACGTTCAAGGGCAGCGACGCCTGGCGGCCTTTATCGGCTTCACCGGCAAGCTCCCCCACGACCTCGGCTGCCAGCGCCTGGTCCTGCTCCTGCTCCAGCCGATGCCCCAGGCAAACGACGTGCGCGACCTCATTCCCCTGGGGCTCATCCTTTTTCTTGTCGCCTCGGCCCTGCTCCTGCCCGTCCGCCTGACCCGGCTGCTCGGCCGGCTGCACGATCGAGTGGCCGCCCTCTCGCCCCGCGGCCCGGGGCTGGACGCACCCTACAACCCCGAGCTTTTCGCCCCGCGCACCCTCGACCTCTTCCGCCTCACCCCGCTCGACGAGAAGATCCTGCGCCGGGGCGACGAACTGGGCGACCTTTCGCGGGTCTTCGCCCAGCTCATCGACGCCATGCGCGAGAACGAGGCGCGCCTGGGCGCCCGCGTCCGCGAACTCACCACCCTGCATGCCATCGGCCGGGCCATCTCCTCGGTGCTCGATCTGGAAGAGGCCCTGCGCAAGATCGTCAGCGAGGTGGTGGCGGTCTTCGCCGCCCGGCGCGGCGCCCTGGTCTTGGTGGGTCCGGGGATGCGCTATTCCCTGGGCGCCGGGGTGCGCATCGATCCCGCCGCCGCCGATGCCGTCGCCGCCCTGGGCGAGGTGCTGGTGCGCCGCGGCGGCAGGGTGCGCATCGACGACCTGGGCAAGGACCCCGAGCTGGCTGCAGCCGCTCGCCATGGCGGCCTCTCGGGTTCGCTCATGGCCGCCCCCCTCGATCAGCAGGGCAGCATCCTGGGCGTCCTCATGATCACCCGCTCCCGCGGGAGGCAACGCTTCACCGACTCCGATCTACAGCTTCTGGCCACCGTGGCCGACCAGGCCTCCACCGCGATCTCCAACGCCCGGCTCTACGATGAGGTGCAGCGGTCCTCCGAGGACCTGGAGTTGCGGGTCAAGGAGCGCACCCTGGATCTGGTCATGGCCAACCAGGAGCTGGCCCGGGTTGTTGAGAACCTGCGGCTGGCACAGGCGCAGCTCCTCTTGTCTGAACGCCTGGCGGGCCTGGGACAGCTGGTGGCCGGCGTGGCCCACGAGATCAACTCTCCGGCAGCGGCCATTCGTGGCGCCGCCGATTCCCTGCAGGAAAACGTAGTGCGCATGGGCGAACGGGCCCGTCAGCTTGCCGAGCTGCCCATGCCCGAGGCGATCCGCGCCCGGTTCCTTCAGACCTGTGACGACATCGCCCCAAATCTCCATGCCGGGGTGCTGCCGGCCCCGGCGCAGGTGCGCCGCCGCGCCCGCGATCTGGCCGCCGACCTGGGCGATCTGTGCGATCCACAATCGGGTCCCGACGAATCGACCGCGCTCTTGGACACCTGCCACATCGCGGCCGAACTGGACGTGAAGGACCCCATCATGAGGGAGCTGGCCGACGCCGCCCGCACCCTGTGGGCCGACCCGTCCGGCAAAACCCAGTCGACCCACCTGGCCCAAGGCCCAAGGCCAACTCATAGCGTGCAACCGGTGCACGCCCTGACCGTGATGGTGGGGTATCTGGAGCAACGGGCCTACTTGCACCGCAACGCGCACCAAATTCGTGCCGCCATCGTGCAAATTACCCGGATTGTCGGGGCCCTGAAGAGCTATTCTCATCTCGATCAGGCCCGGGTCGTGCTCACGGACGTGCACGAAGGGCTTGAGACGACCCTGATCATCCTGCACAGCGAACTCAAATATGGTATTTTATTGACGCGCAAGTACGGAAAAGTGCCCGCCATTTACGCCTACGTAGACGAGTTGAACCAGGTCTGGACCAACCTGTTGCACAATGCGGTCCAGGCGCTCAACGAGCGCCCCGACCCCCCCGCACCCAACGAGATCACCATCGAGACCGGCCACACCATGACCCTGCCGCCCGCCACGGGCCCCGCCGCCCCGCGCCCGGCGGCCGAGCGGACCTCCTCCCGCACCGGCGAGCTGCCCGGCCTGCGCCTGACCGGGCCGTTGCGCCAGTATGAACCGGACCAGGAGCCGTTCTCCGATAGCGCGCCCGCCGACGGCGAGGGCTACGTGTGGGTCGCCATAGAGGACAACGGGCCGGGCATCCCCGAAGGCGTGCTGCCCCGCATCTTCGAGCCATTCTTCACCACCAAGCACAAGGGCGAGGGCACCGGCCTCGGGCTCGACATCGTACAGGGCATCATCCGAAAGCACGGCGGCAGGATTGACGTGGCGTCCGAGTCCGGCAAAACCCGCTTTATCGTCTGGCTGCCGGTGAAGGGCCCGGCGGCGGCACACACCTGAGGGCGGCGGTGGCACGCGAGCACATCATTTGCGTCGATGACGAAGAAGGCGTACTGACCGCGCTAAGGCAGCAGCTCGGCGCGCGCTTCGGCGAGGAATGCCACATCGACCTGGCCCGCTCCGGGCGCGACGCCCTGGAACTGCTCGACGACCTTCAGCGAGAGGGCGAGCCGGTGGCGGTGGTCATCGCCGACCAGATCATGCCGGGGATGAAGGGGGTCGAACTGCTGGTCGCGGTGCACCGGCGCCTGCCGCAGGCGGCCAAGGTGCTCTTGACCGGGCAGGCCGGCATCGACTCCGTGATCCAGGCCATCAACGCCGCCGGCCTCTCGCGCTACCTGCCCAAGCCCTGGGAAGAGCCCGACCTGCGCCTGACCATCGAGGGGCTGCTGCTAACCTACCGGCTGGGACGGAAGAACGAACATCTGCTGCTCAGCCTGAAGGAGCAGAATGCCAAGCTGGAGGCGTGGAACCTGAGCCTGGAAAGCAAGGTCCGCGAGCGCACCCACGCCCTGGAAGAAGCCAACCGGCGCCTGGCGCAACTGGCGATCACCGATGGCCTGACCGGCCTTTACAACCACCGCCACCTGCAAGAGCAGCTGGTCCTGGAGGTCGAACGCTCCCTGCGCACCAGCGTGCCTCTGGGGATGCTGATGGTGGACGTGGACCACTTTCGCCTCTACAACAACCGCTTTGGCCACCCCACCGGGGACGAGGTGCTGCGCAAGGTGGCGCGGCTCATCGGGGAGCACCGCCGGGTCAACGACGTGGTGGCGCGCTACGGCGGCGAGGAATTCGCCCTGCTCCTCATCAACGCCGACCACCGGGTCGCGGCCAACATCGGCGATCGCCTGCGCCAGCGCATCAGCGCCGAGCCCTTCCCACAGGCCGAGGAGATGCCCGGGGGCTCGCTGACCATCTCGGTGGGCGTGGCCAGTTGCCCGGCGGACGGCACCACCCCCAGCGGCCTTCTGGCCGCCGCTGACGCGGCCCTCTTCCGGGCCAAAAATGGCGGACGCAACACCGTCCGCATCGCCGGCGAGGGCACCGAGCCGCCGCGCATGCCGGACGCCCTCAGGGTCGCCGGCCACAGCTTCCCGGACAAATGGTAGGCGAATTCACCCCCGCGGAGCCCCGCGGAAGTAGAGGACACCACGGCTACTGACAGACCGGGGACTTGCACAGGTTCCCGCTACACATCCCGGAGTTGCACTGGCCGTTATCGCTGCACGCCAGGCCCGTCCCCAGCTTCGCCGTACACTTGGCGTTGGCATCGTTGACGTTGCACAGGCCGATCAGGCACGCCAGGTCCTTGTTGCACGGCTGCCCGTTGTCCGGCTGGGGCACGCACACCGCCTGGGCCATGGCATCGGTGGCGAAGCACACCAGCGTGTTCTGGCAGCGCTGCCCGAGGCTGGTATTGATGTTGCAGACGTCGCCAGGCTTGCCCAGGGGCTGGCAGATGCCGCTCTGGGCAGTCGCGACGGCGCGGGCGCAGGTCTGGGTGCCCGGGCACGCCTCGGAGGTCGGGCAGGCGCCGCGTGACTGGGCCCTGTCCTGGCACAGGGTGCGTCCCATGGAGTCCTGGTAGCACGCCAGGTTCGACGCGCAGGGCTTGCCGGCCTTCACATCCAGGTCGCACAAGTCGCCCTTCTGGCCGAACACCGGCTTTTGGCACTTGCCCTGGGAATCGCCGAGCTGGGCGCGGACGCAGAACAGGCCATCCACGCAGCCCGAGGTGTCGCTGCACTGGGCGCCCTCTGCCACGCGCGGCAGGCACGAGCCGCCGCCGCAGTAGGTGCTGGCGGGATCGCAGGCGACCGCGCCCTCGGTGCAGTCAGCGCCCACGTTGCCGAGCGGGGCGCAGGTGCCGTGACCGCAGGGACTGCCGGCGGCCAGGCCCTTGCAGTAGCCGGCCTTGCACTCCTCATGAAGGCCGCAGATGCGCCCGGCAACGACCCGGCCGGTGGCCTCCTTGGTGGCGCAGCCGGTGCGGACCAGGTCGACCTGTGCCGCCGAGCACGGCGCGTCCTTGAGGGCGCTGACGACGCACGTGGAGTCGTACGTGACGCGGGCCGCCTTGGCAGAAACGTCCCGTGCGGTGGTCAGGTAGGCCGGGTAGGACAAAAGAATCGTTTGCTGCCGCTCTGCCTCGCGCGTGGGGTCGAGCAGACCACAGCGATTTTGGTATGAGCTATCGTAGGAGGAATCATCGCAACCTACTGTAGCCGGACGATCACACTTGCAGCCGAACTGAACGCAGCGTGCCTCGTATGAGCACAGAGTCTCTCCCGGTTGGCGCGGGATGCCCAGTCTACAGTCGAGCAGACCACAGCGCTCCTCGTACGAGAGCACTGCTTTGGTCACGTCGGCGATGTAGCTGGTGTAGGGGGTCCCCGGCGACGTATCGACGGTGTCGTCCCCGGCCCGGCAGCCGGTGGCGACGAACCCGACGATCAGGCTTAGCGCCGCGACCGCCGCGCCGCTCTGTCGCCAGGCCAGGCGAGGCGGCCTTCCGAAGGCTGAACGCGATGACCGGTGCGCTGGTACTCTCTGCATGCGGCAGCTCCCACGAATGTCCACTTTGCCACGGTACACGGACGCGCGCCTCGCGGGAAGCAATTACCGCAGCACCAGCGAAACGTCGTCGACAAACGCAGACAGGGCGCCCGTGTCCACGACCCGTGCCTGGACCTGTGGGGAAACCCCCGCGGGCAAGCTGCCGGTCGCGGTCAGGGACACCCAGCCCCGGGTCGGGCTGGAAAGGGGCGGCGAGGCGGCCACCCCCTGGTTTTTGCCCAGGTCGAAGAGGTCGAGCTGGAGCAGGGCATCGGGGCCGGCGCTCTGGATCAGGAACCAGCCGCTCAGAGTGAACCCCTTGCCGCCCGCCCCGTCGATATGGTGTTCCTGGACCAGCACGTTGCTTTTGGCCTGCGCGCTGCTGGAAAGGGCGATCGACTGCTGGCCGCAGTGGGCCATGGACGTGGTGACGGTCCAGGTGGTGTGCTGGCCCAGACCGTCCAGATTGCAGCAGCCGACCCACGGGCCGGCGATGGACGAGACGGGCTGGCCGCCGTTGTTGGCGTTGCCGCTGCCGCTCTCGAACGTCCCGTTGCTCAGTTGCTGGTCCGCGGAGCCCGTCACAGGAGCGCAGGACGGACCCAGGTCGCCGGGACCGATCAGGCGATAATCCAGCTCGGTGCCATCCACCCCGTTGGTGGCAGGGTGGCACCCGCTGCCCCACACGCCACAACACACCACCCCGATCGGCAGAGCGTACGAGCGAAAGAAAGACCAGCGCACCATGAGTAGATCCTACCCCCGTTCAAACCCTGCATGCGGATTTCCCGCACACGGCCAAGGGCAAATAGCGCTTCTCTGATCTGAAGCAAGCCGATCGCCTCGGTTTTTTTCGATTGCCCCTTGAACTGGCCGCGGTGGGGCTTATTTCCCTTCTCATGATAGCAAGCACCAAAGCCCCCGGGCCCAACGCCGGGGCACCCCCCTTTCGTCTGCACCGGGCCTGCCTGGTGGATGTGCTGAGCCAGGCCTACCTGTCCCCCGAAGCCGAACTGGCCGCGATCAACGACCAGATCGACAACCGTTGCGCCGACATTGCGCTGCTTTCCGAGCACGAGGAGGAACATCAGCAGGAGCACAAGGAAGAGGTCCGCCGAATGCGCGAGGTCCGCTTCGAGCTGGCGGCCCAAGTCCTGCACATCGCCGATCGCGGGCTGCTTCCGCTGACCGGGCATTCAACGCCAGTCGGCCTGCTGGGGGCAAGGTGGATAGGAAAGCCAGTGTGCGAGGGTAACATGCTGGACTATCTCCGGGTCGCCCGCCACATCCCCGACAAGACCCTGTACTCGGGCCGGGCCGGCATCAAGCTCCTGGGGGACGTGGCCAAGGTGGGCGAGACGGCGCAATCCAAGGGCGTGCCGATCGGGCACTGCAAGAGCCTGGATCTGCTCTGCGGGGTGATCCTGGCGGGCACGGGCCACGCCGCCGTTCGCCGCGGGGCCAAGGCGGCCGTGGTGGCGCTGAAGCAGGGGGTGCCGGACGACGAGGCGCTCTTGCGGGCCACCGAGGCAATTGAGGAGCGGGGCCGCCGGATCCGGGATGAGGACGTCGGCGGCGGCGTCATTGAGGCGATAGCGGGGCAGATCCGCCAGGTGGTGCCGGTCATACAGAGCCTGGCGTTGGCCGTGCAGAACCTGGCGGCCCAGATACAGGCTGGCGGCCGGGCGGTCTGGGACCCGAGGGCAGGGCAGGGGCCCTCGGAACAGGAACGGCGCGACCTTGTCCGAGAGAATGTGGACGGGCCGGCAAAACCCGCGGCGCCCGCCCCCGCCAGTGCGCCCGAAAAACCGGTTTTAGAGTCCGAAAAACCGGTTTTAGAGTCCGAAAAACCGGTTTTAGAGTCCGAAAAGGCGGTCTCGCCGAAGCCTGGTGTCGCTGGCCACGGGCATCCTGGTATTCAAAGGAGTGAGCCGAGCGGACTACCGGAAGCTGCAAGACCTGTACTGCGCGTTTCAGGACGTCCCGTTCCAGTGCATCGCCGAGCTGCCGGATGGGGTAGCTTACATCGCCTTCACCCGGGCCAGCGACCCGCGCTACCGGGGCCGGGCCTTCCGTATGTTCCTGCGCCCCACCGCCACCTGGGCCTGCGGCGAGACGATCGCGGTGGTGTAGCGGGCCGGGGCCGGCGGGATGACCGTGCCGCGCAGAGTGGGCCCACGCGCCCCGGCGAATGCCGGGGCGTGGGGAGGCAGGGGGAGCTATACTAAAGATCCGAGAGGGAAAAATTCATGTCCTCGAAGATGCGCGAGAGGGGATCGGGTTGAGGGGCGCCATGGAGGATCGGGCCCTGGGCGCAGGGCCTCTCGGACGGCACTTTCGTCACCGGGGACCTCCGAAGCGGGGCCCCCCGCAGGGGCCGGAATCTGCGCCGGAGCAAGAGCAGCCCCAGGGAGCTGGCCCCGGAGAGGAGCAGCGCCAAGGAACCCCGACGCCATCGCGTCCCGGGGTCGTCGATCGTCGCGTAAACCAGCGTTGCCCGGGGCGCAGCCAGATACGGGGGCGCAGCCAGATGCGGGGGCGCAGCCAGATACGGGGGCGCAGCCAGATACGGGGGCGCATCAACCTGGCGCAGGGCTGTCTGCCGGATATGCACCACCAGCCGCCCCGACTCCACGACCGCGCTGACCCCCCCGGGGAGCAACATCGTCCCCGGGCGCAGGCCCACCTTTACCACCGCCCGCGGGGGCCAGCGATCCGTGAAGGTGGTGATGTTGACAATCTCCGGCGGGGCCCCCGAAAGGCGGGTCACGGCGAACGTGCGTTCGACCTGCGCGCCGGGCACTTCCACGAGGAGCGCACCATGCACCTGGCTAAATTCCAGTGCTGCGTGGGCCCCGTGCATGGGGACGGAAAAGACCCACTCTCCGGGGCCTGCGTGCCCGGCTACGGGATGGGACCATGCGCCCAGCAAAAGGCCCAACAAGGAGGCTGCTATCATGGGTCGATCCTACCTTGTCGGGCCCGGGTCTCAGAGTCGCTCGGGGAGCGTCACCGGCACCGGCTTCGCGCCCCAGATCTTCTCGGCGTATTCGCCCACCGCCCGGTCGGATGAGAAACGACCTGCCCCGGCCAGGTTCAGGATGACCTTGCGGGCCCACCCCGCCGGGTCCCCGAAGGCCTGCTCCACGCGCCGCTGGCTGGCCGCGTACTCGTCAAAGTCCGAAAGGACCATGAATTCGTCGCCGTGCCCCGGACGCTCGTGGGCTGGCAGGAGCGATTCAAGGAGGGGAAAAAAGCGCGCCGGCTCGTCCGGCGAGAAGAAGCCCGAGCGAAGCAGATCCAGGGCCCGACGAAGCATCTCGCTCCCCCGATAGGCATCCCACGGGTTGTAGACCGGCCGGCGCGCAGCGACTTGCTCGGCGGTCATTCCGAAGAGAAAGAAGTTTTCCGCACCCACCGCCTCGTAAATCTCGACGTTGGCGCCGTCCAAGGTGCCGATGGTGAGCGCGCCGTTCATCATGAGCTTCATGTTGCCAGTGCCGCTGGCCTCCATCCCGGCCAGCGAGATCTGCTCGGACAGGTCGGCCGCCGGGATGATGCGTTCTGCCAGAGACACCCGGTAGTTGGCCAGAAACACCACCTGGAGGCGGGAGCGGACCTGCGGGTCCCGGTCGATCACCTCGGCGATGGCGTTGATCAGGCGGATGATCAGCTTGGCCCGGGCATATCCCGGCGCGGCCTTGGCCCCAAAGAGGAACAGGCGCGGCGCGAAGTCCTCCGCGGCGCCATCCTTGATGCGCTGGTACAG
>JBBRLA010000186.1:0-13093 GCA_038231615.1 Polyangia bacterium | reverse complement strand
GGGCAGCTCGTCGGCGGCCTTCAGCTCGACGCCACCCTGGGCCGCCACGTCGAGGCGTGGATCGGGATCGGCGCCGGCAGCAACCAGAACGATCGCAACGCCGCGTACCGCGAGGACCCGGCCCTCATCACGTCCCTTGGGGACCTGGGGTTCGGGGTGAAGCTGCATGGGCAGGTCCTGCGCGACGTGCACCTGGCCCTGCGCCCGTACCTTTCGGTCAGTAGCGCCGGCGGTGATCTCGGCGCCGACTTCTCCAGCACCAGTCCCGGGGTGGACCTGCTTGCCTCCATCGATCTTTCGCGGCTGGTCCCCCATGTCCCGCTGCGCCTGCACTTCCTGATCGGTTACCTCCAGGACCGCAGCAGCTCGCTTCTGACCGATCTGACCTGCCATGGCGGCACGACCTACGATTGCGCCTACTCGCGCATCGTCACCACCGCCGCCTACGGCATCCGGCAGCCGCGCCTGCGCATGGGCCTTGGCGCCGACGCGGCCTTCGCCCTTTCTCGCTACCTGGCCCTGGGCCCGATCTTCGAATACCACCTGGAGGCAGTGGCCTCCAGCGGCGATGACGTCTTGCGCAATGCGCTCTCGCCCAAGGTGTCCGCGGGCATCCTGGACGGCCGCGTGGCGCAGTGGATGACCTTCGCCGCCCGGCTGCACACCGCCGCCAACCTGACCCTGGACATCGGCTTCCTGGCCGGCCTGTCGAGCCCCGGCTTCGCCATGGGTTCGCCGGTGCCACAGGTGGCGGGCTACGGCGCGCTCACCTGGACAGTGGACCTTTTGCCCGGGCGAATACCCGCCGGAAGTGCGACGGCCACGACGCTGCCGCCGCCAGGAAATGTGAGCGAGGCGCCCACTGAGACTTGGTCGGGCACCACGCCGGTGCTGGCGGTCCGCGAGGGCCGGGTGCATGGCATCGTGCGCGACCGGCGCACCAGCCTGGGGGTACCCGGGGCCATGGTGCGCTTCCCCGGGCGGCGGGCAAATGCCCTGCTCACCGATGACCTGGGCGAGTTCGACGCGGGCCCCTTCCCGGCGGGCCCCCTGGTCCTTTTGGCGTCTCGCCCCGAGTATGAAGACCACCGGGTCGAGACGACAGTGGCGCCGGGTCAGACCGCCCAGGTCAACCTGTACCTGCCGGCACGGGCGCCGGCGCCGTCGTCCGTGCGGGCGGACATCCTGAACGAGAAGGGCCTACCGATCCCGGCCACCGTGACGCTGCTTCACGGCGACCGGCGCGTCGATGTGCCGCCGGACATCGCCGGTGGCTTCCTGGCCGACGCACCCGCCGGGGAGTGGAACTTGCGCGTGGACAGCGATGGCTACCTGGCCCGAGAGCAGCAGGTGGCCCTGACCTCCGGCGTGCAAGAGCGCGTGCAACTGGTGCTGCGGCACCGCCCGCTGCTCCCCTCGGTGCGCCTGGGCGATGATTTCATCCTGCTGAAGGGCACCCTGGTCTTCGAGCCGGGCACCGCCGTGCTGACCCCCCAGAGCAGCGCCCTTCTGGACGAGGTGGCGGATCTCTTGATCCTTCATCCAGAGCTGCGCCGCGTCCGCATCGAAGGGCACACCGACAACGTGGGCAAGCCCCAGGTCAACCAGGAACTGTCCGAGGAGCGCGCCCGCGCCGTGCGGACCTACCTGACCAAGCTGGGGGTCAGTCCCGACCGCCTCATTGCCGAGGGCTTCGGCGCCAGCCAGCCGATGGCGCCCAACCTGACCCCGCAGAACCGCCTGAAGAACCGCCGCGTCGTCTTCAAGATCCTGGACCGCGGCCCCAAGGCCCGCTGAAGCCGCCGCCTGGCCGGGGCGCCCGATTTCGGCTACTACTTGCCAGGAGTCCCATCCGATGAACCCGCAGTTGCCGCCAGGCCCCACCGCCCACGCCGCCTTCCAGACGTGGCGCTGGTTCCGCGAACCGATGCCCTTTTTGGAAGACTGCGCCCGCCGCTTCGGCGACATCTTCACCGTCCGCCTGGCCGGCTTCCGGCCGGTGCTCCTGTCCAACCCCGACGCCATCAAGGAGATCTTCGCCGGCAGCCCGCGGGTGCTCTTCGCCGGGCAGGCCAATAGCGTCCTCAAGCCTTTCCTGGGCCAGCATTCCCTCTTGCTCCTCGATGGCGATGAGCATCTGCGCCAGCGCCGGCTGATCATGCCCGCCCTGCACGGCGAGCGCATGCAGGCCTACGGCAGGGCCATGATCGACATCGCCCACGCCTCGATCGACACCTGGCCCAGCGGCACGCCCTTTCCCCTGCACCGGCCGATGCAGCAGATCACCCTGCAAATCATTCTGCGCACCGTCTTCGGCATCGCCCAGGGCGCCCGCTTCGCCCGCCTGTCGGAGATCCTGGCCAAATCCCTGGACATCGTCGCCTGGCCGCCGCTGCTTTTGCCGCTGATGCAACGCGACCTGGGGCCGCTGAGCCCGTGGGGGCGCTTCCTGCGCCTGCACAAGGAGGCCGAGCAGATCCTGTTTGCCGAGATGCGCCAGCGCCGCGAGGACGGGAAGCTTGCCGGGCGCACCGACGTGCTCTCGATGATGATGCAGGCCCGTGACGAAAGCGGGGCGCCCCTGTCGGACCCCGAGCTGCGCGACGAGCTGATCACGTTGCTGGTCGCCGGCCACGAGACCACCGCCACGGCCCTGGCCTGGGCTTTCCGCTGGCTGCTTGGCAACGCCGCCCTGCTCGCCAGGCTGCGCGACGAGATCGCCACCGCCCATGAAGGGGGACAGTTGGCGCCTGAAAAGATTTCCCGGCTGGAACTGCTCGACGCCACCGTGCGCGAGACCCTGCGCTTGCAGCCGGTGATCCCGCTGGTCGGCAGGGTGCTGCAAGAACCGCTACGCGTCCTTCACCACGACCTGCCCGTGGGCACGGTGATCGCCCCGTGCATCTACCTGACCCAGCGGCGGCCGTCGCTTTACCCCGAGCCGGATCGCTTCGACCCGGATCGCTACCGGAGCTTCAAGCCCAGCGTCTCGGAATGGTTCCCCTTTGGCGGCGGGGCCCGGCGCTGCATCGGCGCCGCCTTCGCCACCTACGAGATGAAGATGGTGCTGGCGACGGTCCTGTCCCGCGTCCACCTGGCGCTTTCGCCGGGGTATCGGCCCAAGGTGGTACGCCGCTCGATCACCCTGACCCCGTCGGCGGGCCTGCCGGTGATCATGACCCTTTTGCCGGCCCGATTCCGTCCCACGTCGGCCGTCCCAAAGGTCGCCGAGGCCCCATGCTGAACGTCGCGGAGCACAACCCGCGGCCGGCGACGACGACGACGACATCATCTATGCGCCTGCCCCTTTCGACGGGCCTGTCGTGCCACGTCCTGGAATGGGGCGGGGACGATCCCGGGCTCGATCACACGGTGGTGCTGCTTCATGGTTTTTTGGACATTGCCTGGGGCTGGGAGGACACCGTCCGGGCGCTGCCCGATCGCTACCATGTCCTTTGCCCGGACATGCGCGGCCACGGCGACAGCGACCCGGTGGGTGCCGGCGGGTACTACCACTTCATGGACTATCTGGCCGACCTGGAGGACGTGATCGCCCAGCGGGGCAGGGCGCGGGTCTCGGTCGTCGGGCATTCCATGGGCGGGAGCATCGCGTCCTACTACGCCGGGACCTACCCGGATCGGGTCCACCGCCTGGCGCTGCTGGAGGGCATCGGCCCGCCGGACGAAAACACCCCGGTGCCGGAACTCATGGCAAGCTGGATTGCCGCCTGGAAGGGCGCTCGCGGGAAGCGCCAGCGCACCTACGCCACCGTGGCCGAGGCGGCGCAGCAACTGCGGCGGCACGACCCGCTCCTGGGCGAGGAACAGGCCCTGCGCCTGGCGGGCCACGGGACTCGCTTGGCAGAGGACGGACGCCTGCGCTTCAAGCATGATCCGCTGCACCTGACCCGGGGGCCCTATCCCTTCCGCCTGGACGTGGCGCAAGACTTCTGGCGCCGCGTCACCTGCCCGGTGCTGCTGGTCGAGGGCAGCGAGTCCTTCTTCCGCCACGCCCCCGAGGAGACTGGACACCGCTACCGGACCTTTGCCCAGGCCGAGTTGAAGCTCCTGGAAGGCGCCGGCCATATGATGCAGCGCCACCAGCCGCAGGCGCTGGCCAACCTGTTGGCCGAGTTTCTCGGATAAGCAGACGCCCGCTAGAGCGGTGAGCACTTGCGTTGAGGGCGGTTTACGTCTCCCCCATGGATTCGCATTCGCGAATCCATGGGAGGGCCCACGCCGACTCGCGAATGCGAGTCGGTGGGGAGTGCCCCCACGCCGCCGTGCTCACGGCCAGTAGGCCGCTCCGCTCGCCGCCTGCGGGCGCACTCGCCCTCAACGCAAGTGCTCACCGCTCTAAGAAAGTCGTGGCGCAAAAAAAGCTGGCTGGGGACGCCCGCGACAGGTCGATGTCGGCACCGCTCACCAGAGCTTCCACCACTTCTTCTTCTGCTTGTCCGGCTCCAGCGGGCCCTCCGGCGTCGGCGGCTCCGTTGCCGCTGCATTGTTGACCAACCGCTCCGCCGGCATCCGCTTCTGCTTCCACCCGTGCTGGTCCAGGAGCTTCCGCACCCGCGCTTGCAGCTCCGCGCCCTTCTCCGGCTGCACCATGTGCACGTAGTTGGCGAAACCCAGCACCGATCCCAGCACGTCCTTCGACTGTCCCCACCGCTTTCCTTCCGGCCCGTCCTTCTCGATCTGGAAGAGCGTTGCCCGGAACCGCCGCAGCACGTCTTTGGGCACCCCCGGCCGATCGTTCACCACGATCCCGGTGACCTCCTGCCGCCCCGCCCGTCGTAGCACCCGCGTCTTGTCCGGGTGCAGCACAAAACCTTCGTGGGCCACGATCGATCCCAGCCGCCGCAGCACCCGGCCCACGTGCTTGGCGTGCTCTGGCGGTGCCGAAAACGTCAGGTCATCGGCGTAGCGCGTGTACACAAAACCCAGATCCGCCGCCATCTTCTGCAGCCGCCGGTCCATCCGCCGGCACAGGATGTTGGTCAGTGCCGGGCTCGTCGGCGCCCCCTGCGGCAGCCGCCGCTCCGAGAGCGCCACGAAGTAGCGCGTCCCGTCCAGTTCCACCTCCTCGATCTCGGGCTCGGTGCACAAAAGCGCAAAGATCGTCGCCACCGCTTCCGAATACCCCAGCGCCCGGAAGAGCCCCCGCACCCGCTTGTATCCCACCGTCGGGAAAAAGTCCTTCAGGTCGACATTCAGCACGACCTCGCGCCCCACGTGCGGCGCGGCATTGCTGACGATCGAGCACCCGGCGCGGAAGCCATGCGCCGCCTCGTGCAGCGCCACCTTGTCCAGTACCTGCCGCCGTACGAAGTCCTGCGCCTGCTTGAGCCGCGGCATGGGCGCCGAGATCAGCCGCTGCCCGCCGGTCTTCTTCGGCAAAAAGAAGCGCACGTAATGGGACACCCGCGACACCTTTCGCGAATACGAAAGGAACCGGAGCTGCCCCACGCTGATGCCCATCACCGCCGCGATCTCTCCGGCGCTGCTCCACACCGGCAGCCCGTGGGAGCGCAGCCGCTCCGCGTCCCCCTTGTCGTGCAAAAGCCCCCCCGAGACCGCCTCGCCCAGGTAGCCGATCTCGTGCTCCATCCGCCCGCGCCACGCCGCCGCCCGATCCACCCGCACCCGCTCGTGCTGCTCTTTTGTCTCCTGGCGCTTGCGCAGTGCCTCTTTCAGGCGTTCCTTGCGCAGCTCTTTCAGCAGCGCCTTTTCATTGTTCAGGTGCCGATTCTCTTCGCGCAGCTTGTGCAGCTCTCGCTGAAGCTCCCCTCGTTGGCGGATCTCGTCCGCCGGGTCTTCCGGCAACTGCCCCTGCTTGGGCCAGAACCCCAGGCGGATCATGTCCTCAAGAACGAACTCGTCCTTCGAGGTCTCCCGGATGCGGTCGTAGATTTCCTGCCGGGTTCTGGGTCGATCAGCCATGTCGGCAGCCATGTCGGCCACGGGCGCCAAAAATCACGTACGAGAGCGAGAGCGATGACCCCTTCGAAAGCATCCTGGGACGGGGCCGTCTCAACTCGAGCGGGGCGGGCCTGGTCGGGCCCATCGGAATCACGGATTCGACACCGCGATGGCGCGACCAGGCCCAGACCCGCACAGTCAAGAGCGGACCCGTGACGCGTGCTCGGTCATGGTGCATGGACGGCGATCCACCGCCCGGGTTGCAAGGCTATCCTCTCGCTCTCGCACGTGAAATCAAATCCTCTTTGGTCCCTGCCGCCGCTCCTGCATGCGCAGCGCCAGGATGTGTTCGCAAGGCCCTTTATACAACTTGTTCTGCTGGAAGAAGTTGCAAGTGCATTCGGCCCGAATGATACGCTCGTCCCCATCCACCGTCAACGACGGGCGCAGCACCTTTTCGCGATCTTTCACCGTCCCCGAAAGGCGCAGCACGGAAGCCGCGCCCTTTTCGCCGGGCACCGCCTCGGCATGCACGATGACCGCCCCGCGGGAAAGCGTCAGTCGCATCGCGCCCTCCTCTCGCTCGCTCTGGAAGCGCAGCCGGTCCATCGGCAGCGGCTCCCGGGACAGCTCGCGCAGGCGGTACACTCCCTTGTTCAGGTCGAAGATAGCGCGCCCCGCCTGGGTGTACGCCGAAAGCGCCCCCAGCACCGCCGCCCGATCCAGGGACAGGGCCTGTGCCAGGACATCCGGCGTGGTCACAAGGCGCTCGCGCAGCCCTTCGAAGACCCGCCGCTTGGTGAATTCGTCCACGTCGGCTCGGGGCGCCAGCAGGTCGAAGTTGCCGGCGCTGGACCAGTCGTTCGCGGTCCACCCGGAAAGCCCCAAAGTGAACGACATGTCCCCCAGGTCGGCGACGTAGAACGAGGGCATCCCCGTGCCCAGGAGGTGCACGGTGAAGCTCCGGGCGATGGGGATCAGGCGCTCCAGGATGTGGATGCGCCGCCGGCCCCATACGCGGATCTCCCGTTCGCCGTTGTCCGGTGGGTCCGGTGGGTCCAGTGAGTCCGCCGACCCGCCCGCGGGACCTGCATAAATCGACCGCGGGCAGACCACCTCGGTGCCCCACGGGTCGAAGACCACCCGCACCGGCTGCCCCGGGCGCAGGAGGTAGCGCATGCTCCGGGGCCCCATCTTCTCCTTGTGTCGGCGCAGGACGAAGCACAGGTTGTGCACGTCCATCGGGTGCAGGGTGAAGCTCACCGCCGGCAGCGCCATGGCCGAGCTGACCTGAAGGAAGCCGCGCACCCACGAATCCGGCAGGTCGATCTTGACCTCCTTGTACTGGTCCTCCGCGGTATGTACCTCGAAGCCCGAGGGATCGACCAAAAAGCGCGTGGTCTTGTAGCCGCGGATCTTCTGGAACTCGTCGTAAAGGGCCGCCGAGTAGTCGATGTTGGTGGTCCCGCAAGCGAAATCGCCGATGCCGGAGAAGACCTCGTAGCCGCAGGACAGTCGCCCGTAGCTCGACTCGTCCTGACTGAAGCACTCGAAGAAGATCTCGTCGGGGTGGACGGTGATCACCGGGTCCAGGACGAACCACAGGTCGCGCTCTTTTTGGTACAGGTAGTTATAGTATTGCTGCCGCGCGTGATAAAACGGCTGCATCCGCGTGTTCTGTGTCCGATAAAGCGCGGTCAGCTCCCCCTGCATCTGCTGGATGCGCGCCGCCACGTCGGTCCGATGCGACGCCACCTTCAGCCAGTCGAGGCCCTCGTTTTGCGCCGCCCACGCCAGATACGCCGTCCGGTCCTTGGGCTTGAAGCGCAGGTCCGAGACCACCACGTCATGCAACGCGCTGATCGCCTCGCGGAAGGCCACGCCCTTCTGAAGCTCCCCGGAAAAGAACGTCGGCTGCCGCCGGGTGTCCGGCGAGAACGAGAGGCCGGTCCGATCCGGCCGGCTGTTGTCGACGGCGCTTTCCCCCTTGTACGAATAATCAAACTGCATCGCGTACCGCTGGCTGCTGGATCTTGAAGGGCAGCGCAATCCCGGGGTAGCGCCGGCCGATGCGCAGCAGCATGTCCAGGGCCCGCGCCCGGTCCATTACCGCTATCGTCGCCGAGTGCCGAGACAGGATGTCCGTCGCGATCCGCGCCGCTGCCTCGCTTTTCTCGGCCTCGGCCAAAAGGAAGGAAAGCACCCGGCTCTTGGCCACCCTGCCGCGGTTCACCCGGGTAAGGACGCTGACGAAATAAGGCGAAAGTTCTTTCAGCCGGTGGACGTCCCCGGCGGCGTAGCGTTCCAGGTAGTGGGTGGCGAAAAGCTGCACGTCCGCCGCGGGGTGCTCGCTCAATTTCAGCAGGTATTCGTGGCCGCTCTCGTCGCGGAAAAAGCGGGCGCAGAGTTCCCTGCCGAAGCGCTGTACGTCCTTTTTTACGCTGTCGCAGATGCTGATGAGGATGCCCGGAGTAAACTCCTCGCTGGAGAACGACTCGCGGAAGATGCCGAAGGCGAAGGCGCGGCTGTCCTCCCATTTCGCATCCAGCAGCCGGGCCCCGGCGGCCATCTCCTCGGCACTCTGCCGCAGCCGCGGCAGGATCTGGATGAAAAGCGCCCAGCACGCCTCCCGCACCGCCACCACCTCGTGACTGCCGAGCTTGACCACCTGCGCCGTATCCATCTGGTCGGCCCACGTCGGATGATGAAGGAGCAGGCGCCCGCCCAGCTCTTGCGCTGCCTTCGAGCGGGCATGAAGCAGCGCCAGCACCTTGGGCAGGGGCAGGTGTTCGGCGAACTCGTGGAGGTCGTCTTGGAGCTGCCGCAGGAGGTCGCGGTGCACCCCTTCATTCTCCTGTGGCAGGAGCAGCGCCTCGACCAGGCCGGCGCTCAGGCGGTCGCCGAAGATCGGGTGCTCGGCCACCAGGCGGCGCACCACGGGGCGGATCGCCGCCCGTACGTCGGGCAGTGGGTGGCGGCACAGGGAAAGGATGAGGCCCCCGCGCAGAAGCAGCGCCTCGTCGGGGAGCTGTCCGAGCAGTCGGATGCCGATGGCGCGCAGCGGCTCATGGGGCGAGGCGATGAGAAGCTGGAGGATCTCCTCGGGCAGCGCTGCCGCGGGCAGCTCGTGAGAGAGCAGCAGCGTGGCCCCCAGCTCCTGCACCTCGGGCATTGGGTGGGCCAGAAGGTCGCGGATGATCGGCAGCCCCAGACGGCGCAGGGGCCCGGGGAAGCTCTTGAGCAAGATGTCCCCGATGTCCCGGGCCAGCTCGGCCTGGAGCGAGGGGGAAGTTCCGGCGGCAGCGGCACCGGTTTTCGTAGCAGCACCGGTTTTCGCGGTAGTGCCGGCACCCGTTGTCGCGGCAGCGCCGGCTCCCGTGGCGGCACCGGCTCCCGCGGCAGTGCCGGCACCCGTGACGGCACCGGTTTTCGCGGCAGCGCCGGCACCCGTAGCGGCACCGGTTTTCGCGGCAGTGCCGGCTCCCGCGGCAGTGCCGGCTCCCGCGGCAGTGCCGGCTCCCGCGGAAGTGCCGGCTCCCGCGGCAGTGCCGGCTCCCGCGGTAGAGCCGGCTCCCGTGGCAGCGCCGGTTGTCGCGGCAGCGCCGGTTGTCGCGGCAGCGCCAGTTGTCGTGGCAGCGCCGGCTCCCGCGGCGGTCGCCGCTGCCGCGGGCCGCAGCGTCAGTAGAAACGCAATGATGCGGCCGATGAGGGCCCGCGCAGCGTCCTCGGGCAGCGCCGCCGCCAGCAGCAGGCGCCGGGCCAGCGCACGGGTATCGACCCATCTGCTGCTGATCAGCCCGACAATTAACTCGCCGTCGCGCAGAAAGAGGTCGCGCTGATCCTCGATCCACCGCTGTCCCTGTGTGCGCGCCTCCGCCAGCACGCACTGGCAGAGCGCCAGAAGAAGCGCCCGGTCGGGCTGCTCGGGACGGTAGCGCTCCCGGGCCAGTTCCAGCCCCAGGGCCACGGTGACCGGGTAAGGCCGCGACACCAGCATGATCGCCGCGTCCACGTCCAACTCCCGGCGCACCGCCGGCAGCGCCCGCAGCACCCGCACGGCGAAAACATGCACCCGTTCGCAGCGGCTTTCCGAGAGCAGATGCAGGAGGCCCGCCGGCCGTCGCTCCCAGAGCTGCGGGAAGGACTCCTCGCGCCCAATCTCCGCGGTGTGCAGGGAAGCGCGGGGTGAAAGCCGCCACGCCTTGCCGTTCTTCTGCGGTCGCAGCCGTGTGCTCTTGCCGTGGAGCACGTGGTTGAACGCCCAATAAGGCGCAAACTCGTTCCAGTGCAGGTGCCCCGAGTTCCGCGGCGCCACGGCGTCTTCATCGGTGAAGGGCAAAAGCACCCCGACCGCCATGTTGACGTAGGACAGGTCCGAAAGGTCCCCCAGCTCCCGCAGTGTCCGCCACGTCCGCTGCCGCAGGTAGGTCCGCGTGGCCGAGCCAAAGGCCAGCTTGGCATCGGGCTCGCGCAGCATCTTCTGGGCCTCTTCGGCGCCGGCACTGCGGCCCGAGGCCAGCCGCACCCTGTGGGTATACTTCCCGATGCGCTGGAAGCCGTGGGGCGCCTTCTCGATGCGGTGGGCGATCAGCCCGAAGACCTCGCCGTCGCGTCGGTACTCCGCGGCCTTGAAGAGGTGGCGGATGCGCTGGAAGTAGGGCGGGACCAGCGGCACCGTGCGCAACACCGCGAGCAGAGCCGGGCGGGTGTGCTCGTTGTCGATCTGATAGAGCAGCTCCAGCACCGCTGTCCGTCGCGGGTCCGCCGTCCGCCCCAGGGCGGCCAGGCGCGCCGCCGACAGTTCGCTCAGGGTGGAGGCATGGGCCACCGTCCGCTCCGGGTCGGCGGTGCCCAGATAGGTCGCCAGCCGCTGTCCCAGCGCTTCGGGCCCGGCCAGGCCCTGCGCCGCCTCGCGCAGCTCCTGCGGCAATCGTTCGATGGCCTGCTCGGCCAGCCGCTTGTGCCCGGCCTCGTCCAGAAGCTGCCGCTCGGCCTCACCGGCGATGCGCCGCACCGCCTCGGAATGCGAGCCCTCCCGCAGGCGCGAAAGGGTGTCCGCCGCCCGGCGCTCGCCGCAGCGCCCCAGGGCCCAGGCGATGCAGTAGTCGCGCAGCGGCGCACCGGTGAAGGCGAGCTGCATCAGATGGGGCACGGCCCCGCGCAACCCGAGCACGCCGGCCCGCCAGATGACTCGCTCCAGCGGCCAGTGCCTGGTGGGTGCCGGCCGCCCGGTGCGCGCCGTGCCGGTCGGACGTGCCGGGGTGCGACCCTGTTCCTGCGCCGCCCGGGAGAGGCGCAAAAGGAGGGTCTGCTCCCGGGGGTCGGTGCCCACCGCAGGGGTTGGGATCTGCGCCGCCGCCGCGGGGGTCGCGACCGGGGCCTGCCGGGCCGCCCTGAGCACGTCCGAATACCCCTTCTTCAGCTTGCCGGCCAAAAGGGTGTCGAAGGCCTTCTGCGCGTTGGACAGGGCCACCGGGTTGACGGTCTCGGTGCCCTCCTTCAGATGGGAGCCGCGGCGCCCGTAGCGGGTGTTGACCACGTAGCGCCCGACGCCAACCTCGCACAGGTCGATCTCGTAGACCTTGTCCGAAGTGCCCTGTTGATAGTGCAGAATGGTTTGCCGGATCAGCTTCATACGAGCTTCCGGATGTTGCCGAAGGCGCGGTAGAAGCCGCCCTTGGCGGACTCGCGTACCTGGTCGATGACGTAGCGGGCGCCGGCCTCGCGGAGGTCCTTGGGGAACTGGCAGTGCCAGTCGCGGTGGTAGCCCGGCGAGAGCACGCGCACCCGCAGCTGGCCGGCATCCAGGTAGCATTCGGCGATGACGCCCGCGCCCGCTGTGGCGGTGGAGGTGGTCTGAAGCGGCGGAGGGGTGAAGAGTTCGACCTTGGGGGCGATCCGCGACACGGCCTGGGGCACGATGCCCTGCTTGGCGGCCAGGATGGCGGCCTCGCTGGCGTCGATGCAGCACAGCACGCCGGTGTTGGTCACCAGGTACAGGCGTTCGTCGCGGTACTGCATGGACAGGGCGGCGCCGCAGCCGGTGCCGAGTTTCCACAGGCGGGTGCCGTTCTCGGCGAAGCAGTAGACCTGGGCCGAGTTGTCGGCGGCGAAGATGAACTTGCCCCCGGGGGCGGCGGCGCAGGAGAACAGGACGTTGTCGCAGGCGTAGACGGTGGCGGGCTGGCCCTGTTTGGTGAAGGAGCAGACCTTGTGGTGGGTGGTGGCGGCGTAGAGCATGGCCTCTTCTTGCCAGCCGAAGAAGACGGCGCCATCGGTGGGGCGGGTCCAGATCTGGGCGCCATCCTCCCAATCGTACATGGTGATGCCGCCGGTGTGGCCGTGGTAGACGCCGATCTCGTCGCAGCGGACCATCCAGCCCCACTGGCCGCTGCTCTTCTTGCTCCACTGTGACTCGTTTTCGTGGTTGACCACGGTGACCTTGCCGTTGGCGTCGGAGACGGCGAGGACGCCGTCGTGGATGTCGAGCCAGTAGATGTCGACGTCGTCGGCGATCTGGTAGGCGATGCGGGGGGACTTGCTGGACAGGTCGTAGACGTTGCCGTCGTCGCACCCGGCGTAGAGCCAGTCGTCGTCGGCGATGATGCACTTGACGCCGTCGGGGAGCTTGAATTTGAAGCGGACTTCGCCGTGGTGGTCGACGGCGAAAATCTTGCCCTGGTCGTTGCCGACCCAGGCCAGGTTGGTGTCGACGAAGACGCCGAAGGCGCGGCTGCCGGTCTCGAAGCGCCAGAGAACGGGGGCTTGCTTGGCGGCGGGCGGAGGGGCGACAGTGACGGTCTCGCGGTGGGTGACTGCGCGTTTCTTGCGCAGGCCCTTTTCGGCGCGCTCGTAGCCCTTTTTGGTTTTTTCGCTGATCTTTTTCTGCGCCTCGGCGAGGGCCTTGTCGTGGGTGGGGAACTGCTTGACGGAGGACTGGCCGGGTTCGCCGATGCGGCCATAGCGAATGGAGAGTTCGCCATCGCGAACGATGATTTCATAGAACTTGTGGCTGCCGCCGTCGTTCTCGGAAAGCTCCAGGTAGGTCCGCTCTTGGGCCATGGGATCCTTCGCGCCAGCCCCGACAAAGGGCGGCGAAATGGGGAGGTGTCAGAGTATAGGGGGGGTCTTTCGGGGAGTCAAAGGGGTTCGCAGGGGGGATTGGGCGGCT